>NZ_JBEXPB010000009.1:0-208151 GCF_040611795.1 Streptomyces sp. NPDC006529 | reverse complement strand
GGGCCCCGCCCCCCCGGCCCCGGGCGTCCGCCCGGTCCCCGCGCCCCCCGCCGGGGGCCGGCCGCCCCCCGGGGGGGCGGGCCGGCCCGGTCCTGTCCGCCTGCCGTCGTACCCAAGGGGGAGGGGACTACGCGCCGTTGTGCGGGCGCGGGCCGGGCGGTGCAGGGGAACGCCCCGATCGAGCGGCCGAATCTCGGCCGTCTGTCCGGATATCGCGTAGTACGCGAGAGGGACGAAAGGTCGGCTCTTGTGGGGGATTCGTCCGAAGTGGTCCGTCCAACACAGTGGAGGCGCAAGGGATTTCATCGGAAGAAAGCACGGTCCTCCGCGCATGAAACGTCTCGTCCCGCTGCTCGCCGCCGCCGGCCTCATGGCCACCGCCCTGCCCTGGGCGGCGTCTTCCCAGGCGTCCGCCGCCCAGACCCCCGAATACCTGCGCCAGAAGCCGACGTGGCAGCGGTGCAGCCCGGACAAACCGGAGGTGGTGGAGTGCGCGACCTTGAAGGTGCCGCTCGACTACCAGCATCCCGAGGGGCGCATGCTGGACCTCGCCATATCCCGGATGAAGAGCGGGGACCCGGCCAAGCGGCGCGGGGTACTGCTCGTCAACCCGGGAGGCCCCGGCGCCGGCGGGCTCTACCGCACGATACGGACGGACAGGGAGATGCCCAAGGACGTGCGGGACCACTACGACCTCATCGGCTTCGACCCGCGCGGCGTCGGTGAGAGCAGCCCCGTCACCTGTGGGCTGAACCGCGACGAGCGCGGCATCGGGGGCGCCTACCGGCCGGAGACCTTCGCCTCGGACGTGGCCTGGGCGCGCGGAATCGCCGACAAGTGCCGGGAGAAGTCCGGCGACGTGCTCCCGCACATCACCACCCGCAACACGGCGCGCGACATCGACGTCATCCGCGCCGCGCTCGGGGAGCGCACGATCTCCTACCTCGGCTACTCGTACGGGACCTACCTCGGCGCGGTCTACTCCCAGATGTTTCCGCAGCGCACCGACCGGTTCGTCCTGGACAGCGGCATAGATCCGCAGCGCGTCTGGCGCGGGATGATCCAGGTGTGGGGAACGGGAGCCGAGCCGGCCTTCGAGCGGTGGACCCGGTGGGCCGCGGAGCGCGACGACTACTACAAGCTCGGCGCGACGCCCCAGGCGGTGGCCGACACCTTCTGGGCGCTGGTGGCCCGGGCCGACCGCGAGCCGTTCCTCTACAACGGGCAGAGGATGACGGGCGACACCATCCGGGAGGAACCCTCGCTCTACTTCTCCCCGCATGAGGCCTCGGTCGGCATCAAGGGCCTCAAGGCTGCCGCCGACAAGGCCGCCCAGCCGCCGGGCGGCACGAACGACCCGGCCGGCAAGGCGCCGCTCGGCACGCCGCGCGCCGGGGGCCCGAGTGTCGGCCGGCCGGAGCCCACCACCGCTTCGGACGATGCTCCCGACGACAACGCGATGGCCGCGTACTGGTCCGTCGTGTGCGGGGACACGGACAGCTGGCCGCGCGATCCCGGCCAGTACGCGCGGGACGCGGCGCAGGACAAGGTGAAGCACCCGCTGTACGGGGACTTCGCCTCGAACATCAAGCCCTGCGCGTTCTGGCAGCGGCCGCTGGAGGCCGCGACGCCCATGAAGACCCGGGCCGCCGTGCTGACCGTGCAGAACGAGTGGGATCCCCAGACGCCGCTGACCAGCGGCCAGGGGCTGCACGCGGCACTGCGCGGGTCGCGGATGGTGACGGCTCTGGGCGCCGAGGGGCACGGCGCGTATCTCGCGACCCCCACGGCCTGCGCCAACATACCCGTCAACGCGTACCTCACCACGGGTCGGCTTCCCGCCCAGGACGTGAGCTGCCAGAACCCGCCGCCCAGCACGGAGCCGGGGCAGGGCCACGGCGGCTGACGGCGGCCCCGGCCACGGCGAGCCTGGCCACAACGTGCCCCGTCCACGGCGGCACCGTCCTCGGCGGCCCGGGCCGCCGAGGCCTCCGCCTCCGGTGCGGCTGCCGGGCCGCAGGACCGGCCGGTCGCAGGGCGAGGGGCCGCAGCGCCGGGTGGCCGGATCCCGGTCGGTGCGCCGCTCGCCCCGCGCGCCGGGCGGATGGGTGAGATCCTGACTGCATGGCCGAAAGGGGCGAATCCCTCGCGGTCGACTGGCCTGCCCGTCCGGACCTGAGCCTCGCGCTGAATCGGATGGGCACCTTCGACTGGGACCTCGACAGCGGGCAGATGCATCTGGACCCGACCGCTCTCGAGGTGTTCGAACTGCGCCCGGAGGAGTTCACGGGCACCCCCGGCGGGCTCCGGGCCCGGATACCCGCCGGCGAAGAGGCGCGGCTCGACGCCCGGGTCGCCCAGGCTCTCAAGGACGGGCGCAACCATTACGGCGCCTACTTCCGCATCCGCCGCCGTGACGGCTCGGCCAGCTGGACCCACATCCAGGGCCACATCCTGCGCGACCCGACCGGACGTCCGTACCGGATCATCGGTATCGTCCGGGACGCGGACCTCGATCCAGGCGAGCCGGGGGCCGGCAGCGAGCGGGACGAGGGGCGGCGCCGGATGACGGGCGTCGTGGAGCGCACCACCGCCATCCTCGCGCATGCCCGGACCGTCAACGACGTCACCGACATCCTCAAGGACCCCGCCGCGCTCGGCCACCTCGGAGCGGTCAGCATCATGCTCGGCGTGGTCGACGGGGGCCGGGTCCACCTGGTGGCGGAGGGGCAGCTGGGCACGTACGTCCCGGAGATCGAGTACACCCGGATCGAAGCCGACCTCCCGATGAGCGAAGCCGTACGCACGCTGCAGCCGGTGTACGTCACCTCCCGGGACGAGTTCCAGCGCCGCTTCCCCCTCCTGTGGCGGTACATCCAGCCGCTCAACGTGCGCAGCGGGGTCTATCTCCCGCTGATCGCGCAGGGCCGCCCGATCGGAGCGCTCGGACTGCTGTACGCGCGGGAGGGCGACTTCACCGCGGAGGAGAGCAACCTCCTGGTCGCCCTCGGCAGCGGCATCGCGCAGAGCCTCCAGCGGGCCATCCTCTTCGAGCAGGAGCACGACCTCGCCGAAGGGCTCCAGCGGGCCATGCTGCCGCGCAGCATCCCGGAGGTGCCGGGCGCGCTGATCGCCGTGCGCTACCGATCGGCCCGGATGGGGCGGGACATCGGCGGGGACTGGTACGACGTGATCCCGCTCGGCGAGGGCCGGGTCGGCGTGATGATCGGCGACGTGGAGGGTCACGACACCGACGCGGCGGCGGTCATGGGGCAGCTCAGGATCGTCCTGCGCGCCTACATCGCGGAGGGGCACACCCCGGGCACCGCGATGGCACGGGCCTCGGCCTTCCTGCGCGAGCTGGAGACGGAGCGCTTCGCGACCTGCACGTACGCGGAGATCGACCTGACCACCGGGATGCTCCAGATCGTCCGGGCCGGTCACCTGGACCCCGTCGTGCGGCGCGGCGACGGCAGCTGCCACCGGGTGTCCGCGGCCGGCGGCATGCCGCTGGGGCTGCCGCCGCGCGACCGGTCCGGGGCGGATTCCGGTTACCCGGTGACCACCATGGAGCTGCATCCGGGAGACACCCTGCTGCTCTGCACGGACGGGCTGATCGAGCGGCCCGGGGCCGACGCGGACACCGGCATGCGGGAGTTCATGGACGCGGTGTGCGACGGACCGGTGGACGTGGAGGAGCTGGCCGACGTGCTCTGCGATTTGGTCGGCGACTCCGGTACGGGCGACGACATGGCCCTCCTGCTGCTGCGCCGCCGGGGCACCCCCACCCCGCGCGGCGGCGGCCCGCTCCGGCAGCGGCTCCTGCCCGGCGACCAGGAGGGCCCGACGCTGGCCCGGCACCTGATCCGCGCGGCGGTGGCCGCCTGGGGCGCCCGGGACATGGCGGACGAGATCGAGCTGGCCGCCGACGAGCTGATGACCAACGCCCTGGTGCACACCGACGGCGGCGGCCAGGTGAACCTGCGGCTCACGGTCGAGGGCCGGATCAGGATCGAGGTCGAGGACTCGTCCAGCGCCCTGCCCCGGCGGCGCGAGGCGGGCGACTGGGCGGTCTCGGGGCGCGGGCTGATGCTGGTGGACCGGCTGGCCGACGACTGGGGCGTCGAGCCGAAGGGCGCGGGCAAATGCGTCTGGTGCGAGTTCGCCGTCCCCGTCGCCGCGGCCCCCGCCGCCGCGGCGCCCGTGCCCGCCGGGTGAACGCGGGCGCGCCCCGTAGCGCGTGACCGTGCCCGGTGCCCGGTGCCCGGTGCCCGGTGCCCGTTGTCGGGTGACAGGTGGCCGTGAAGGAGCGTCAGGCGAGGGCGTTGGGTCCTTCGGTCGCCTTCGTGACCTGCAGGGCGGTCAGCTTGCGGACGAAGAGGACCGCGAACACCGCCGAGACGGCCGACAGCAGGTCGCCGCCCGCTTCGCTGGCGCGGCCGACCAGGTTCGACCCGATGAAGGTGAACCACCAAACGGTGACGGGCGTGACGCCGAGGGCGCGGGCGGAGCCGTCCGGCCCGTACTGGACGCTGGCCTGCCAGGTCTGCTTGGCGATCCGAAAGGGCAGGAAGAGGTTGCCGATCGGGATGAACCAGGATCCGATGGCCCAGCCGGGCCCGTTGCCGAAGAGGTCGGGCCGGAACACTCCGCCGTTCACGCGGACCCGGTGGAACCAGATGATGAAGACGATCCCGGTGCCCAGCAGGAGGACGAGCTGGACCAGCGCGACGGAGCCGGACAGCAGCGCGTCGCCGCTCAGCGCCTCCGTGCCGTCGCCGACGGCGATGTCGCTGACTCCGGCGCCCTTGCCCAGCCCGATCAGGGCAGCCGCCAGGTCGACGACGCCCGCGACGCCCAGCAGGATCGTGACCGCGAGGCCCAGTCCGCTGGGAGAGCGGAGCGCCGGGGCGGGGGCGACGGGGCCGGAGCCCGGTACGGGCGGATCGTAGGGACCGGGTGCGCCGGACGGACCGGGCGCACTGGTGGCGTCGTAGGACATGACGGAGGACCCCCCACGGGTACATGTGGTGCGCATGAAGAAACCCGCCGAGGGCGGGTCCCGCGCGAACATATGACAGAGGATCGTCCTCTGTCCAAAGCTTTCCGGCCAGCGTTCTGACGATGCGCGAAGGGTCCGCCCGGCGAATGGCTGAACCGGCCTCGCAGCCGCGGGTTCATCCGCTTGTGTGCTGAGCGGACAGATCATTCTGCCGTGGTGTCCCCACTCCGTCCGTTGCTGGTCCTGCTCCTCGCCACGGCCGCGCTCGCGGGCCCCGCCCGCACCGCGGCCGCCGACCCGGGCCCGGTCGCGGCCACCGGCACCGAGACCGCCCGGACCGGCCGTCCCCTCGCCCCCGGCGTCCGGTTGGAGTCCTACGACCGCCTGGAGCGCGACCGCTGGCTGCGGATCGACGAACTCGCCGTGGACCTCGGGGCCCCGGGCGTACGGGCCGAGTACCTGGGCGGGGGCGGCCCGGCGACCGTCGCCGATTCCGCGGCCCGCCACCCGGCCGGACCGGGCCGCCGGGTGGTCGCGGCCGTGAACGGCGACTTCTTCGACATCGGGGGCACGGGAGCCCCGCTCGGCCCCGGCATTCGCGGCGGCCGGCTGCTGCACGCCCCCGCCCCGGGCGCCGGCGCGGCCATCGGCTTCGGCGCGGACGGCGCCGGACGCATCCTCACCCTCGGACTCACCGGCGGCGTCACCCTGCCCAATGGTCCGGACGGTGCGGACGGTCCCACCGGCCCTCGCAGCCCGGGCAGCCCGGGCGGTCCCGGCAGCGCGCGAACCCCCGCCACCACGCACCCGCTCGCCGGGTACAACACCGCCCGGCCGCCCGCCGAGGGGTACCTCGCCTACACCGCCGACTGGGCCGGGGGAACGCTCCCCGCCGCCGGTCCGGGGGCGACCGCCGAGGCAGACGTCGCCAACGGGCGGGTCACGTCGGTACGTTCGCCCGCGCGCGGCATCCCGCCCCTACCCGGCGTCACCGTGCTGGTCGGCCGGGGCGGGGCGGCGGCCCGGGTCGCCGCGCTGCGCCCGGGAGACCCCGTCACCCTCTCGGCGGCGCTCCGGCGCGACGACGGCGGGCGCGGGCCCCTGGTGTCCGCCCTCGGCGGGCGCGCGGCCCTGGTGGTGGGCGGCGTACCGCAGAACCACGACGGCGGGCCGAACGACGCCTCCGCCCCGCGCACCGCGGTCGGCCTCTCCCGGGACGGCCGCACGCTCCGCCTCGTCACCGTCGACGGCCGCCAGCGGGACAGCGCAGGCCTCACGCTCACGGGGCTCGGCCGGCTGATGCACGGCCTCGGGGCCCACGACGCGCTGAACCTCGACGGCGGCGGTTCCACCACCCTGCTCGCCGCACGCAGCGGGACCTCCCGGCTCGACCTGGAGAACTCCCCCTCGGACGGTGCGGCCCGCAAGGTCGCCAACGGGCTGGTCCTCACCGTCCCCAGCGGCCCGGGACGGTTCACCGGCTACCGCGTCGAGGCCCTCGGCGGCGCCACCCGGGTCTTCCCCGGCCTGACCCGCACCCTCACCGCCACCGGCTACGACGCCGTGCTCGGCCCGGTGCCGGCCGCCCCCGGCGCGCCAGGGCCCCGCTGGTCGGTGGACCCGGGCGGCTCCGGCCGGGTGGATGTCGAGGGCATCTTCCACGCCCGGCGGCCCGGTGGCGCGTCGGTGCGGGCCCGCGCCGCGGCGGCCGGCGGAGCGCTGCGCCTGGACGTCCTCGGCCCGCTCACGGGCCTGCGCCCGAGCACACCGCGGCTGGGCCTCGCGGACCGGGCCGAGACGGGCACCTTCGCGCTTACCGGACGCGACGCGCAGGGCCGGGCGGCCCCGGTGGAGGGCCGCGACGTGCGCTGGGAGTACGACCGTACGCGCTGGCGGATCGGCGAGGACGGACGCGGCGGCTTCACGGTGACCGCCCTCCAGCCGCGGGCCACCGGCCTGCTCCGGGCCACCGTGGCGGCGCCCGGAGCGCCCGCGGTGACCACCGAACTGGCCGTGGGGGTGGGGCTGGTGGAAGAGGACCTGGCGGACCTGAGCGACGCGGAGCGGTGGAAGGGGCCGGGCGCGGGCGCGGCCCCCGGGCACCCGGGGACCGGACTGCGCCTCGACCTCACCGCGGAGGCCGCCGGAGCGGCGCCGCGGCGGGAGCGGCGCCGCCCCGCGTCCCCGGCCCGGCGGCAGGGCGGCTCGGCCGCGGCGGAGCCGCCGCGTCCCGTACCGCTGCCGGACCTCGCGCGTTCCCTGGCCCTCTGGGTCGAGGGCGACGGGTCGGGGAGCCGGATCGCGGCGCGGCTGCGCCAGGGGGACGGGGCGGAGGTGGTCCTGCGCGGGCCCGCCGTCGACTGGACCGGCTGGCGCCGGGTCAGCCTGCCCGTACCTGCGTCGGCGGAGCGGCCGTTGGCGCTCGACCGGCTCTCGGCGAGCTCCGGTACGCGGCCGGGCACGGTGGTGCTGGACACCCTGACGACGGTGGGTCCGCAGGCCGGTGCGGCGCCGCGGAACCCGGTCGTCCGGGACCCGGCGCTGGCCGCGACACCCGCCGAGGTCGGTGCGCGGCCGTGGCGGTTCGCGCTCCTGCCCGGCGGCCAGTCGGCGGCCGACCTGCGGCGGGCCCGGGAGGAGATCGGGGCGGAGCGGCCCGAGGTGGTGCTGGCCTCCGGTGACGCGCCCGGTTCGCTGGTCCACCGGGGCGTACGGTTCCTGCGCTTCGACGGGACCCGCCGCACCCTCGACGGGGGCGGGCTGGAGCGCCTGCGGGCACTGCGCGAGGGGATCGCCGCGGCGGCCCGGGAGGCCGCCACCGGGGCGCTGGTCGTCGTACAGGACGACGGGACGGCAGGACGGTCGCCGGTGGACCGGAAGGAGGCGGCGCTGCGGGACCGGCTGCTGGCGGAGTTCCGGTGGGCGACCGGCAAGGGCGCGGCGGTGGTCGTCCTCGGCGGCGGCGCGCCCGAGGTGGGCCGGAGCGAGGGGGTCGTGTCGGTGACGGCGGGAGGCCCCGGCTGGGTGCTGGTGGGGGTGGACGGGGCGGGCAGGGGCCCCGGCGGAGAGGGCGGCGGCGAGTGGCTTTCCGTGCTGCCGCGGCCGGTCCTTGCGCCGACGCCCCGCCCCGCGCCGGCTGCTGCCGTTCCCGTACCGGCCGCCGGGGTCAGAGGGCGATGAGGGTGACCTCGGTCGCCTTCACGCTCGTCCAGACCTCGGCGCCGTCCGCCAGGCCGAGTTCGGCGGCGGCCTGCGGGGTGATCTCGGCGACCAGGTCGGGGGCCTCGGGCGAGGAGACCAGGATCCGGAGCCTGCTGCCGATCGCCGTGATCTCGCGGACGGTGCCGGGCCACACGTTGCGGGGGCTGCCGCCCGGCCGGTCGCGGTGGACCGAGACCGCCTCGGGGGCGATGATCGCCAGCGCCGCGGCGCCGTCCGGCAGGGTGTCCGCGAGCACCAGCCGGCCGCCGCCCGCCAACGCCAGGCCCTCTCCGGTCGCCGTGCCGGGCCATGCGTTGCGGCCGAGCATGCGGGCCACCCACGGGGACCGCGGATGGCGGGTGACCTCGGCGGGCGGGGCGTCCTGGAGGGCGCGGCCGTCGGCGAGCACGAGCACCCGGTCGGCCAGGGACACGGCCTCGACGGGGTCGTGGGTGACGATCAGGCAGACCCCGCCGAAGCCCGCGAGATGGGTGCGCAGGGTGTGCCGTACGTGCGCCCGCGTCGTCTGGTCGAGGGCCGCCAGGGGCTCGTCGAGGAGCAGCAGCCGGGGCCTGGCCGCCAGCGCACGGGCCAGGGCCACGCGCTGGGCCTGACCGCCCGAGAGCTGGGCGGGCTTGCGGCGGGCGAGGTGGCCGACGCCGAGCCGGTCGAGCCACGTCTGCGCCTCGGCGCGGGCCTCGGCGCGCGGAACGCCCCGGGCGCGGAGTCCGTACGCCGTGTTGGCGAGGGCGTTCAGGTGCGGGAAGAGGGCGCCGTCCTGGGGGACCCAGGCGACCTGCCGCTTGTGCGGGGGCAGGGCGCTGACGTCGAGGTCGCCGAGGGTCAGTGCGGCGTGGGCGCGCGGGGTCAGTCCGAGGAGGGCCCGGAGCAGGGTGGTCTTGCCGGCGCCGTTCTCCCCGACGACGGCGATGGTGGTGCCGGGCTCCGCGTCCAGGGTCAGTTCGTTGAAGCCGGTGACGGTCGCGTGCAGCGGCCAGCTCCCGCCCGCCGCAGCGGCGGAGCCGCCGGGCGCCGCCGCGCCGTCGACCGGGGGCCCGGCCGCGGGCTCGGGAGGGGCGTCGGCGCCGGTGGTCTCCGTACGACCGGCGGCCGGCGGTGCCCCGGTCCACCGGCCGCGCAGCCCGATCAGGACGGCCATGGCGATCGCGAGCAGCAGCAGCGACAGCGAGGTCGCGGCCTCGGGCTGGTCCTGGAGGAGCAGGTACACCTGGAGCGGCAGGGTCTGCGTGGTGCCGGGCAGGTTCCCGGCGAAGGTGATGGTGGCGCCGAACTCGCCCAGCGCGCGCGCCCAGGTCAGCGCGGCTCCGGCGATCAGACCCGGGGCCACCATGGGCAGGGTCACCGTGAAGAACACCCGGACCGGCGAGGCTCCGAGGGAGGACGCGGTCTCCTCGTAACTCTGCCGGAGTCCGCCGAGCGCCCCCTCCAGGCTGATCACCAGGAACGGCATCGCGACGAAGGTGGCAGCGATGACCGCGCCCGAGGTGTGGAAGGGAAGGGTGACCCCGAAGGTGTCCTCCAGCCAGGGCCCGAGCAGTCCGCGCCGCCCGAAGCCGAGCAGCAGGGCGACGCCGCCCACGGTCGGCGGGAGCACCATCGGCAGCAGGACGAGCGAGCGCACGAGGGGCTTGCCCGGGAACCGCACCCGCGCCAGGAGCCAGGCCAGCGGCACCCCGAGCAGCAGGGAGAGCCCGAGCGCCCAGAACGAGACGAGGAGCGAGAGCCGCAGCGCCTCGACCACGCCCGGGGTGGTGAGGTGCGTGCCCAGCCGGCTCCACGGGGTGCGCGCGAGGATGCCGAGGAGGGGCAGGAGCAGGAAGGCGACGGCCAGCAGGGCGGGCAGCGCGAGGGCGAGCGGCGGACGGATCCGGGTCTGCGTCCGCGTACGGGATCTGGCCATCTGCGCTGCCTCTTCTGCTTCTGCCACTGCCTCGGACGCCGCGTCCTGTGCCTGTTCTACCGGACGGCGGTCAGGCCGGCTGGAAGCCGGCGTCCTGCAGGATCCGCTGCGCCTCGGGGGTGCTCAGCCACGCCACGAACGCGGTGGCGGCCTCGGCGTTCCCGGAGCCCTTGAGGGCGGCGGCGGGGTAGGAGGCGACGGCGTTCTGCCCGTCCGGGATGTCGATGGCCGTGACCTTGTCCTTGGACTTGTCGGAGTCCGTCTTGTAGACCAGGCCGGCGTCGGCCTCACCCAGCTCGATCTTGGAGAGCACCGCGCGCACGTTGGGCTCCTGAGAGACCGGCTTCACCTCGATCTTCTGGGCGTCGAGGATCTGCTTGCCGTACCGGCCGACCGGGACCTCGGGCGCTGCCAGGACCACCTTGATCTTGGGATCCGCGAGGTCCTTCAGCGCGGCGATCTTGAAGGGGTTGCCCTTGCCCGCGGCGATGACCAGGCGGTTCTTCGCGATGACCTTCGAGGCGGTGGTCTCGGTGGCGAGTCCGTCCATGGTCTTGGTGTCGGCGGTGACCAGTGCGTCGGCCGGGGCGCCCTGCCGGACCTGGGCGGCCAGCTCCTGGGACCCGGCGAAGGAGAAGGTGATCTTCATGCCGGGGTGGGACTTCTCGTACGCGGCGCCGGCCGTCTTGAAGACGTCGGTGAGCGAGGAGGCGGCGAGGACGGTCAGCCGGGCCGGCTTCGGCCCGGCGGCCGACGCGGAGCCGGACGCGCTCGCGCTGTCGGCGGCGGGCTCCTTCGGGTCGTCCTTGCCGCAGGCGGTCAGCGGGACGAGCAGGGCGGCGCCGAGGACGGCGGCGGCCGCGCGGCGGCGGTGGGTACTCGTGGAGAACACGGTTTCGGCTCCTCGGGTCTGGCAAGGACCCGCGCCGGGGACGGGCGGAGCGGGTGGGGGCGGTGGGACCGCAGGTGCCACACGTTAGGGCCACTTCTGCCGCATGTGCAATCACCTTCGGGCAATCTACCTGGCACCTGCCATGCGAGTTGGCGCATCCGCCAAGGATGCCGCGCCGGGCCGCCCGGGGACGGCGGTCCCGGCGGATCCCGCGCGGCCCGGCCCGGTGGATAGAGTCGGGGCATGGCTGAAGAGGGAACCGCAGCGGGAACGGGAACGGCGCGGGTGGACGTCTGGATCTGGTCGGTCCGGCTGACCAAGACCCGCTCGATCGCGGCCGCCGCCTGCCGGGCGGGGCACGTGCGGGTCAACGGCGAACGCGCCAAACCGGCCCAGGCGGTCGGCCCGGGCGACGAGGTGCGGCTCTTCCACGCCGGGCGCGAGCGCATCGTCGTGGTCCGCCGGGCCGTGACGAAGCGGGTCGGCGCGCCCGTGGCCGCCGAGTGCCTGACCGACAACAGCCCGCCCCCGCCGACCCCCGTCGAGGCGGCGGTCGTGGGCATCCGCGACCGGGGCGCGGGCCGCCCCACCAAGCGCGAACGGCGCGAGATCGAGAACCTGCGGGGCCGCTGAGACGGCGGTCCGGACCGCGCGGGGGGCGGGTCAGACCTTCCGGTACGCGTAGGCCTCGCCCGCCGCCGCAGCCACGGCGTCCAGCGGGGCGCCGGTCGCAGCGGTCACCACGGCCGCCACCGCGCCCTCCAGGAACGGCGCGTCCAGCAGCCGCGACCCCGCCGGCAGTTCCTCGTCCAGCAGCAGCGCCTTGACGGTCAGCACCGAGCTGCCGAGGTCGGCGATCAGCGCCACCCCGGCGCCCCGGTCCACCGACCGGGCCGCCGCCGCGATCAGCTCGGCGCTCGTGCCCAGCGCGCCGTCGGGCGTGCCGCCCGCGGCGGCCACCGGGACGGCGGGCCCGCCCGCCACCAGGTCCCCGGCCAGCTCCGCCACGGACCGGGCCACCGCCGCGCTGTGCGACACCAGCACGATCCCGACGAGGGCTCCGTCCCCGGTCCCGGCTTCGCCGTTCGCCGTCGCGCTCACTGCCCGGCCTCCGCGGGTCCTGCGGCGTCGTCGGCATCGGCCGTGTCGGCGAGCGCCCGCAGCAGCAGCGCCGCCGAGGTGGCCCCCGGATCCTGGTGCCCGATGCTCCGCTCGCCCAGATAGCTCGCACGTCCCTTGCGGGCCTGGAGCGGTACGGTCGCCAGCGCCCCGTCCTGCGCCGCCAGCGCCGCCGCGCGGTACGACGTGCTCAGCGCCGCGATCCCGGGAACCAGCGCGTCCAGCATCGTCTTGTCGCCCGGCGCGGCCCCGCCCAGCTGCGCGACCGCGCCCACCCCCGCGTACAGGGCCTGGCGCAGCTCCTCGTCGGAGACCCGCGCGGCGTCGCCGAGTTCCTTGCCGGTGCGCCGCAGCAGGGTTCCGTACAGCGGGCCGGAGGCCCCGCCCACCGTGCTGATCAGGGTCCGCCCGGCCAGTTGGAGCACCGCGCCGGGGGACTGCGGCGGCTGGTCGCCGAGTGCGGACCGTACCGCCAGGACACCGCGCAGCAGATTGCCGCCGTGGTCGGCGTCGCCGATGGGGGAGTCCAGCTCCGTCAGCCGGTCCGCTTCGCGCTCCACCGACACGGCCACGGCGGCCAGCCAGCGTACGAAGAACTCCGCGTCCCGCACCGTGTTCCGCCCCTCGTCCGGATCCTGCTCCGCGTCCCGCACCGGATCTCCTCGCAGCCGATCGACGTCATCCTGCCCGCTCCGTTGTGACCGCTCCCAGCCTACGGTCCCGGAGCCCGCGTTACCGGAGCCGCGCTGCCCGTGTCAGCGGCCCCAGCGCAGGGCGGTGGTCTGCACCGGCGCGTCCCACAGCCGCAGCAGTTCGTCGTCGGCGCGGCACAGGGTCAGCGAACACCCCGCCATGTCCAGCGCCGTGACGTAGTTGCCGACCAGGACGCGGGCCACGGGCACGCCCCGCTCCGCCAGCACCCGCGCCACCTCGGCGTGGAACCCGTACAGCTCCAGCAGCGGGGTCGCGCCCATCCCGTTGACCAGTGCGAGCACCGGACCGCCCACCGGTCCCACCTCGTCCAGCTCCGGGAGGACGGCCTCGACCGCGATCTCCGCGATCTCCCGGGCGCTCGTCATCGGTCGCCGCTCGCGGCCGGGCTCGCCGTGGATGCCGATGCCCAGCTCCAGTTCGCCGTCCGGCAGGGCGAAGGTCGGGCTTCCCTTGGCCGGGGTGGTGCAGGGGCTCAGCGCGACGCCGAAACTGCGGGAGGCCCCGTTCACGCGCCGGGCCAGTGCCGCGACCCGCTCCAGAGGCGCTCCCTCCTCGGCGGCGGCTCCCGCGATCTTCTCGACGAAGAGGGTGGCGCCGGTGCCGCGCCGTCCGGCGGTGTGGAGGCTGTCGGTGACGGCCACGTCGTCGTCCACCAGCACCCGCTCGACCCGGATGCCGTCCTCGTCGGCGAGTTCGGCGGCCATCTCGAAGTTGAGGACGTCCCCCGTGTAGTTCTTGACGACGAACAGCACCCCCTCCCCGCTGTCCACGGCGGCCGCGGCCCGCAGCATCTGATCGGGCACGGGGGAGGTGAACACCTCGCCGGGGCAGGCCGCCGACAGCATGCCGTACCCCACGAACCCGGCGTGCAGCGGCTCGTGACCGGACCCGCCGCCGGACACGATCCCGACCCGCCCGCTCCCGCGCACGTCCCGCCGCAGCACGATCCGCCGTTCCACGTCCACGTCCAGCTCCGGATGCGCGGCGGCCATCCCCCGCAGCGCGTCCGCGACGACCGTCTCCGGACTGTTGATCAGCATCCTCATGCGCGTCTCCCGGTGGGGGTGGGCGGGTGATGCGCCGTCAGCCGCAGGCCCGGGGCGCATCGCTCACCCCGACCGTAGGGGAGCCGGCCCCGCCGCGACAGGTGGGGGTGCTCCCGGCGTGCCGCGGGACCACGCACGACTGCCGTGGCCGGCGGGAACGGGTCCCGTCGGCCACGGCAGTCACGCGGGCGCGCGCGTCGGCGCCGGGTGGGTCAGCGGTGCAGCTTCAGGCGGTGCACCCCGCCGTCGACCGTGCCGACGTACAGCGTGCGGCCGTCTGGGGCGGCGGCCAGCTTGGTGGTGTCGGTGTTCTGCAGGCCGCCGGAGACGTTCTCCCAGGTGAGGCCGTTGTCGGTGCTGCGCAGGACGCCCCGGCCGCCCTGCACGAGGCCGGACTCGGTGGAGCGGGTGGTGGCCGCGTACAGCGCCCCGCCGACCCGCAGCAGGTCCGACACGTGGACCGCGAGCGGGCCGGTGTCGGCGGTGCGGAACGTCTTGCCGTCATCGGCGGTGATCCGGACGGAGGAGCCGCCGACGATCAGGCGTCGGCCGTCCATCGTGAGCGCGGTCACCGGGCCGTCGGCGACCTTGGTCTTGGTGACGCCGCCGTCGTCCGAGCGGTAGAGGCCCGAGGCGTTGCCGAGCCACAGGCGCCGCGGGTCGCGCGGGTCACCGGCCATGGCGTCGAACGACCTTTCGTGGAAGAGGTTCTTCCACGTCCTGCCTCCGTCGGCCGTCGAGAACAGCCCGTCGCCGAAGATGCTCCGGAAGCTGATCGCCACCCGGTCCGGGTCGGCGGGGTGGACCAGGATGGAGGTCGGTATCTCGGAGGACGTGCCCTTCACCTGCCAGGTCCGGCCGGCGTCGCCGCTGCGGGAGACCTCGAAGAGGCCGGTCGCGGTGCGCCGCACCTGCCACGCCACCTTGGAATCCTTCGGCGAGACGGCGATGTGCGAGGTGAGGCGACCGGTCATGCCCTCCGAGCCGGACTGGCCCCACTCGGGTCCGGCGACGGGGATGGCGGTGCGGTAGGTGCCGCTCACCGTGCCGGCGAGCAGCTGGTCGCCGCTGGCTGCGAGGGCGAGGGTGGTCAGGCCCTGGACGCCGATCCTGCGGTAGCCGGCGCCGTCGGCCGAGCCGCGGTACAGGCCGTCCTGTTCGCTGGACACGGTCACCGAGCCGTCGGCCCAGCGGTCGTAGTCCATCGCGATGGCCGCCTTCGAGGGCGCGGCCACGGGCTTCCAGGTCCTGCCGTGGTCGCGGCTCACCTGCCCGGCGCCGAACAGCGCGCGCAGGTACAGGTCGCCGCCGGAGGCGGTCAGCCCGTTGCCGCCCTCCGGCAGGGTCAGCAGGGTGGACCAGGTGCGGCCCTTGTCGTAGGAGCCGCGGATGCCCGTACCGGGGACGTAGGCCGCGACCACGGTGGAGTCGGCGGCCAGGCCGCGGATGGTGTTGACCGGCTCGTCGAGGATGCGGTGCGCCGTCCCGGGGTCGCCCTTGCCGATGCCGTCGATCCGCCAGACGCCGTCGAAGGTCGCCAGGTACAGGGTGTCGCCGACGAGGGCGGCCTCGCGGATGCCTCCGGTGATGCCGGTGGGGTACGTCGCCCAGCTGTCGCCGGCGTCGGTGCTGACCAGCAGCGAGCCGTCGACCATCGCGGCGAGGGTACGGGTCTGCTCGTCCGCGACGAGTTCGTCGATGTGGGCGTCGGGCACGTCGAGCTTGCGCCAGGTGCGGCCGTTGTCGTCGGTGCGCAGGATGGTGCCCCGGCGGGTGGGGTCGGCGGCCGTGTTCACGGCGTACCACCAGCGATCGGGGCGGCGGGCGTCGACCACGACCGCTCCGGTGCCGTTGCCGTCGGCGATCGGCAGCCTGCCGACCTGGCGCCAGTGGGCGCCGCCGTCGGTGGTCAGCCAGGGAGCGGCCTTGCGGTACTGGGTCACGACGGCCTGCTTCGGCCGAGCGGGCGAGAGCGCGACGTAGCCGGCCTCGCTGTTCGGACCGATGGGCTCCCAGCGCTCGCCGCGGCTGTTGGCGGGGGTCACCTCGAAGGCGCTGGACCCGGTGATCCGGCGGCCGTCGGTGGTCGTGGCCTGGACGGCCACCAGGTAGGCGCCGGCCGCCTTCCCGGTCACGTCGGCCTGGTAGTAGCCGGCGCCGTTCATGGTGGTGGGCAGGGTGAACGCCTTGCCGTGCGGCGGCGTGACCTTGATCTCCGGCGGCGCGTTGAGGGCGGCCGGCGCGGCGATGTGCACGGTGGAGCGGCCGTCGCTCGGGTCGGGGGAGGCCTGGACGACCAGGTGCCGGACGACGAGCAGGTAGGGCACCTGGAGGGCCGGGCCGCGATCGGGGGTGGCCGTGATCCGGCCGCTGATCTCGGTGTCGGTGGCCGGACGGTCGGCGCGCAGGGTGGCGGTGACGGTCGCGGACCCTCCGGCGGGGAGGGTGACCCGCGCCGGGGAGACGGTCGTGGGCCCGCTGCCGGTGAGGGTGACGGTCAGCGGCGTCTTGCCGGGGTTGGCCAGGCGCACCTGCGCGGAGGCGCCGACGCTCTTGTCCGCCAGGTCGGCGAGGCCGAAGGACACGGCCGTCGGGGAGGAGGTGAGGGCGGCCGAGGCCGCGGCGGCCACGTCGAGCCGGCCGCTGCCCTGGACGGTGGGTCCGGTGCCGGCCAGCGGCTTCGCGCTGCCGACCAGGGCGGACTTGACGGCGTCCGGGGCCTGGTCCGGGCGCAGTTGGCGCAGCAGGGCGGCGGCTCCGGCCACGTGCGGGCTCGCCATCGAGGTGCCGGACATGCGGTAGACGCCGGGTGCGTACATGGCGGTGGGGATCGTGGAGCGGATCTCCACGCCGGGGGCGACCAGGTCGGGCTTGAGGCCGAAGCCGGTGCCCGGTCCGCGCGAGGAGAACGAGGCGATCTCGTCGGTGGAGTCGGTGCCGCGCAGGGTGACGGACACCTTCCCGGCGGCCAGTTCACGGCTCAGCTGGGCGTACTGGGTGGCGTCGATGCCCATGACGACCAGGCGGTCCATGCGCAGCGAGTCGCCGGACGCGGTGGTCCGGCCGAGGCCGGGGCGGGCCGGGGTCGCCGGGACCTCGACCGTGCCCGGGGTGGCGGCGGCGAGCACGGGCCCGTCGTGGGACGCCAGGCCGCCGAGCACGGCGAGCGCGCCGCGCTTCTCGGCCTCGCGCGCCCAGTCGATGTCGCTCCCGCTCAGCACCTCCGTACTGGGCGGGACGAGGATGTCGGCCCGCAGGATCTTGCCGCGGACGTCACCGACCCGCTTCCAGTCCTCGGGGGTGCCCGCGCCGACGTCGACGAGCGGGGCGGTGACCGGCTCCCGGGGCGGGTTCGCGGACAGGATGCCGCGGTACGTCTGGATCAGTTCGGGCTTCCTGCCCGCCAGGTACGCGCTGGGCATCCGCACCCCGCTGGTGGAGGCGCCGACGGCGATGACCCCGTCGGCGGATGCCGGGGAGCTGACGGTGCCCTTGCCCGGCCCGGAGTTGCCCGCCGCCGCGACGACGACCACTCCGGCCCGCACGGCGGCGGTCGCCGCGCGGCCCAGCGGGTCGGTGCCGTCACCGGGACCGCCGAGGCTCATGTTGATGACGTCGGCCGGGTGGGGGCCCGCCGGGTCGGCCGCCGCCTCGATGCCGGCGATGATGTCGGAGGTGTAGCCGCTGCCGTCGGCGCCGATGACCTTGTAGGCCAGCAGGCTCGCGTCGGGCGCCATGCCGGTGACGCCCCCCTTCGCGGCCGCCTTGCCCGCGATGATGCCCGCGACGTGGGTGCCGTGGCCGTTGTCGTCCATCGGGTCGTCGTCGCCATTGGCGAAGTCGTAGCCGCCGACGACCTTGTGGCCCTTGCCGAAGCCGCCGCCGAGGTCCGGGTGGCCGTAGTCCACGCCGCTGTCCAGGACCGCCACGACGGTGCCCTTGCCGGTGGCCTTCACCCCGGACGGGTCCGCGCGCTTCCAGACCTCGGGCGCGCCGGTCAGCGGCACGCTGGCGTCCGTCTGCACCTGGACCCGGGTGTCGGGCCGGACGCCGAGGACACCGGGCTGCGCGGCCAGCCGCGCCGTCTCGGAGCCCGGCACCGTCATCGCCACCGCGTTGACCAGCAGGCCGAGTTTGCGGGGGGAGGCGGGGTGCAGGCCGGCTCTGCGCACGGTCTCCACGAAGGCGTCCTGGCGTACCGCGAGGGCCCGCCGGGCGTCGGCCACGGTGGACGCGGGACCCGCGGCCAGGGAGGTGAGCGAGCCGCCGGGTGCGGCGGCGACGGCGGCGTCCCCGGACAGTTCGACGATGACCCGCTGGTTCGGGTCGGGTGACTGCGCGCTGGCGGTGCCGGGTATCGCGGTCAGCGTCCCGGCCAGGGCGACCGTGGTGACGGTGAGGGCCACCAGGCGTCGGCTTCTTCGTGCGTTCTTGGCCATGGAGAGAAGTCCTAGTGCCGAAGTCACTCTCCGTACAACGGATCCCGGCGGCCCATTGCTGCCGGTGGCACAAGTGGGCCAGTATCCGGATATGACGAACGATCTCACCGCGGCAGGCATCGATCCGTTCGACGAGAGCGTCTACCGGGCCGTCCTGACCCGGCGTACGGCGGCCCCGACCGAGCTCGCCGCCGACCTCGGCTGCTCCCCCGTGCGCGCCGCCAGGGCGCTGGACCGGCTGCACGACCACGGTCTGGTCGGGCGGCTCGCGGGGGTGCGCCGCCGGTACGCGGCGATCGAGCCGGGAGCCGCGGTCGAGTCCCTCGTGCGCAACAGGGCCGCGGAGTTGGACCGGGTCCGCTCGGCGGCGGCCGAACTGTCGCGGCTGTTCGCGGCGGCCCAGGCGGGCACCGCGGGGGAAGAGGAAGTGGAGATCACCACCGGCCGCGAGGCGCTCGGCCGCTGGTTCGTCCGCCTCCAGCAGGAGGCGCGCGAGGACGTCATGACGCTGGACCGGCCGCCGTACGCGCTGACCACCTCCAACCCGGTGGAGAGCACGGCGCTGGGCCGCGGCGTGCGCTACCGCGCGGTCTACGCCCCCGAGGCGCTGGAGTGGCCGGGGGTGCTCGACGACATCCGCGGACTCGTGCGCCGCGGTGAGCAGGCCCGGGTCATGCCGGGCCTGCGGATCAAACTGGCCATCGCGGACCGCCGGTTGGCCCTGATGCCGCTCTCCCTGGACCTCGACGGGGTGCGCGCCGCGGTCATCCGCCCCTCGGCGCTGCTGGACGCCCTCACCGACTACTGGGAGCTGTGCTGGAAGCAGGCCCTGCCGCTGGACGTCCCCGCCGAGGACCCGCTCGACGAGGAGGACCGCCTGGTGCTCACCCTGCTGGTGAGCGGCCTCAAGGACGAGGCCATAGCCCGCCAGCTCGGCTGGTCGGTCCGCACGATGCGGCGGCGCATGAGCCGCCTCCACGAACTCCTGGGCGCGGTGAACCGCTTCCAGGCCGGCGTCGTCGCGGTCCGCCGCGGCTGGATCTGAGCGACCCTCGCCGGGGCCGGGGGATCAGGCCTCGGTGCGCCACTGGTGACCGGGCAGGAAGCGCACGTCGTACCGCTGCGGCACGGTGGCGAACTTGTGCGGTTCCGGTACGTACGGCTCCGTCGGCAGGCCGAGTTCCTCGGTCGGGACGCCGAGGTTCTCGAAGAACCGCTCGAAGGTGCCGCCGGGTCCCGCGGCCACGCCGACGACACGGCTGTGGTGGCGCTCGATGCGGTAGGCGTGCGGGCAGTTCTTCGGTACGAAGCCGAAGTCGCCCGCCGTGAGCAGGCGTTCCTGCTGCTCGCCCGCCAGGTCCTCGACGAACAGCCGGACCGCGCCGTCGGTGATGTAGAAGACCTCGTAGGTGTCGGAGTGGACGTGCGCGGGGATCACGTCGCCCTTGGGACCCTCCACGGTGAAGAAGTTGAAGGCGTTCTCGGTCTGCTCGCCGCCCGCGTAGACGGTGACCAGGTCGGTGAACAGGTGGGCGCGGTCGCCCATGCCCTTCTCGATGAAGTACGGCTTCCCGGGCTCGGCCGGGATGAGCGAGCGCGAGCGGCTGGGACGGGCGAGCTCCATGGTCATGGGGACCTCCGGCACGACGGCAACGATGAGTGTCAGGTTACCTGACATGCAGGCCCGGGCGCGCCCCCGTACGGTCTCTGTCCACGCCGCCCCGTCCCGCGAGGAGCCATGACCACCCCCGCGCCCCACGTGCCCCACCTGCCCCAGCTGCTCACCGAGGCCAGGCGCTGGTTCGACGACGCGTTGCTGGCCAGCATGCGTGCCGCCGGTGAACGGCCCGTCACCGCCGGGCAGGCGGCCGTCTTCGCCGCCCTCGACGACGGGGGCACCACGGTCTCGGCGCTGGCCCGCCGGATGGGCGTCACCCGGCAGACCGCCCATCAGGCCGTGCACGCCCTCATCGGCATGGGCCTGCTGGAGCAGGTGCCCGACCCCGCCTCCGCCCGCAGCCGCCTCATCCGCCCCACCCCCGAGGGGGCCCGCGTGCACCGGCGCGCCCAGGGCGCCCTCGCCGTCATCGAAGGCGTCCTGGCGGAGCGCATCGGAGCCGATGCCGTCGGCGCCCTGCGGGAGGCGTTGACGCTTCCCCTGGGGGAGCCACCCTTGGTCGAGGTGCCCTGAGCGGTGGGCGGGGCCGTGCAGTCTTTGCCGTCTTTGCCGTCGGGGGTTGACGCAGGACGGGAGTGAGTGGTCTATTACTCACATGAGTGCGACCAAGACCCGACAGCTGTCCACGGCCGACGCCCGACGCGGCGAGGTGCTCGCCACCGCCGCCCGCGTCTTCGCCGGGCGCGGCTACTACGGCACCTCGACCACCGAGGTCGCCAAAGGGGCCGGGATCTCGCAGTCGTACCTCTACCGGCTCTTCCCGGACAAGGAGGCGCTGTTCGTCGCCGTCGTCGAGAACTGCTCCCGGCTGATCCGCGAGCGGCTGGCCGAGGCGGTCGCCGAGGTGGCCAGCGCCGAGCCCGCCGCCGTGCTGGACGCGATGGGGGACGCGTACGCCCACCTCATCGCGGATCGGGACGACCTGCTCAGGGTGCTGATGCACGCGAACTGCGCGGCGAGCGAGCCGGCCATCCGGGAGGCCGTCCAGGGCATGTACGCGCGCCTGGTGGAGTACGCCCGCTCGGCCTCCGGGGCTCCGGATGCGTTGATCCAGGGGTTCTTCGCCACCGGTTTCCTCTGCAACGTCGCCGTCTCGATCGGCGCCACCGAAACGGACGCGCCGTGGACGCGGACGCTGCTGACGGGCATCCGGCACTACTGACCCACCCGGAGGACGGCCGCGCCGACGCGCGGCCCTCTCTTTGGTCCAAAGAGGGAGTGGTCAATCACTCTCTCCTTTATCCTTCTTCCTCTCCTGTGGAGTCGCGTCATGAACGAAACGGCCAAGCCCTACCTGACCGGGCACTACGCGCCGGTCGCCGACGAGATCACCGCCCGCGGACTGACCGTCCACGGCACGCTCCCGCCCGAGCTGAACGGCCGCTACTTCCGCAACGGCCACAACCCCAAGCCCGGCGTCACCCCCACCCACTGGTTCAAGGGCAGCGGCATGATCCATGGCCTGCGGCTCCAGGACGGCCGGGCCGAGTGGTACCGCAACCGCTGGGTGCACACCCCCGCCCTGGACGGCGCCCCGTACATCGGCGCCGACGGCGTGCCCGACCTGCGCGTCAGTGACGCGGCCACCCACGTCATCGAGCACGCCGGCCGGATCCTCGCCCTCCAGGAGGCGAACCTGCCCTACGAACTCACCCCGGAACTCGACACCATCGGCGCCTACGACTTCGGCGGCCGCCTCACCAGCGCGATGACCGCCCACCCCAAGACCGACCCGGTCACCGGCGAACTGCACTTCTTCGGCTACGGACCCTTCCCGCCCCACCTCACCCACTACGTCGCCGACGCCACCGGCACGATCGTCCGCGCCCAGACCGTCGACGGAGCCGGACCGTCCCTCATGCACGACTTCGGACTCACCGCCCACCACGTGATCTGGCTCGACCTGCCCGTCGTCTTCGACCCCGCCGAGCACTCCGGCATCCCCTACCGCTGGAGCGACACCTACACCCCGCGCATCGGCGTCATGCCGCGCTCCGGAGCGCCCGAGGTCACCTGGTTCGAGGTCGAACCCGGTGCCCTGCTGCACGTCGCCAACGCGTACGAGGACGAGCGCGGCCGGATCGTCCTGTCCGGCCCGCGCTACGACCGCTCCGCCTGGGGCCAGACCTGGAAGTGGTGGACGGGGAGCCCGGGCCACGCGCCCACGCCGATCGTCGGCGCCACCGCCCACCGGTGGGTCCTGGACCCCGCGACCGGCACGGCGCGCGAGGAGGCCCTCGACGACCTGGTGGCCGAGTTCCCCACGATCAGCGAGGAGCGCACCGGCCTGCCCCACCGCTTCGGCTACTCCGTCGCCTTCCCCGGGGCGGGGCTGACCGAGCACGCCCTCGTCAAGTACGACCACGTCACCGGGCGCCGGGAGGTGGTGCCGACGGGCCGCGACCGGATGCCGGGCGAGGCCGTCTTCGTACCGGCGGCCGGGGCCACCCGCGAGGACGACGGCTACCTGCTCGCGGTCATCAGCGACCTGGTCGCGGACGCCTCGCAGCTGCTCGTCCTGGACGCCTCCGCACCCGGCGCCGGACCGCTCGCCACCGTGGAACTCCCGCGCCGGGTGCCCTCCGGCATCCACGGCTCCTGGATCCCCGACGCCCCCGGGCACTGAGCCGTGCCTCCGACCCTTCCCACCAGTACCAGCGCCAGCACCCCCGAGGAGACCTCATGATCACCACCCGGCACACGGTCACGATCGACGCCCCCGTCGAGGCGGTGTGGTCCCTGCACCTCGCCATCGCCGCCTGGCCCGAGTGGAACCAGGGCATCGACACGGCCGTCATCGAGGGGGAGCCCCGCGTGGGAGCCACCTTCCGCTGGCTCACGCACGGCCTCGACATCACCTCCACGATCACCGCCGTCGACCCCGGCCGGAGCATCGGCTGGAGCGGTCCCGCCGCGGGGATCGACGGGATCCACCACTGGACCTTCGACCCCGCCCCGGGCGGTGGGACCCTGGTCACCACCGAGGAGTCCTGGGCGGGCCCGCCCGTGGACGCCGACCCGGACGCCCTGCTGACGGGCCTCGACGCCTCCTTGACCGCCTGGCTGGCCGATCTGAAGGCCACGGCCGAAGCGCGGGCGGCGCGGGTGGCCGGGCGCGCGGGCGCGGCGCCGCGGGGCTGACCACCGGCGACGCGGTCCGGTCACCGTCCCCCGTGGTCCGCGGCGCCCGGGGGGTTCGGGCCGCCCTCCGCCGGCGCGGGCAGCGCGGTGCCCGTGATCCGGTGGACGCGCAGGGCGAGCTGGATCTCCAGGGCGCGGGAGGGGGTGTTCCAGCTCTCGCCCAGGAGCCGGCGGATCCGGTCCAGGCGCTGCACGACGGTGTTGACGTGGACGTGCAGCGCGTCCTTCGCCTTGGCCAGGCTGGCGCCGTGGGCGAAGTACGCCTCCAGGGTCCGGATCAGCTCGGTCCCGCGCCGGCGGTCGTAGTCCAGGACGGGGCCGAGCACGTCCTCCACGTAACCGCCCACGTCGGCGCGTTCGCCCAGCAGGACACCGAGGAAGCCCAGATCGGGCAGGGCCGCGCCGTGCCCGGTGCGGCCCAGGGCGTGCAGGGCCTCCAGGCAGCGCGACGCCTCCGCGTACGCGGCGGGCAGGGCGGCGGGCCCGGTCGCCGGGCCGGCGGACCCCACGGTGACCGGGCTTCCCAGCACCTGCCCCAGGTCCTCGGCCAGCGACCGGGCCAGCGGACCCGGCGCCGCGGCCTGCGCGAGGAGCACCACCCGGCCCTCGTGCACGGCGGCGAGGCCCTCCAGGGCCCGGGCCCGGCGGGCACCCTCCACGGCCAGCCGGGCCCGCGGCGCCGCGTCGCAGTGCAGCACCAGCACGGCGTGCGGCCGGCTCAGGTCGACGCCGAGCTTGCGGGCCCGCAGGGCCCGGCCGTCGGGATCCCGGACCTGGCCGTCCGGCCCGGCGGACAGCAGATCGCCGAGCAGTTCGCCGCGCACCCGGTCCTCGGCCTGCGCCAGCGACCGGCGCAGCAGCAGGAGCAACGCCGTGACGAGCGCGCTGCGTTCGAAGAGGCGGCGGTCAGAGTCCGGCAGGTCCGGGCGGTCGGTCAGGCTGATGCTGCCGAGCAGTTCGGGCCCGGCCAGGACCGCGCAGACCCATGTACCGCCCACCCGCACCGCCCGGCCGCCGGACCGGGAGGCCGCGATCCCCTGCTCCCGCGCGGCGCCGGGCCCTCCGGTGCGGGGCGGGAAGGCGACGGACGGATCGTGGGCGTCCCGCGTGTCGGGGTCCCGCGCACCGGTGTCGGGGGCACCGGCGTCCGGGCCGCCGGGGATGGGCGCCGCGGCGACCCGGGCGAGCTCGCTGCCGTCGGAGTCGTGGACCACCAGGCCGCCGCCCAGCAGGGCCGCGACCTCGCGGGCCAGGTCGGCCGTGTCGGCGCCGCGCAGCACCAGTTCGGTCAGCCGGTCGTGGGTCTCGGCCGCCAGCCGCATCGCCTCGCTGTGCGCGCGTACGGTGTCGTTCGCCACGCCGAGGTCGACGAGGGCCGCGCGGGTCTCCTCCAGCAGCCGGGCGCTGTCGATGGCCACGGCCGCGTGGTCGGCGAGCGAGGAGAGCAGCGCGACGGCCTCGGGCGCGAAGTCGCGGACCGCGCGGTCGGCGGCGTACAGCACCCCGATGACCCGGTGGCCGACCCGCAGGGGCACCCCGAGGATCCCGCGCAGCCCCTCCTCGCGCACCCCGCTGTCGATGGCGGGGGTGTGTCGGAAACGGCCGTCCACGCGGTAGTCGGCGGAGGCGTACGGCCGTGCGCTCTGCGCGACCAGACCGCCGAGCCCCTCGCCCATGCCCAGGCGCAGCTGCTGGAAGGCGGCCGAGACGGAGCCGTCGGTGACCCGCATGTACGTGTCCCCGGCGGCCGGGTCGTTGAGGGTGAGGTAGGTGACGTCCGTCCCCAGCAGCAGCCTGGCCCGGTGCACGATGGCCCGCAGGACCGCGTCCAGATCGCGCAGGGCGGCCAGGTCGCCCGCGGTGTCGAACAGGGCGGTGAGTTCCGCCTCGCGGCGCCGGTGCTGGTCGAGCGTGTGGCGGATGTCCAGGGCGACCCGGGTCGCCTCCTCCACGAGCGCCTGCTCCGCGGCTCCGGCCCCGGCGGCGCGGGCGTCCGCCGCGGGCCGGGCGAAGTGTTCGAGCGGAGCGCTGCGGTCGAGCAGGCCGAGGAGCTCCCGCAGCGCGGCCGCGGCCGGGGCCGCAGCCGTGGGCGGCGCCTCCTCCGTCGGGGCGGCGCCGCCGGCTCTTCCCACCGAGGTCATACGGGAGTCCCTTCCCCTGGGACCCGGTCGGCGGACGCGGCCCGGGCCCGGTCAGGCGGCCCGCTGGGCCTGCGCCGCCTTGCGCCCGGCCCGTCCGGACGCCCCGGGCGCCGAGGTGTCGCTCACGGTACGCGCCAGGTCGCGGCCGCGGGTCTCCTTGGCGAAGGCGACCGTGAGGGTGGTCACCACGGCGGCCGCGCAGAGGTAGAGCGACACCGGGACGGAGGAACCGTAGTCCTTGAGCAGTTCGACGGCGATGATCGGCGCCAGCGCACCGGCGACGATCGAGGCGAGCTGCGAACCCATCGAGGCGCCGGAATAGCGGACCTTGGTGTCGAACATCTCGGAGATGAACGCCGCCTGCGGCCCGTACATCGCGCCGTGCAGCAGCAGTCCGGCGGTGACGGCCGCGGCGATCACGGGGAACGACTCCGTGTCGAGCAGGGCGAAGAACCCGAAGGCCCACAGGGCCATGCCCACGGACCCGATCAGGGTCACCGGGCGCCGCCCGATGCGGTCGGAGAGCGCGCCCCAGGCGGGGATGGTGACGAAGTGGACGGCGGAGCCGATCAGGACCGCGTCCAGTGCGGTGGTCTTGGGCAGACCGAGGTGCGCGGTGACGTACACGAGGAGGAAGGAGGTCAGGACGTAGTACGAGATGTTCTCGCCGAAGCGGGTTCCGATGGCGGTCAGCACCTGGCGCCAGTCCCGGCGGAACACCTGGATGACGGGGGCCTGTTCCCGGGCCCCCGCGGCCGCCTCCGCATCGGCCTTGGCGCGGGCGGCGAGGAAGACGGGGGACTCGGAGACCGAGAGCCGGATCCACAGCCCGACTGCCACCAGGACGCCGGAGAGCAGGAACGGGATCCGCCACCCCCACGCCAGGAACGCGGCGTCCGACTGGAGGGAGGCGAGCAGCGCGAGGACCCCGGTGGCCAGCAGGTTCCCGCCCGGCGCCCCGGACTGCGGCCAGGAGGCCCAGAAGCCCCGGTGCTCCGCCCCGCCGTGCTCGGAGACGATCAGCACGGCGCCGCCCCACTCCCCGCCGAGCGCGAACCCCTGCACCAGCCGCAGCAGCGTGAGCAGCACCGGCGCACCGACCCCGATGCTCGCGTGCGTCGGCAGCAGCCCCATGGCGAACGTCGCCCCGCCCATCATGAGCAGACTGAGCACCAGCAGCTTCTTGCGCCCGACCTTGTCACCGAAGTGCCCGAACACCACCCCGCCCAGCGGCCGCGCCAGGAACCCGATCGCGTAGGTGAGGAAGGCGATCAGCGTCCCCGTCAGCGGATCGGCCGTGGGAAAGAACAGCTTGTTGAACACGAGCGCCGCGGCGGTGCCGTAGAGAAAGAAGTCGTACCACTCGATGGTGGTCCCGACGAGGCTGGCGGCGACGATCCGCCGGATGCCGGAGGGGGCCTGCGGGGGAGCCTGCGGGACGGTTCCGGGGGAGACCATGTGCACCACTTCCAGGGTGTCTGCGGGGACGTCGGGGGTGGCCACAACGTAGAAGTCCCCAGCTCACCGGCATATGTGGCCTGTCATCACAATCCGGCTGGGACTGATGTGCCCGCGCACTACATGGCCCGACCATCGGCCCCGGGACCCCTCCGGAACGGGGTCGCGAGACCCTGCCGGAATTGCATAGTTCGCCCGATTTTGGCGCGGTGGTACTCGCTCCCGTGCTGGTTTGGTGCTGACCTGAAACCCCACGTCAGCACCCCTCGCAACCCGTCCCGTGCTGGTTCGGTGCTGGTTACGCTGCGTTGAGCGGGTCGAGGCAGGGCCAGCCCTGCGCTTGGAGGAAGGCGTCAGGGTGGACATGGCCGTACTCGTCGCGACTGTGGAGCAGGACGGCGACTACACGGCCCGTCCGGCCGACTGATGCAACAACGCCGATCACCGGAGCCGGGCCACTGTGCGGCCTCGCTGCCATGGCCTGCCTCGTCCGGTCCTACAGGTCAGCCCGGCGCACCGTGTCCTCCCCTATGGAGAGCTGAAGGCCAGCGGCGGGTAACAGCGCAGCAGATGCTGCGAAGGCGGCTCGCCGCCTCGCACGGAAGACGTACCTGACCCCTGCGCCCACCGTTTACTGCGGGATGACCAGCGCCATCGACTACGCCGCAGCGTATGCCTGTGCAAGATCACATCGGTGTCAGGTTGTGATCAGCCCTGGCGGGAGGCGCACCACCAGGCAGCAGCAGCGGCGGCGAGCGCACGGCGGCGGCCGCGTACAGCACAGTCTGCTCGCCGGGCATTGTGCAGAGGGCGGCGCCCGCCAGCGTGAGGATCACGCCCATCACCGGCAGGGGAGACGCCGGACAGCAGGGCGGTGCGACAGCGTCACCGCGGGTCAGGATCCAGTAGTCGCGCTCTGGCGCAGGCGCGTGCGGAGCGTTTCGGCGAAGTCCTCGGCGCGCGTGAGCTGGACGCGGAGTTTGTCGACCTGCTCGGCGGCAGCCTGCTCGTACTCGCGCACGCGGTTCAGCAGGGCCTCTCGTTCGCCGTCATCGAGGCCGGGTCCGGCGTCGAGGCGGTCGGTGGCGTCAAGGAGGTCGCGCATCTGGTCGAGGGTGAAACCGAGCGGGGCGGGCGGGCCTTGTACGGGTCTGCCGAGGCCGATCCCGCGGGGGCGTTCCAGTGGGACGGCGACACCCCCTGATCAAAGGCGGGACCTGGTGGAGACCTTGGGCTTGCGTGCGCGGGCCCCGGGGTGCGTGAGCAGAGACCACAACCGCGGTGGCGTCCCTGGCATGAAGGGGATCCAGGGACGGCGGGCAGCCTGAAGGGGAACGCGATGCCGTGGCGGACGACCGGGCCAGCACCTGCGGGCAGCGGCCGCCGCCTGTAGCCGCCCGCAAATCCACACCACCCCTTACCGGCGCGGCGTCCCTCGGGCGGCCGTCATCCGGGCGCGGGGCTGCGGGGCACTGAAGTTGGGCGCGGCTAGGGTGGCGCGCCGGCCGGCCTTGCTGAGGCGTTCCGCGGCCGGGAGTGCGGTGTGAGTGGCGGGGTGGCCGGTCAGGACGCACAGCGCATACCCGGCGTCGTCCAGGAAGCTGCGGGCCGTGGCATCGCCCGGCGCAGCGAGGGCGCGGCGGCGGGCGGCCAGGTAGTGGTTAACGTACTCGCCCAGGCCTTGCACACTGCTCGCGCACCCGACTGGATCCTCGGGAGGATCGGCTTCCAGAAGGCGGTCGATAGCGTCGGCCAAGGCATCTGCTACCGGATCGTAGAGCGGCCCGTCACCGGTGCACAGGCGCAGCGCCGCGTGCGCGGCATCCACCAGTGAGGCCCCCGCCGCCTGTGCGGATACGGCCAGGAGCCTGCGGGCGGTATCGGTGCTGCACGGCACCACCGCCATCAGCATCCCCGTCGCCTGCCCGACCAGCGCCCGCTCGGCAACCACTTCCGCCCGGTCCCGGCCACCGGACTCTGGTACTCCTTTGTCGTTCATCACTGACCGCCTCGCTCGCGTAGACCACCGACACCACGCGCCGGACACCCCGGGCTGTCTACCACGGCCATCCCCGGACAGGCGCCGCTCCGGGCCACGCTCATGACCCGCTAGTTGACGCCCGGTCGCGCGCTGCCCGGGCCGCCCAACAGCCCGGCGCGTAGGTCACGGACAAATCGGCCCGGTTCAGGGGTAGTCAAGGCGGATCGAGCACCTGTCGTGGGTGGTCGTCAGGCGGGGTCAAGGGGTCTTTCTTCATGGTGGTCCCGGCCCGCTCGCACCTCAGCGTGTGGGCCGGATCCGTCACCGATCCGGCCGTGATGGTCGGCGAACCACGAGGATCCGATGGTCATGGGAGGGCGGACGCACCGAACCCCGGTCGGCTGCGCCATCTCGCAAGCGGCGTTGCGCGGCAACGGTTGCTGGAACGTGCCCTGGATGGTCGCTCGCTGCACTTCTGCGAGTCCGCAACCGTCGGGTGACGCACTCGGGTGTTCCCGCAAGCACGCCGCAGACGAGGCGGTGTAGCGCCAGCCTGACTGCGGGGCCGCGGCAACCCGTCATTCACAGACCCGCAAGCTCGACGGCGAGTTGCCAGTGTTGCGGGGGCCGCCCGCCGGGGCCCGCCGCAGCCGACCTGAGCCGGACCGACTCTGGTGCGGGATCGATGTGAATGAGCCACAGTCTTGAACGGCCGCAGATGCACTCAGGCGCCGCACCCCCCTGTCATCGGGGGGGGAAGTGGCACGAAAGACATGCAATCAGGTAAGGAAGAGAAAACTTTCGGCCACCTCACGCCAAGATCGCTTGCGTTGGATCGGTGTCGTGTGAAAGATTCTTTTCCGGCGCGAAGACCAACGCGCTCCCGGTTGGGCCTAAAGGCTCGCCAAAAATGTGCACGGGGGAGATTTAAGAATGTACTACCAGTGTGTCCAAATTTGCATCACCGGTATCGCGGCATGTGGTTTCGCGACGGGTCGAGCCTCAGTGTAATTAGCTCCCTGCTAGCCGGTAGTTAATGGTTCCACCGGACAGGTGGAAGGCGAAGGCCTCTTGGCGCCCTTTCGTCGGTACGCTCTGCGTCCTTGGTTTGACGTGCGGTTACGTGCGTTCTGCGCCGACGTCACGTTGCTTATAAGCCCCGGCCCCGCCCTGCCCTGCTATCGCCGTGTTGCTGTCAGGCGTAGGCCAATGGGTTTCGGCGAACATCACCCGCGAAATCAGAGACCGGGCTGCTCTTGGCGCGCCCGGGGGTGGTGGCGGGGGCAACCGAGTGCAGAGACCGCCTTTTGAAGAGTCGGAAAGTCTATGGAAGCCGAAAAGCGCGACGGTATAGTCGCATCGCTTGTTGAACTCTCGAAATACTACAGCAGTCGCAAAGCGCTGGACGCGGTCAGCTTCGACGTATGTAATGGAGAAGTGTTCGGGCTGCTCGGTCCGAATGGAGCCGGAAAGACCACGCTCCTGGAGTGCCTGACGGGTCTGCGCCGCCCGACGTCGGGCTCTGTGAGAGTCCTGGGTCACGACCCTGGTTCTCGCGCGCCCGAGCTGAGAAGACTCATGGCAGTGCAGCCGCAGGAGGCCGCGCTGTTTCCGCAGCTGTCCGTTCGAGAGACCGTCGAGCTCTGGGCTTCCTTCTACGGGGATCACGATCGAGTCGACGAAGTCCTGGACCGCGTCGGCCTGGCAGGTGAGGCGTTCCAGCGCGTCAAGGCACTGTCCGGCGGGCAGGCTCGCCGTCTGCTCCTGGCCGTCACCGTGATTGGCCGGCCGCGCCTTCTCGTGCTGGATGAACCGGCTGCCGGACTCGACCCGCAGGCCAAGGAACACCTGTGGGACGTCATCCGGAAGCAGCGCGAGGCCGGCGGCACCGTACTCCTCACGACACATGACATGAACGAGGCCACGGAGCTGTGCGATCGGGTGGCGGTTCTGGTCGGCGGGCGCATCGCAGCGTGCGACACGCCTGCTCGACTCGTGTCGGCGCTGGCGTCCAGCAGCACGGTCACCTTCACGACGCCGACAGGAACCGACCTCGGGTCGCTCGACTCCTTGCCCGGAGTGACCGCTGTCGAGGTCACTCAGGAAGCGGAAGGGCGCCGGTCCGTCCAGCTGCGCACGACCGACGGCGACCTGACGCTGCGCCGCATAGCGGCGGACGAGCAGTTGGTTGCCTCGGACCTCGACATCAGCAGGGGCGGGCTCGACTCGGTGTTTCGCAGCCTTGCCACGGACGGCCCAGGCCGCCAGGAAGCAGCCCGAACCAAGAAGGAGGTGAATGAATGAACGGGTCACCTTCCGCACTGCGGGAGATGGTCAAGACCAACGCGCGGGAGCTGTTCCGCGACGGCAAGACCGCCTTCTTCACCGTGCTCTTCCCTCTCCTCTTCCTCGCGATGTTCCTGGGCCTGGGCGCGCTCACAGCGGGCGGCTCCTATCGAATCGCCGTGGTGGATTCCCCCGAACAGCACGCGGTCGTAGATGAGTTGGCGCAGATCGACGGGTTCCACGCAGAGCCCTGGAAGGGGGCGGAACCGCTCCCGGCCGGCGATCTGGGTGGTTACGACGCGGTCGTCACCGTCTCCGGCGGACAGGCTTCGGTGGTGGTCGACGCTTCGAGGTTCGGCGCACTGAAGGGTTTGCGGTCCGCGCTCGCCGACAGTGGCATCGACGACTCCCGCAGCGACTTCCGTACCCCGGACGGCGGTGTGCCCTTCGACCCCCTCAAGGCGGCATTGCCGACCGGTCTGCTGATGGCCCTCATGTCGACGGCCTTCTTCGGCACGGCAACCCCCCTGATAGCTCTGAGGACGCGTGGAACGCTGCGGCTGCTGGGGACCACGCCGCTGGGCCGCTTGACCTTCGTACTGGCCCAGGCCCCGGTCCGGCTGGCCCTCGTCGTCGTCCAGCTGATCGTCCTTGGCATGGTTGCCGTCGTCATGGAGTTCATGTCCTTCGCCGACACCCTGCGGCTGATGGGCACAGGTCTACTCGGCGCCCTCATGCTGTTCGCCTTCGGCTATCTGATGGCGGCCCGCCTGCGCAACGCAGAGGTGGTTAACGGGCTGTTGGGCTTGTTGATGCCGGTGTTGCTCTTCTTCAGCGGGCTGTTCCTGCCCTTGAGCATGCTGCCGTCCGTCATCACGACGGTCTCCGACGTGCTGCCCACCACGTATCTGGTGGACGCCTTCAACCACGACCTCAACGAGGCCGCCTCCGTGCACAGCCTCACCACCGACTGGTTGGTCCTCCTCGCCGCGACAGCCGTCTTCGGTGGGCTCGCCGCCCGTCTGTTCCGATGGGACCAGGGAGAAGCCCGATGAACGCACCCGCCCTGCAGGCCGGCCTCGGCCGGCTCACAGACCTCGACGCCCTCGTAGGTCCCTACGGTCTGGTGGAACGGACCCACCGGCTGCCCAACCACCCCGGGGACCCGCGGTTCCCGATCTTCTCCGCATCCCTCGGCGACCTCGCCAAGGCGGTCGACAACATCGCCGACTCCACCCGTGGCCGCAGCGCCCGCGGGGAAATGGACGGCGCCGGCGGCGCCGTCGATCCCGAGCGGGCTGCCCGCCTCAGCGTCGCCGAGGCACTGGAGCGCTACGCCACATCCGTGGTCCAGCCGGACGGAGTGGTATGGGCGACGGCCGAGGAACTTGGCGAGGAGGCACTCGACCTGACGACGATGCCTCGTTGCTCTCCCGCGGAACTGGCCCACCCCAGAGCCATCACCGTCGATGTCGACACCAAGACGCCGATGCGCTGGGTACGCGGCTGGTCCCTGACCGCGCAGAAGACCCAGTGGGTGCCCGCCGTGGGGGTGTGGATGCACATCCCGCCCCTGTCTCGGGCCGAGCGGTACGCGAATCCCATCTCCACGGGCTGTGCCACGCACACCGATCTGGCGCAGGCCCTCGTGAACGCGGTGTGCGAGGTCGTGGAGCGGGACGCCATTGCGCTGACCTGGTACCAGCGCCTGGCGCTGCCGCGGATCGACTTCGACGTGGTGCCGGAGAACCTGGCGCCATTCCTGGAGAAGTCACGCAACAGCCTCGTGGAGACCGTTTTCTTCGACGCGACGACCGACCTTGGGATCCCGACGGTGTACTCGGTCGACCTCTCGCCGCACAACGAGGTGCTCGGCCAGATGGTCATGTGCAACACGAGCCTGGACCCGGTCGACAGTGTGGCCAAGATCGTCCGGGAGTCGGCGTCCTCGCGCATCGCCATGCAGGTGCCGCGCGAGATGCCACCGTCCGTGGACGAGTTCCTGCACGTCTTCCACGGGGCCGCGTACATGGGACGACCGGAGCGGAGAGAGGACTTCGACTTCCTGCTCGAAGGCGGCGCCCGCCGGCCCTTCAGTGAACTGCCCGTGCTCACCACTGGCGACAGCGGGCAGGACCTGGCCTTCCTCGTGCAGCGGTTGAAGCAGGCCGGATGCGACGTGATCGCCGTGGAGTGCACGACGGACGAAGCCCGCGACGTGGGCTTCCGTGTGGTGCGCGTCATCATTCCGCAGCTCATGCCGCTGTCCTTCACCCATCGTGCCCGCTACCTCGCGCACCCCCGGTTGTACGAGGCGCCGGCCCGGATGGGCCTCCCCGTGCACGGGGAGGCGGACATCAATCCGCATCCCCAGCCCTTCGCCTGACGAGCCGACGATCAGGTCCATTTACATGAACGGGAAGCCAATGACCAAGGTGCACGTGCTCGCCGTAGGCGGGTTCGGTGAGGCCGTCGCCGACCGGCTGGGCCGTGAACGCAACGACCTCGAGATCTCCACTGACCGGGACGGTTCGCTGGAGCTGTCCGCGAGCTGGCCCAACGCGGACCTGCGTGTTCTCGCCTCCTGGCGGGAAACGCCGAGACTGGTCGAGATCCTCGACGCCCGTTCGGCCGACTGGGGCACCCCGTGGTTCCCCGTGCTCGCCGAGCACCCCCGGCTGCGGGTGGGCCCCCTGGTCGTCCCTGGGGCCGGTGCCTGTTACCGCTGCTTCCGCAAGCGCAGGGCGCAGCACGAGCGGGACGCGACCCACCTCGCGACCCTGCACGCACACTACGACGACTCCCCCGGGTCCGGCCCCGACGGTTTCCTGCCCCACCACGTGGACATGGCCGCCGGGATGGCCCTGGACGTGCTGCGGCGGTTCGATGCCGGCGAGACCGACCGCTTCGCCGGCACCGTCCGGCACTGGCACCTTCTGGAACAGCACCTTTCCGGCGGACGCGTCGTCGCCGTGCACGCATGTGCCCGATGTCGCCGGCCAGGGACGGTTCCGGCCGAGTCCACCTGGGCGGACCTCGCCCGGGATCTGACACCCCTGCTGGCCCCCCTCGACGAGGGCGCGGTCACCCACTCTGACGCGCCCCAGGCCGCGTCGTCGACTTCCGCTCATCAGTGAGGTAGTGCCGTGGCCGACAACAAGCTGATCTCCGCAGAGGAGATGCGCCGCGCAGTTGCGCAAGACCCCCAGTTCAGCGCCCCCGAACGACCGTCCCTGTGCCGTGGCCTGGTCGTCGTACCCTTCTCCGACGGGATCCTTATCGAGGGCGCTCCCACTCGGCAGGTCCTTCGGGGAGCTGCAGCCCGTGATCTGACACCGCGGGTGCTGCCACTCCTGGACGGAACGCGGAACGTGGCACAACTCGCCGAGCAGGCGAACGTGCCGGTGCAGCACATCGAGCAGGTCGTCGCGCTCTTGTACACCTGTGGACTCCTGGAGGAAGGTTCCGGCGCAGCCGTGGCCGACGGCCCCGCCGCCGTGTTCTGGTCCCGCAGCCTGGACTCCACCCGCGTCAACCGCAACGCGGCCGAGGCGATGGATCGGCTGAGCACCACTCGTGTGGCTGTGGTGGCCAACGGAGAGACCGGCGTACGACTCCGAGACGCTCTGCTGGACAACGGCTTCGGCGAGGTGGAACTCGTCGCGTCGGCCGCCGCGCTGCACGGTGTCCCCAACCTTCTCGTGGCCGTCGATGAGGGCGGCCGCGCGGATCTGGGCGAAACCGCACAGTGGTGCGCCACCCGCGGCATACCGATGCTTCCCGCTCACCTACACGGCGCGACCTTGGACCTCGGCCCCTACATCGATCCGGAGTTCACCGTCTCCTTTGGCGAAGCCGACCGGCAGCGCAGGTCACAGCCCCCGGAGGACCATCACGACCCCGCAGGCGACGCTGCCGTGCACACCATGGCCACCGCCCTCATTGCAGGTCAGGTGACAGCCATCACCAGCCGGGTAGGCGCGGTGTCCGTGCTGCGCGGCATGGTCCGGACCGACCTGGAGTCGTGGCGCCAGGACATGTACGTCACGGCGCCAGTGCCGGACCGTACGGACTCCCGGTCCTCCCTTACCGCGGCGGACGTGCCGCTCGCCTTGGCCTTCGAGAGCTCGGTCGCGTTCCCGCCGCGCAAGCTACTGAATCCCCGTGATCATCAGATGCACTACAAGCCCGGCAACATCGCTCTGCAGCACGAGAGCAAGCGGTGGCCGAGCGCCCGCACGCTCACACTTCCCCGAACGGGGATCCACCCTCAGACTCCGTTGGAGCCGTCCGAGACGACGGCGGCCGGGCAGGCAGACCTGACACATCTCGCGTCCCTGCTCCTCCTCGCCGTCGGGCGGCAGGAGGAATCGGCGCCGGGCCGCCCCAGTGTCCCCCGCTGGGCGCCCACCGGCGGCAACCTCGGCTCCCCCAACCTGCACGCCGTGATCAGGGACGTCGAGGGTGTTCCGGCGGGCTACTGGGGTTACGACCAGGCGGCCCACCGACTGGCGCGACTGCCCGATGCCGTGGACCCCGCCCGGCTGCCCGGTGCGGACGCCGCAGCCACGCTCGTCCTCACCGGTTCCCTGGCACGGGTCGCATCGAAGTACTCCACCTTCGCCTGGCGCATCGTGCACCTCGATGCCGGAGTGGCGGTCGCCCAGCTGGTGCACGCGGCCCGCTCCTTCGGGCTCATGGCCCGCCCGCTGGACCGGTGGGACGACGTGACCTTGGCCGCCGCGTTCGACCTCGACCTGGACGCCGAGCCCATCACCGGGGTCGTGGAACTCCGCCCCCTCATCGCAGACGAGGCCTGACCATGCAGACGACGCCACCGCTCCCCGCGCTGCTGGACCACAACGAGCTGATGCGGCAACTCCAGCTGCGTTCACGACTGGACCCGGCAGCCCTGAGCACGGAACCCGCCAAACCGGATACCGGACTGCGCGGAACCCTGCAGTCCGCCGGTGAGGGGAAGCAACGGATCCACGCAGGGATCGCGCCCGCAGGCGAGGAACCGCTGGAAACCCTACTGCGCCGCCGGGCATCCGTACGTACCTACGCGCCGCAGCCTGTCGCGGACGACGTGCTCGCCGCCGTCATCGAGCGCGCCGCGGCCTTCGACCGGGAGGCATGGCCCGACCACGACGCGGGTGCCGGCCTGGAATTCCTCGTGGCGGCACGCGACGTGGCCGGACTGCCCGCGGGACTGTACCTCTACTCGCCGGCGGGAGACGGGTTCGTCCGGCTCGCCGATCTCCCTGCCGGCGACGCGGCCGCGGAACTCGTCCTCCAGCTGGAGTTCGCACACGCACCCGCGATCGTCATGGTGTGCGGCCCGCTGGCCGCGTCTTTGGACCGCCACGGTGAGCATGGCCACCGGCTACTGCTCACTCGGGCTGGAGCCGCCGCTCACACTGCCTGGCTCACTGCTCTGGACCGGGGATTGGTCGGCAGCATCTTCGCCGGATTCCTCTCCTCGGCCCTTAAGCCCCTCCTGCCGGTCGACGGCTACCGCAGCGCACAGCTGCTGGCGTTCGCCTGCGGCCACGCTGCGGACGCCGAGTGACGCCTCGGTACCAGAGGCGCACCACCCCAGACTCCGCCCTCCGACAAGGGGTGCGGCTCCATACGGCGGTTTTCGCATCTACAGCCGCCGGTCATCAACAACACAAGAACGGAGGGCGTCATGCCCAACCACTCCGACCTCGTCATCGACCTCTTTGCTGAGGACACCAATGCCCTGACGGTCGACGAGCTGCCCAACGACTCGTCGCTGGCCTCGGTCTCGACGGCCGGCACCTTCGGCTGCCTGCTCGGTTCCACCGTCGCCACCGCCGGCACGGCCAGCTCCCAAGGCTGAGCCCCGCCTCCAACCCGCCTTCACGAAAGGAAATTCCAGTGGGAGAGACCATCAACCTCGACCTCTTCGCCGAGGACATCACCAGCGAGCTGACCGCCGAGGTCCTCGACAACGCGGCCCTGCTGGGCACCTGGGGCTCGATCGGCACGTTCGGCAGTGCCACCTGCCCGGCCTCCACCGCCTCGACCGGCGGCAGCGCGTCTTCGTCGGGCTGATCACCCCCCGACCGCACCAGCGACCGCGGTACCACTGAAATCCCATTGAAAGGAACATCATGATGAACACGTTCGAAATCCAGGACGCGATGATCATCGACCTGGCCGTCGAGGACATGACGGTCGAGACGCTCGGCGACAGCGCCCTGCTTGGCACCGCCGCCTCCTTCGGCACCGCTGCATCGGCCAGCTGCCCGGCGGCGTGCTTCGGTACCGCCAGCTCCGCCTCCTCGGCCGGCTGATCACCGAACCACTGACATCCGGATGAAGACGCTGTCCGGCCGGCACTGGCTCAGAGTGCCGGCCGGACAGCGGCCCCAGCATTATCCCCTCAGGAGCCATTCATGCGATCACCCGCCGCCGAGCACCAGCAGCACGCCGTGCCCGAAAGCAGCGAAGCGGCGACCAGGGAAACGAGCAGCGCGGACACTGCATGGCTCGAGACCGAGCTGCTGGCCGTGAAAGACACCATCGAACTCACGGACGGCCTCGACGGCCGCCCCCTCCTCTTCGACTCCGACACAGGCAAGTACGTGGCGGTGTCCAAGGCGGGCACCGTCATCCTGACGCTCCTCGACGGACAGACCACCGCCCGTGACGTGGTACGCCGGGTGGCCTCACCGTCCGCCGACCCGGCTCGCGCCGAGACCGCTGTCGTCCGGTTCCTGACGGAGCTCCGCCAGGCCGGGGTCCTCACCCTCGAACCACAGGACGAGACGCGCCGGGAACGGGTCCTCAAGTACTCGCTGCGGCAGAGGATGCCGCGCAAGCCGCTGACCCGCTCCGTCCACATACTGCTCGAACCCGTGGCCAAGGTACTGCAGAAGCTGCCCGTACCCGCGGTGGTCGGTATGTGGATCGTGCTGACGGTCGCGGGTCTGTCCACGGCGGGGTACGCCCTTGCGACCCGGAGCCTGCCGGACTACACGGTCTGGTCCGGGATCGCGGCGCTCCTGCTGATGCTCCAGATCGCCGTACACGAGCTGGCGCACGCCCTCGTGTGCCAGTCCCTGCGGGTGCCGGTCCGGGAGGCAGGCATCACCCTCATGCTCTACGTGATGCCCGTGGCGTACGTGGACCGTACGGACGCCTACCGCGTGCGGGGACGCGCACCGCGCGCCCTCATCGCGCTCGCCGGACCCATGAGTGACGCCATCTGGGCGGGAGCCACCGCTCTGGTCCTGCTGCACACCAGCGGAGCCGTACACGATATCGCCGGCGCGCTCCTCCAACTGCAAGTACTGCTCATGATCGTGAACCTGAATCCGTTGCTTCCTTCGGACGGATACCACGCACTGGAGTCCGCCATGGGCTCCGTCAACCTCCGCGGCCGGTCCTTCGCCTTTCTCGTCCACATGGTCACAAGGGCTCCGCTGCCGAGTCATCTGCTCGTGAGCGGCAAGCTCAAGCGTGCCGGCTACTGCGCCTTCGGCGTCCTGTGTGCTTGCTACGGAGTGTTCATGGTCGGGGTCGTCCTGACGTGGTGGTGGCACCTCATCGAAGGGCTCCTCGGATGACTGTCCTCCCGACCGCACCCCAGCCCCTGACGCTGCCGGACGCCACGCCAGTGGCGGCCGCGCGGCCTGCGCAGCCCGAGGGCCGCGCTCCTGGCGGGCTGAGCCCCGTGGTGTCCGCATGGGCGGTGCACCGCATCAACCGGCTGCCCGTGGAGTCGCTGGATCTCGCCCTGCCCTGCACCTCGGACTCCCTGCGCCAGGAGGCGGCGTACGAGAAGCAGCTCGCCGATGGGGCCGGCTTCCTCTCCGATGCCCTGTACGCCGCCGTCCCGACACTCGACGACTCCCCGCACCTGCGCCGTGCGCTCCTCAAGCTGCGCCGCTGCGTGCACAACGGCCGTCCGGTGCAGCTGCCGGAGGACGTCATGGCAGGGCTGCGCGAAACGCTGGGCGGCCCGGCGGCCCGCGCGCTGACCGAGTGGCTCGACGCCATGCGGGACCTCTCCTCACTTCGCACCCGGACCGACGCCCTGTACGAAGAGGAGACCACGCGGGCCACCGAACGCCTGCGGGACGTCCTCTCCGAGCCGGTCTTCGCCCAGGGGCTCGCCCAGGCAAGCCCCCACCTGCTCGATCACGTGACGGCCAAACCGCTCGAACCGCACGGCAAAGCGGCCCGTTCGGTGCTCGGTTACGTCTCCAGGGCCGCCGCGAAGACCAGTCCGTTCTCCCGGCTGACGGCACTGGCCCTGGAGGGCGGGGAAGCGGACGGAACCGGCCACAGCTACGTGGATCAGCAGCACGTCCGCGCCTGGCTCGACACCCTGGCTCGCGACGAGCGCTTCGCCGCCGCTTTCCAGGTGGAGCCCAACAGGTCGGTGCGCCGACCGGGGGGACGCGCGTACCTGCTGACTCCCGCCTATCCCGGCTCGGGCGAGTCAGCCTGGCGCACGGATTCGATCGCCGACGCCTCCCGCTACGTCGAGCTGATCGGAGCACTGGCCTCCTGGCCCCGCATGACGATCACCCAGGCGCTCGTACGCATCGGGGGCAGTGACCCGTTCGGAGGCTTCCTCAGACTGCTCGACACCGGGCTGCTGCAGCTCGTGCTCCCCTGGACGGCGACGGACCCCCACCCCGTCCGTGCCCTCGCACAGAGCCTGGAGTGCCTTTCCGACCCAGTCGCGCGGCGCACCCGTGTGCTGTTGGAGGACCTCGGGGAGGAGGCAGCGGGACTGCACCTGCTGTCCGGGAGCGAACGTGCCCGGTCGGTCAACCGGCTCGCCGCGCGCATCGGCTCCGACGCCGCGGACGATCCGCGGCCCGCCGTCCCATACGCCGTGTACGAGGACGCCCTGTCCGACGTCCCGGCGGGCCTGCCGGCCGAAGCCGTCCGGGAGGATCTCGCCGAACTGGGTCGTCTCCTGCGCCCCTACGTCTTCCGCTCGCACGTCTATGACTGGCTCCGGGACGAATTCGTGGCCCGGTACGGCGCCGGCGGGCACTGCCCCGACCTATTCGAGTTCCTCTGGGCCGTCGCAGCATCCCCCGGGTTCGAGGGGAACCTCTACCGAGCGCTGCAGAAGGACCACGGCGAGTCGGGACGCCCCACCGACCGCGCGTGGCTGCCCGTGTCCGCGTCCAGCGCGCCGCCGACGGCAGCCGTGCTGTACCAGGTCGCGGCGCGATCCGCCGACGCCATCCGGCGTGGTGACTACCGGATCGTGGTGAACCAGTACAACTCGGGAGTGGGCGGGCTGCTCGCGCGCTTCCGCCACCAGCTGGACAGCCCGGCAGCCGACCGCGCCGGGCTCACCCGGCATCTGCAGGACTGGATCGCCGACCTGTTCCCGCACGCCGCACCGCACCAGCTCACCCTGTCCGGTGACGTGAACGGGATGCACCGTGCGGCCGACGGCGTGCTGACCGCGTTCCGCTGGCCGGGGGAACCCTCCCACGCCGGTGGAGCCGTGCATGCAGAGGCACCCGCGACCATGAGCCACTGCCCGGTCACGGACACCTTGGAGTTCGCCGACTGCACCGGTCGTACCCTCGCGCCCGTCTACCTTGGTGTCGTGCCGCAGCACCTCATCCCCGGCGTCGCACGGCTGCTGCTGTGCCTCGCCGACCCGTGGATCAACGGATCCCGCTTGTGCTGTACGCCGAACCCGGTGGACGGATCTCCACCCGTCACCGGCGAGGACATGGAAGTGATCCCGCGCAGGGTCCATGACCGCCTGGTCCTCGGACGCCGTACCTGGCGGATCGCTCCCGAAGCCCTGCCCCAGCCGGCCAAGGGTGAGCAGCCGTCGGCCTACTTCCGGCGGGTGCACCGGTGGCGTATCGGCCTGGGTCTCCCGGACGAGGTGTTCGTGTCCGTCGAATGCCCCTTCACGGCGGCGGAAGTGGCCTCCTCCCGGGGAAAGCCCTTCTGGCTCTCCTTCCTGAGCCCGCACGCGATCTGGGCGGCGGCAAACCACATCGGAAGGGCGAAGGACGCGACGGCCGTCCGGCTCGCCGAAACGTGCCCGGACCGCTCCGCGTACTGGTTGCGGGACGACAGCGGGAGCCACAGGGCGGCAGAACACGTTTCCCTGTTGCGCTGGCACCGCCCCTCGCGCCACGCCCAGCCCGACGATGAGCCCGGGACCCACAGCGCGGAGGCGAGCTCGTGAAGAACCCTCTCCTGCAGGCGGACTGGTGGTACGCACGCCTCTACCCCGGCGGACTCGACCACTTGGACCAGGCCGTCGTCCGGTGCCTGCCGCCACTTGTCGATCTCGCGCGGGAACTCGGAGCGGACCAATGGTTCTTCATCCAGTACACCGACTGGAAAGGACCGCATCTCAGGCTCCGGATCCACGGTGAGCGCGACACGGTGGACCGGCTCCATCGCATGCTCCCGCAGATCACCCGCGACCTCGAAGCACTCGGCCGCGAGCCCGTCCCGAACCGCGGAGCCCTGGTCCCGTTCGAGTTGCGCCCGTTCAGCGGGAGCCACGCCGGAGTCGAAACGGCTCTCTACGAACCCGAGGAGGGGAAGTACGGAGGGCCCCTGGGGACCGAACTCGCGGAAGAGGTCTTCCAGCACTCCAGCGACCTCGCCCTGTGGGCCGGAAACCTGCCGCGCCACCCCGACCGCGCCGCCCTCGCAACACTGTTGCTGCGCGCCTCGGCAGCTGCCCTGCGGAACCACGGCAAAGGCACCGACACCGCGTGGTTCTGGGAGCGCCACCTCGCCTGGTGGACCCATGACGGCGGACGAGAGGCCAAAGAGCTCCGCACGCGTCTGCGGAACGCCGCAGAGGCCGACGAGGCGGGAATCCGCGGCAGATCTGCCGAGATGGCACTCGATCCTGAGGTGCGGGTCCGGGTACGGGGCTGGGAGGAGGTTCTATCCGCATACCTCGGCAGGGCCGAGGCCAGCCGTGTTCCCTATAGTGCGGGGCACCTGGTTTTCCACCAGGCCCACATGATGTGCAACCGGCTGGGAGTGCTCCCGCGGGAAGAGGCGCTACTCGGAATCCTGGCAACCGAGCAATCTGGCTTGTCTTGAGTACTTATGGCGAGCCATCAGAAGACGCAGACGGGGTCGCACATGGCACAATGCGTGTATGACACATGATGGTAAATCCGGTACCCGTTCCATAGCCATCGGGTTGGCCGTGGGTATGTCGCTCGGCGTTGCCGTAGGGCTCCTGCTCGGGCTTTTCGTCTTCGACAACATCGGCATGGGCTTGGGCCTCGGTATCGGGATCGGCAGTGCCGCCGGGATCGGCCCCGCGGTTCGCCGTGCCCACAGCGCACCCTCGCGGGGTGAGAGCTGATGCTTGCCGGCGCTCACCTTCTGACCCGCATGAGAAGTAGTGTCAGTTTCAGACATCGAAAGGATGCGCCATGCGCTCCAGGGTGGCCGTCGCCGCCATAGCGTTAGCTGTCTCTTCGTTCGCCATGAGCCCGGCATCAGCGACGGAGGGCAGCTGGTCCAAGGCCTACGGAAGCGCATTGGTCACGGGGAATCATCATACGGAACGTGAACTTCCGCTCTCTGTGCTTACCGCGCTCGTGATCAAGGGCGAGCTGAAGAACACTGGTAACGAGTGCTATTCCCTCTGGGCGAAGCTCGACATCGGCAGTGCGCCGGCCGCGAGGGACGCCACCCAGTGCGGTCCGGGCACGACGGCTTTCAGTCTGCGCTCGGTGCCGAGCATGAGTCCTAACGGAACACTCTTCCTCTGCAGGGGCGAGGGAACCCAGGATTGCGGTCCGCAGTTCTCGGCGCGAGAGTTCCCCGTCAGCGCGCTCCCGATGCGCTGACGAAGGCCGGACCTGCTGTGTCAGCCTACGCCGGAGGCTAGTGGTCCTGGCTGGGGTGACAGAGAGCCTGCTCTGGCCCCAAGGTCATGTCGGCATCCGGCCGCCCACCTGGAGAGCACGCGACGCTTCCTGTGCAGGGCGTTCCCTTGAGATAAGGCACGCGAAGGGCGCGATCATCCATGCTGGCCAGCGGTCCGAGAAGGTGCCGCTGATCTGTCGGCGCTCCGGCCTCGCGTACGGGACGAGGCTGCCACGGGATGCGAAGGCGGGGCGCGTCACGCAAATTCGTCTGCAGAAAAAGAGAAGGCCCAGGCCGCCGGCCTGGGCCTTTTCTCGAGAGCGGATGACGGGAATCGAACCCGCGCTAAAGCATCACGCCCCGCGCCCAGCCCGAAACGGAAGGGCCCCGGACCTCCGGGGTGCGGGGCTCTGCTGCGGCGAGCTGTCGGGCGGCCGCCTGAGGGGGACATCAGTGCGCCTCAGCGTATGCGACCAGCACCCGGGTGCCGAGGGCCGTCGGCATGGCCCGGGTGGTGGGATGACCAGCTGCGCGGCGTCCTCGGCGGCGACATCCTCGCCGAACTGGTGCGGGTGCGGACTGGTCGGTGATGGCCCGCCAGCTCGTCGCTTCCAGCAGGACGGATTCGACCTCGGCACGTAACGCCGCAGATGGGCCGCATGACCGCCACAGTCCACCAGGCCGTCGTGGCCGACGCGGCCCACACGAAGGCGGAGGGCACCGACCAGTGGGCCGATCTGCTGAAGGCGACGATGCCGCCGGGCCTGCTGCGTGACGCGATCCTGGCCTCCCCGGCCTGGCCGAACGTCGCGGCCGCGATGGCCCAGCTCGACGCCTAAAACATCGGACGAAGCGACCTCTTACTGATCGTTTCAGAATGAGTTGAGTTGCGGGCTCGTGCTGGGTGATCTTGCCGGCAGGGTGTCCAGAGTGCGTGCTGATCTTGTTCGTGACGACCTGTGGGAGCGGGTGGCCCCGCTGCTGCCGCCTGCGCCCGAACGCCGCCGCCGCTACCCCGGGCGGCTGCGAGTTCCCGGCCGGGCGGCACTGGCCGGTGTCATGTACGTGCTGCGGACTGGTGTCGCGTGGCGCGATGTCCCGGCAGAGACCGTGGGCTGCTCCGGAGTGACGGCCTGGCGTCGGCTGCGGGACTGGACCGAGGCCGGCGTCTGGCCACGCCTGCACGCCGCCCTGCTGGCCGAGCTTCGCCGGGCCGACCTGCTGGACCTGGACGACTGCTCCGTGATCGCATGTCCGGGCTCTCAAGGGGGGGATCACGTCGGCCCCTCGCCCGTCGACCGGCGCGTCATCACAATCGGGCCCCGCAGGGTGTGTCCTACCACCACACCACCGGAACGGGTACAGGCCCATGGGCGCCGGCTCGCCGCCGGCGTGCTGCTCCTCCTCGCCCTCGCGTCCGCCCTGGGGTGCCACCCCACGGTGCTCACGGTCCTGCCTGCGTGGCGATCATCGGAGAGGGCCAGGAGAATGAAGGGACTGCCGACGACCGCGCAGGCAACGAGGCTGAGCGGGGACCCCGAGCCGGACATACCGTCCGTGGCAACGGGTGGCAGTGGGAACTCAGGTGATCGCAGATGTGCCGATGGCTCGCGTACTCGGGGACCCCCATGCTGCTCGACACCATCCTGTACAAACCGGCCCACTCGCTGATCGATCAGAGCCTGCACTCCAAGCTCGGTGTGGAAACGACGAACGGCGACGGCTTCGGCATCGGCTGGTACACGCAGGACAACGATTCTCCGGCGCTCCTGCGGGACGTCGGCCCCGCCTGGAACAACCGCAACCTGCGGGAGATGGCCGACCATGTCCGCTCCCCGCTGTTCTTCGCCCACATCCGTGCGTCGACCGGCACGGCGGTGCAGCAGTCGAACTGCCACCCGTTCCGTCACGGCCGGTGGATGTTCATGCACAACGGCGCCATCGCCGGCTTCCACCTCCTGCGCCGGGACCTCACCCTGCTCGTCGACCCCGCCCTGTACGCCGACATCGAGGGAACCACGGACTCCGAGGTGATGTTCTTCCTGGCCCTCACCTTCGGTCTGGAACAGGACCCGCCGACCGCCGTGGCCAGGATGGCGGGAGTGGTGGAGCGCGCGGCCGGCGATCACGGGGTCGAGGCCCCGCTCCAGATGACGCTCGCCATCACCGACGGCGAGCGCCTGTGGGCCTTCCGTTACTCCAGCGGGCACACGTCCCGGTCGCTGTTCTACAGCAGCCGGGTGGACGCGCTGCGCAGACTGCACCCCGATGTCGCGTTCCTGCGGGACGTCTCGGAGGAGACCCGCCTCGTCGTCTCCGAACCCCTGGGCGACCTGCCCGGCGCGTGGAACGAAGTACCGGAGAGCAGCTACGGCGTGGTGCAGCCCGGGGCGGACGAGCTGTATCCCTTCGCTCCGCAACCGGCGTGACCCGGCGACCGGTGCGCACGGGCCGGTGACGGCCCGGGTCCGTCGAAATTCTTCAGACCAGGCACGACCCCCACCGACAGGAGACCGGCTATGAACGGCGCGATGCTCGATCTGGCAGTGGACTACCCGCTCCTGAACATGTTCTGGACCATGATGCTGTGCTTCCTCTGGGTGCTGTGGTTCATGCTCCTCTTCCGCGTCGTCGGCGACATCTTCCGGGACGACGAAATGAACGGCTGGGGAAAGGCGGGATGGACCGCCTTCGTCATCCTGCTGCCCTACCTGGGCGTGTTCGTGTACCTGATCGCGCGGGGCCGGGGCATGGGCGAACGCGAGCTGAAGAGGGCCCGGCAGCACGAGCAGGCGTTCCGCTCCTACGTGCAGGAGAGTGCCGGCGTCAGGAGCGCCGCCGACGAGCTGTCCCGGCTGGCGGAGCTCAAGGACCGCGGCGACCTCACGGCAGCCGAGTACGAGCACGCCAAGACCAAGGTCCTCGTCTCGTGAGCAGTAGGCGCGCAACGTCACAGGGTCGAGGGATCCGCAGGCGTGCGGAGCCAGCGCGCGGGGAGCGGTTCGTGGGCCACCACGTACCCCACGGCGATGGCGAGGGTGACGACGACGAAGAACATGATGAGCCAGGACAGCAGGACGAACACCGAACCCAGGCTGCCGAACTGCTGCATGCTGCGGTCGACGGCATGGGGCATGTACACCCTCGACGCGATCGTCAGCAGTTGCTCCCCGACGCCGGCCATAGCCGCACCCGGCAGCAGCGGCAGCCAGGGGATGCGGGCGCCGAGCAGCAGGTGCTGCGTCCACCACCACAGCAGTGTTCCGCTGACCGCGGCGAGGGTGAACCCGGTGGCGCGGCCGGTGCCGAAGGCCGTCTGCACCAGCCCCTGGAACAGCAGGGCGACCAGCCAGACGGCGAGCCAGGCCAGCCACCGCCAGGCGGCGACCCGGGCCTTGGACTTGGGCAGGTGCCAGGAGCGCTCGCACGTCTTCTGCAGGGCGCGGCTGCATGCGGTCGCCGACAGCAGCGTCACCACGACTCCCACCCCGCCCGTGCTCGCGGCAGCGGTGAGATCGTCGGCTGCGTACACCGAACGCACCTGGTCCAGCGCGGCGTCATGGAGCCCCAACGTCGTCCGGATGGACGAGACGAGATGATCCTGGAGCCAGTCGGGAGCGAGCGCCGCGATGACGAAGACGGCCGGAACCGCGCCGAGAAAGGCCTGGGCGGCCAGCCTGGTCGCGCAATCCAGGACCCTCACGGCTCCGAACTGCTCAAGGAGCCGGCTCAGGAGCGGGGTGTGCTTGCGCATCCAGCGGGGGACGGTGCGCAGGCGGGGTCCCGCCTCCGGTCCAGGCACGGTGAGACTCCTCGGGGCGCGGTGTCCGGCCGCCACGACGGCCCTTCCCCGAGAACAATGACGGAATTGCCCGTATCCGGCATTTCGCCACCCGGTCTCACCGCTCCCGTGATTGCATCGTGAACCGGCGTTGCATCCGCAGGGACCGTTGAGGAGGCTGGATGACCGGCTCGACCGGTGTTCCCGCACGCTCCGGAGCCGCCGCACGGCGTCAGCGGGGTGCGCTGTTCCCCCGGCCCGCGCGCGCCGTGCGCAGGGACCTGTCCCAGCTCCTCTGCGCGGTCGTCGGACTGGCGCTGGGGCTGCTGGTCCCGATGCTGTCGGTGGGTCCGCAGGTGGAAGCCGGACGCGTGACGACCCTCCTGTTCAGCATCGGGTTCGGTGTCATCGGCCTGGTGAGCATCATCTACTCGATGCTCTTCCTGGTCGTGCAGTTCTCCGCCGGCACCTTCACCCCCCGCCTCGGCCTCTTCCGGGACGAGCCCATCGTCTGGCGCGCGTTCGCCTTCACCGTCGGGGTGTTCGTCTTCAGCATCACCGCGGGGCTGGCGATCGGCACGAGGAAGAACGCCTCGGCCCTCGTCCCCTTCCTTGCCATGCTGCTCACACTGGTCGCGCTCGCCTTCATGCGGACGCTCCAGATGAGGGCGTTCAGCTCCATCCAGCTCGCCCATTCGCTGACCGCGATCGCCACCCGCGCGCACCAGCTGTTCGATGCGCTGTACGTACGGCCGTACGATCCGGGCAGGGCCCCCGCGGTACCTCCGGCGACGATCGGCGGCACCACCGTCCGCTGGTCGGGACCGGCGGCGGTGGTCCAGCAGATGGACGTGGGCGCACTGGCCGACATGGCGAAGGCACGCCACTGCTCCATCGCCTTCCGCGTCGCCCCGGGACTCACCGTGTCGCCGGGCACGGTGCTCGCCGAAGTGTCGGGTGGTGCCCTCTCCGAACAGATGCTGCGGGATTCCATGGTGACGGGCGTGGAGCGCACCTTCGACCAGGACCCGCAGCTGCCGTTCCGGCTGCTGGTCGACATCGCGCTACGGGCCCTCTCCCCAGCCGTCAACGACCCGGCCACGGCGGTGGACTGCATGGACCGCCTGGAAGACCTGCTGGCACGCCTCGCCGGCCGGGACCTGGACATCGGGTACTTCCCGGACGAGGAAGGCGAGTTGCGGGTGTCGGTCCCGGTGCCCGACTGGGATCAATACGTCCGAACGGCCGTCGACGACCTCGTCTTCGCCGCGGTCTCCTCCCCGATGGCACTGCGCGGCATGCGCACGCTGCTGACCAGGCTGGTGGAACGGAGTCCGGGCGACCGTCACGGAGTCCTGCGGGACCGGCTGGAGTGGGTCCAACGCACGGGGTGCGACACCTATCCGTTGATCTGGGCAGCCCCTGACGCCGTATAGGCGCCCGGTACGGAACGGGCCCCGCCCGGGAGCCGGTCACGAGTCGCTCGCGGCTCCGGTGCGGGCCGTCCGCATGCGAGGGCGAAACCCCACGTTTTGCGTCGGCCACAGGGGCGCGCAACGATGGACCGACGAGCCTCGCCGCCGCTATGCCCGCCGCGAGGTCCTTGCGATTCGGGGTGCGTGGCCATGGTGCTCGACCTGTTCGTCATCGGCCTGGTCATCACGCTCTACCCGCTGCCCATCACGGCGTTCGTACTGGTGCTCGCCGCGCCCGGGGGCGTGCGCAAGGGACTGGTCTTCATCACCGCCTGGCTCGCCTGCCTCGTCGTCGTGATCGCCATCGTGCTCCTGCTCACGGGCGGGGAGCCGCCCGAGCCCCGTTCGCCGCCTTCCACCGCCGCACTGGCGGCCAAGCTGGCCATCGGCACCGGGCTGGTCCTGTACGGCGAGCACCGGCGCCGCCGACGGCGCATCGCAGCTGCCACCCCGTCATCTGCGGGGTCGGATTCCGCCGGGACGTCGCTGACATCCCGGATGGACCCGGTCTCCGGCTGGTCGGCGGCCACGCTCGCCGTGCTCCTTCAGCCCTGGGGCATGGTCGGTGCCGGAGCCGCCACGGTCATCGAGGCGGACCTCTCCCATCGTGGTGCGTACCTGGCTCTGCTGGCCTTCTGCGTACTCGCGACGTCCAGCCTCCTGGCCATGGAGCTGTACATGGTGTTCGCGCCCGAAAAGGCCGCGCTCGCGCTGACGGACCTCCGTGCGTGGCTGTCAAGACGCAAGGACCAGGCCATTGTGATCGCCTGCCTCCTCCTCGGACTGTGGCTCGTGAGCCGGAGCCTCTACGACCTCACGCGCTGAGCCGGAGGCCCGGAGCGCCCAGGAGTCCAGAAGTGCGGGTCGATCGCACGGGTGCTGCAATGGCGGGAGGACCCTGCCCGCCAAGGGAGGCGCGGGAGTCGCCCAGTGGCGTGCGAGGAGTAGTCATGAGTGACGAGTTCGAGGACACGGGGCAGGCCGATACCGGGCCGATCGGCGATCCGGGAGGCCGGTGAGAGTGGCAGGCCGCCCACGGCTGCTGCCTGAGCCGCGCCGTTGGTCCGTCCGCCTGCTGGCCGGGCACCTGCTCCGCGCAGCCGCCTCGGTGGTCCTCCTCACGGCGCTGTACTACCTGGCCCCGCTGGACAGCGGGTTCGGCGTCCTGACCGTCGTACTGCTCGTGTGCGGCCTGGCCCTCTTCGGCGGCCTGATCGCCTGGCAGATCGCTGCCATCACCCATGCGGAGCATCCGCGGCTGCGCGCCATCGAAGCCCTGGCCACCGCGGTACCGCTCTTCCTCGTGCTGTTCTCCGCGTCGTACTTCCTGCTCTCGCAGGAGCTGCCGCGATCGTTCGCGGAACCGTTGAACCGGACCGACGCGCTGTACTTCACGGTCACCGTGTTCGCGACCGTGGGCTTCGGAGACATCGCACCCGTCAGCCAGACCGCCCGTGCGCTGACCACCGTACAGATGGCCATCGATCTGATCGTGGTGGGAGTGATCGCCAAGGTCCTCTTCGGCGCCGTCAGGATCGGGGTGGGCAGGCGAGGGGAGGTGCCGCGGGCTCCGCAGGACGAGTCATGACCGGCCCGGCCCGACAGCCGCCCCGCCCCGGCCCTCCCGCCGCGGCCCAGGAAGGAGGAAGCCCATGACGGAGGCGCGTGCACGATCCGACGCACCGGTCAGCGGGACGCAACCGCAGGAGGCTGACGTCCTACGGCACATGCTCCGCAACCCCGGCTACCTCAAGACGCTCGCCTTCTGCGCCCTCATCGGCATTCCGGTGTCGCTCGCGGCCTACTGGTTCCTCGTCATGCTGCACGAACTGGAACACGTGCTGTGGGCAGACCTTCCCCACGCCATGGGCCTGGACGCTCCACCTTGGTGGTGGCCGTTCCCCTTGCTGCTCGTCGCCGGAACCGTGGTCGGCCTGGTCGCCACGCACCTGCCCGGCGGGGGCGGCCACGTCCCCGCCTCCGGACTGCACACCGGGGGCTCGTCGTCGGCCGCCCTGCCCGGCGTGCTCCTCGCGGCGGTGGCCAGTCTGCCGTTCGGCGCCGTGCTGGGACCGGAGGCCCCGCTGATCGCCCTGGGCGGCGGCCTGGCCCTCGTGTTCCGGGACCTCGCGAAGGCACCGGCGACCCCCCAGAGCGTCGCCCTCCTGGGCGCGGCCGGAGCGGCGGCCGCCATATCGGCGATCTTCGGCAACCCGCTCATCGCCGCGGTGCTCCTCATCGAGGTCGCGGGGGTGGGCGGGCCGCAGCTGTTCGCGGTCATGCTCCCCGCCCTGCTCTCCAGCGGGGTCGGATCCCTGGTGTTCACCGGACTCGGCCGCTGGGTGGGGCTGGAGACGGGCGAACTCTCCCTGAAGCTGTCGACCCCGCTGCCCCGCCTGGACGTGGCGGACGTGCTCTGGGCGCTGGCGCTGGCCGTGGCCCTCGCCGTGGTCCTGCACCCGCTGCTGGCCGGAGCCCGGCTGATCGCCTCGTACGTCACGGCGAGGCCGCTGGTACGGACCGTCCTGTGCGCGCTGGGCGCCGCGGCCTGCGCCGATCTCTACTCGCTGATCACCGGCCGCTCACCCGTGCAGGTCGTTTCGTCCGGTCAGTCCACCCTCGCCGCACTGGCTTCCGACCCGCACGCGTGGGGAGTTGGCGCACTGCTCGCCGTCCTGCTGTTCAAAGGCGCCGCCTACGCACTGTGCCTGGGCAGTCTGCGAGGCGGCCCCGTGTTCCCGGCGCTCTTCCTCGGTGCTGCGGTCGGCGTCCTGCTCTCGCCCCTGCCGGGCCTGGGCGTCGTACCGGCGATGGCGGCGGGCATGGCGGCAGCTTCCGCCGTCACCCTGCGGCTGCCGGTGAGCAGCGTGGTGCTCGTGGTCCTCCTCCTCGGCAGCGCCGCCATGATGCCCGTCGTGATCCTGGCGGCCGTGGTCGCCTTCGTCATCGCCGAGCTGCTGCCTGCCGGACCCGCGGCGTCCTGACCCGTCTTCCGCCCCCGGGGCACGGCCCACCGGTCGCGTCGGACGATCCGGGCGCGGGCGCGAGCCGTCCCGACTGGAAGACCGTCGCCGAGTCCACCGCGCAGTTCAATGCCGCTCAGAAGGACGCGAACAAGTCGGCGGCCGACAAGGTGAACCGACCCCGTGATCAAGTTCGCAGGGCCGCGTCCAGGTATCGCTGGACCGGCTCGAAGAGTCCGTACGGGACGTATTGCGGGAGCTCAGACAGGGTCACCCAGGCGACCTCGGCGACTTCATCAGGGTCGGCCGCGTGCGCGGTGCCGGCGACCATCTCGCAGGCCGTGTACGAAACGTGCCGACCGGTGATCGGATGGACCCGCTCGCCCAGCGAAGCAGCGGGGATCACGTCCAGTCCGGTCTCCTCCTTGGTCTCGCGGACGGCGGCTTCCTCGCAGGACTCGCCCAGTTCGACCTTGCCCGCGGGGAACTGCCAGGAGAGTCGGCCCTCTGCGATTCGTCGCCGTACGAGCAGTACTCGATCCTCATGAACCACGACGGCCCCGGCGATCCGGAACTCGGTTTGCGCATCGCCGTTCAGGGATGTCCCGTTCATCCCTCGAAGAGCATTTCTTCCATCGCGGCCGGCGCCGCTGCCTCCTGCTGTGCACGCTCGAACTCGAGCTGCCACGCTCGCGCTTCGGCGTAGGCGACGTGGACCATGCTGCCCGGGCACAGCACCAGTGCCCGGGGTTCGGTCTTGTGGTCCTTGACCGATCCGTACCCGATGCGTTTGGTGGGCAGTAGGGCGTGCGGAACGGAGCAGGACGGGCATGGAGCCTTCGGGAGGGTCGCCATGTCCACCAGGATGACCCAAACAGCCCCGGCGCGGGAGGGAGCGCATGGAGCGCTCGGAGGCCGCGGATGCTCTCAGTCGAGGGGGACGGCTGCCAAGCGGTCGGTGGTCTGGGGGTAGAGGCGGGTGCCGCGCTGGACGATCATGGTGGGGCCGTCGGGCATGTTCACGGCGCCCGCGGAGAGGGTCCACGCGACGCGGCGGGTGGCGACGTCCACCGCGACGACTGCCTGGCCCGCGCCGCCGACCGCCGCGTAGAGCTCGCCGCGGAACGGGGCGGGAGCCGCCAGCATGGAGACGTACGCACCCGGGTCGTGGGTCCACACCTTCTTGCCGGTCGACTCGTCGAAGGCCTGGAGCGCCCCGTCCGCGACGTACACCGTGCCGTTCACGCAGACGGGCGCGCTCAGCAGCTTGGTCCCCTCCGGCTCCAGCTTCCAGGCGACCGCGCCCGTCACCAGGTCCACCGCGGTGATCCGCTCCTCGAAGTCGAAGACGTGGCGCTCCGAGGCGACCGGGGGATTGATGCCGCCCGACTGGTGGGGTGACGTCGCCTCCTGGTCGGTGCGGACCCGGCAGGCCCACAGCACGGGGCCGTCGCGCAGGTCGACGGCGAAGACGCGCGCGGGGTCCGAGCAGATCAGCCGGCCGCCGGAGAGGACGGCCGACATCATGAGCGAACCGTCCGCGTTCAGGACGGCGCCCTCGACCCGGGTGCGCCAGCGCAGTTTCCGGGCGCCCGGATCGTAGGAGAGCAGCCAGGCCTCCTCCTGCTGCCGCTGGTCGTCGGAGCGGAAGTACGCCTTCAGGTACAGGCATTGGGCGTCCGCGGCGAGCAGCTGGGTGGTGTGGGCGAGGCCGCCCAGCACGGCCGGGTCGGCCGCGTCGGCGGGGAGGCGGCCGGTGCGCGGGTCCAGGTATCCCGCGCTCGCGATGCCCTCGTCGTCGAAGACGAGGCCCGCGAGGCGGTCTCCCGCCACGACGACACCGACCGTGGCGGTCCGGGTCTCCCACAGGATCCGGCCGTCGGCCGTCGAGATGCCGCGCAGGACGTCGCTCGTGTGGATCAGCACCTCGTCGGACGCGACGGCCGGGGCGGCGGAGAACGGGGACGGGACCGACCACAGCGGCGCTGGTGGGGTGCCGGGCGGGCGGGACCTGCGGCCGGGGCCGGGCGACGCCGTACGGTTCCCCGAGCCCGAGCCCGAGCCCGAGCCCGAGCCCGAGCCCGAGCCCGAACCGGAGCGGGAACCCGAGCCCGGGAGGTTCCCGGTGGCCCAGAGCGCCGAGGCGCCCCCCACGGCGGTGAGCGCGGCGGCCGCCGTGCCCGCGATCAGGGTGCGCCGGGAGAGGGCTCGGCGCGGGGCCGGAGCGCGCAGCGGGGCGGTGGCGACGGTGGCGACCTCCCCGATCCGGCGGGACAGGTCGGAGAGCAGCGCCTGCGGCAGCAGCTCAGCGAACTCCCCGGGGTCGAACGGCCCCCACTCGTCCCGCAGCCGGCCGGGGGCGGGCCGGTCACCCGGCTCCGGTGCCAGGCAGGCGGTGAGCGTCTCGCGCAGCCCGTCCGGCAGACCCGTCAGGTCGGGGTCGGCGCCGTCCCGCAGCAGTTCGAGGGTGCTCTGCCTGCCGCGGGCTTCGTAGGGGCCGTGACCGGTCGAGGCGAACACCAGGACCGCCGCCAGGGCGAAGACGTCGCCTTCCGGGCCGGGCGGCCCGCCGCGCGCCTGCTCCGGTGACATGTACGCCGGGGTGCCCGCGAGCCCCGCGGCCTCCGTGAGGCGGGGGCTGCCCGGGGCCTGGGCGAGCCCGAAGTCGATGAGGCGCGGGCCCTGCGCGGTGACCAGTACGTTCGACGGTTTGACGTCGCGGTGGACGAGACCGGCACGGTGCAGGGCGGCGAGGGCGGCGGCGAGCGCCGAGCCGAGTCCGCGGACGACCGGTTCGGGCAGTGGCCCCGCGGCTGCCACCGCCTCGGTCAGCGACGGCCCGATGAGGTACCCCGTGGCCAGCCAGGGTCGCGCGGTGTCGGGGTCGGCGCCGAGGAAGGGCGCGGTGTGCTCCCTTCCGAGGGCCCGGGAGGCTTCGGCCTCCAGGGCCAGCCGCTGACGGTAGCCGGGCTCGTCGCGCAGGTCGGACCGGACGGTCTTGACCGCGGCGAGCCGGCCACCGGCGGTACGGGCCAGGAAGACGGTCCCCATGCCGCCGCCGCCCAGCCGGCCCAGGAGGGTGTACTCCCCGAGCCGTTCGGGATCGTCGGGCAGCAGGGGCAGGAGCGTGGACATGACCGGTGGACTCCTTCGGGGCGGTCGAACCTGGGCGTGCTGCGTGCTGCGTGCTGTCTGCTGTGTGCCGCGTGCCGGCATGTGCAGCTGCGGGGGAGAGGGCGCGGGGTCAGTCCGCCGGGAGGGCGACGACGGCGGACGGCCGGGCGACGAGCAGGGTCCCGGGGACCGCGGCGAGCTGGAACGGTTCCCGGGCTTCCACGCCCGCGAGCCCGGTCTGCCACATCCGTTTGCCCGAGGGGAGCCCGGTCGCGGTGACCTGGTGCAGGGTGGCGAGGTAGAGGGTGCGCCCGGAGGTGCTCGCGGTCATGCTCCCGAGCATGTTCCACTCCAGGTTCTCGTCGAGCGACTGCTCCCACCGCGTGCGGCCGGTGTCCGGGTCGACGGCGACGACGGGGCCCGTGCCGTCGTCGCACAGGTACAGGGTGCCGTCGCGGAAGAGGGGCGGGGCGTTGGTCCCGGCGACCACCGCCTGCGACTCCCACAGCCGGGTGCCGGTCCTCAGGTCGTAGGCGTGGGCGCGACCGCGGGAGAGCAGGAACAGGCGTCCGCCACCGGCCGGGTCCACCACGGACGCCGGGCCGGCGTGCACGTCGGGATAGGAGCGGTTCCAGAGCATGCGTCCGCCGCTCCGCTCGAAGCCCGCGGTCGAGTGGGTCCGGACGGCCGTGACGTCCCGGAACGCCTGCCGGGGGACCTGCACCTCCACGACGACCGTCTCGGGGCCGACGGTGGCGGTGAGTTGCGCGTCGGCGAAGCCGCCCGGCAGCGGGGTGCGCCACGCCTCCTTGCGCTGGTCCAGGTCGAAGGCCGCCAGCAGGTATCCGCCCGTCGGATTCCCGTCCCCCACGAGCAGCCACGCGGTGGCGCCGTCCGCGGCGAGCACCCTCGCGAGCCGATCGTTGCGCTGGAGCCACTGGGTACGGCCGTCACGCATCGAGCAGAGCGACAGCCCTTCGCGCGTGGCCGTCAGGAAGCGGTCGCCGGACACGGCGACGGGTGGGGTGCTGGCGCTCGTGGGCAGCTGCCACACCTCCTTGCCGGTGCGCAGATCGTGCCCGTACAGCGCGTCGCCACGCGTCATCAGGCAACGGTCGGCGCTGCTCACCGGCAGGAGCCGGGTCCGGGCCGTCGGGTCGTCCAGGCGCCACAGAGCGGCGGGCGGCATGCCGGGCACGCGGGAGCCCGTAGCGGAGGCGCCGGCCGCCGCGGACGGCCCGGTGCGGTCGTCCGCGCGCGTCAGCGCGGACCAGGCGAGGGTCCCGGAGACGCCCAGGGCCGCGCCCGCCGCACCGGTCAGCAGGCCGGACAGCACCCGGCGGCGGGTGGGCGGGGTCTGCCCACCCGGGGTGGTCGGGCCCGGGGCCGGTACGGGGGCCAGGGGCGTCGCCGCCCGGGTGGCGGAGTGCGGGGGCTCGTGCGCATCGGCGTCCGCCGGGGACCGGTCGTCCGCATGACCACCCCCGGCACTCGCCCCTTCTCCGTCCGCATCCGCGTCGGCGATCTCCAGGTCGGCGATCGCCTGCGTGCGCACGGCCAGTGCGGCGACGACCCGGCCGGGCAGCGGGTCCCGCGTACGCTGCGCGTCGTGCCCTTCGGGGGCCAGCGTCCGGGACAGCTCTGCCGCGGTGGGGCGGTCCGCCGGGGAGGGGGACAGCGCCGCGGTCACCGCCTCGCCCAACTCTCCCGGTAAGTCGCTGAGTTCGGGCCGGTCGTGGAGGGCGCGGTAGGCCAGCACGGGCGGCGGGCCGTCCCCGAAGGGGAGCCGGCCGGTGGCCGTGTGGAGCAGCAGCACCCCCAGGGAGTACACGTCGGCGGCGGGGGAGGAGGGCCGGCCCGCGGCCACTTCCGGGGCCATGAAGGCGGCGGGCACGGTCGACACCCGGCTGAACGGTTCGGGCCGCCCAGGGCCTGCCTCGGGCCGTGCCCCCTGGCCCTGTTCGTGCCTCTGCCCCTGTCCCTGGCCCGGTTCGTGAGGCGAGGGACGGGACGGCGTGCGGCAGGCGTGCAGCGCCATCAGCAGCGGGCGGCCCGTGGTGAGCCAGACGCCGTCGGGCGCCACCGCGGCGTAGCTGACGCCCCGGGCGTGCAGGGCGGCCAGGGTGTCGGCGATCTCCGCCGCGAGCAGCACCGACTGCTCCAGGGGCAGAATTCCGGACTCCGCTCCGGCCCGCTGCCCCACGTCGGAAAGGGACACGGCCGGGGTGTGGACGAGAGCCACCCATGCGGGTTCGGTCCCGGTGTCCAGGTCCAGTACGGCCGGCACTCCCGCCACGGGCCCGCGGCTCAGCGCCTCGGCCGCCCGGTACGCGGACGGGGGCAGCAGGCACACCACGGCGTGCCCGTGGCTCCGGTCGCGGCCGACGTACATGCCGCCCCGGGGCGGCGCCGGCCGGGGGCCGGGCCAACGGGCCAGCAGCCGGTACCGCCCGGCCCACTGCGGATCCCCGGGACCGGGGCCCTCCCCCAGACGTCCGCCCCCCATGCGTTACCCCCCACCTCGTGGCCCCGCCCGGGGCCGTTCACATGCCCGGCAGGGCGCGGACCGCGCCGCCGCGCTGCCAGATGACACTGCCTCCGGCGACCGCTCCCCGCCAGGAAACGTCGGCCCGGCCCTCCCCGGCAAGGGCCGGTGCGAACACGTACTGTTCGGCCGCCCGCTCGCGGTGCACCACGAGGATGCCCAGCTCGGGCCTCCGCAGCGGCGCGAAGACCCCGGACCCCGCCACCAACGGCGCCTGATCCTGGGCCAGTTCCTCGGCGGCCAGTACGGTCCAGGCGCAGCCTGCGGTCTTCGCGTCGATGCTCCGGAGCTGGCGGCCGTCGGCGACGTACACGCTGTCGCCGGCCGGGGTGGGCACGCCGAAGCCCGCGCTGTCGTCCGCGGGCACGGTCCACAGCTGTTCGCCGCGCCCCCGGTCCAGGCAGGCCAGCTTCCGGTCCCCGGCCCCGCCCAGCAGCACGCCGCCCGCGAACAGGGCCGTCCGCGAGCCGCCGGCGGCCCGCCGCCACACGAGGCCGCCGTCGGAAGCGGACAGGGCCACCACCCCGCCGGCGGCGGACGCCAGGAGCAGCCGCCCGTACCCGGCGGCCGCCGAGAGCGCCGTGCCCGGCACGGGGAGCGGCACGCGCCAGCGCACGCCGCCGTCGGCCCGTCCGAGCGCGGCCACGCGGCCGTCGGCGTCGAGCGCGTACACCTGGTCCTCGTCGGCGCCGAGCAGCCCGGTCACCCGGTCGCGCGTGCGGTGGCGGACCGTACCGCTGCCGGGGTCCAGGAACAGCAGGGCGCCGTCCGGATCCAGGGCCACGGGCCGACGGCCGCCGACGAGGCCGCGCACCACCGGGCCGCGCCAGCGCCGTTCGCCGGTGACCGGATCGTGGAGGAGGAGCTCGCCGCCGCCGTCCGCGAAGCACACCCGGCCGTCGACGTCGACCGGCCCGAAGGCCGGCTGCGCCGCTGCGCCGTCGTACGACCAGAGGGGCTCCGGCACCGTGCCGGGCGGCCCGGTCCAGCGGGGGGCGGGGGTGCGGGCGGGGCCGCCGTCCTCCTGGAGGACGTGCAGGGCGGTGGCGCCGGTCGCCGCGAGGAGCACGGCCGCGCCGACGCCCTTGAGCACCCCGCGCCGGGTCGGCCGCCGCGGGCCGGCGCCCAGGGCGGCCGCCGCCCGGGCTATCCCGGCGGCGTCGGCGAGCACCGCGGGCGGCAGCCAGCGGGTGGCGGGGCGCGGGGCGGCGCTCTGCGGGTCCAGCTCCGCGGCCACCTCCGGGGCGGCGGGCCGGTCCTGCGGGCGCTTTTCGAGGCAGCCGCGGATCACGGGCAGCAACTCGTCCGGTACTCCGGTGAGGTCGGGTTCCTCGTAGGCGATGCGGAAATCCGAGCGGACCGGGTCGCCGTCGTAGAAGGCGTGCCGGCCGGTCACCGCGAAGGCGAGCAGCGCGCCGAGGCAGAAGACGTCGCTGGGTGGCCCCAGAGGCCCCTTCACCACCTGCTCGGGCGACATGTAGCCGGGCGTTCCGGGGCGCTGGCCGGTCGCGGTCAGGGTGGCGTCGCCGGTCACCCGGGCGATGCCGAAGTCGACGACACGGGGGCGGTCGGCGCCGAGGATGACGTTCGACGGTTTCAGATCGCGGTGGACGACCCCGGCCGCGCCCAGGGCCGTCAGGGCGCGGCCGAGCGCCCCGGCGAGGACCCGCACGGCGGCCGCGGGCAGGGGCCCGTGCCGCAGCACGGCGGCGGCGAGGGTCGCGCCCGGGACGAACTCGGCCGCGATCCAGGGCACGTGCGCGGCGGTCGAGGAGCCGAGAACGTTGGCGACGAAGGGGCTGCGGACCGCTGCCGCGGCGGCGGCCTCGCGGGTGAACCGCTCGCGCAGGTCCGCGTCGCGGAAGAGTTCGGGCCGGATGGTCTTGAGGGCGACCGGACGCCCCCGGCGGCGGGCGAGGTAGACCGTGCCCATGCCGCCGGCCCCGAGCACCCCCAGGATCCGGTGACCTCCGAGCTGCGCGGGCGTACCGCCCGGCAGCGGGGCGATCACTGGTGTCATGCCGTTGATCGTATGCGTGCGGTCGGACAACGGTCCCTGGGATCGGGAAAGTTGACGGCCGCCGACCGGGCGGCAGGCCTGTCCGACCGTGACCTACTCGCCCGCGACCTATTCGACCGTGGCCCAGTTGAGCGTGCGTTCCACGGCCTTCTTCCAGCCCGCGTACCCCTCCTCGCGCTGTTCTTCGGACCACGCGGGCTGCCAGCGCTTGGACTCCTGCCAGTGCGTGCGCAGTTCGTCCGTGTCGCGCCAGAAGCCGGTGGCCAGCCCGGCGGCGTACGCGGCGCCGAGCGCGGTCGTCTCGGCGACCACCGGGCGGCTGACCGGTACGCCGAGGACGTCGGCCTGAATCTGCATGCACAGGTCGTTGGCGGTCACGCCGCCGTCCACCTTGAGGACGTCGAGGTGGACGCCCGAGTCCTTCTCCATGGCGTCCACCACGTCGCGGCTCTGGTAGCAGATCGCTTCCAGGGCGGCCCGTGCCAGGTGGCCGTTGTCGTGGTAGCGGGCGAGTCCGACGATCGCGCCGCGGGCGTCGGAGCGCCAGTAGGGGGCGAAGAGGCCGGAGAAGGCGGGGACGAAGTAGATGCCTCCGCTGTCCTCCACGGTGCGGGCGAGGCGTTCGCTCTCGGCCGCGTCCTTGATGATCTTGAGCTGGTCGCGCAGCCACTGGATCGCCGAGCCGGTGACGGCGATGGATCCCTCCAGCGCGTAAATGGCCGGGCTGTCCCCGAACTGGTAGGCGACCGTCGTCAGGAGGCCGTGCTGGGAGCGGACCAGTTCGGTGCCGGTGTTGAGCACGAGGAAGTTGCCGGTGCCGTAGGTGTTCTTGGCCTCGCCGGGCGCGTAGCAGACCTGCCCGACCGTGGCCGCCTGCTGGTCGCCGAGTACTCCGGTGATGGGGATGGCCTCCCGCAACGGGCGGGAGGTGCGGCTCTGCCCGAACGCCGTCGGATGGGAGGACGGGTTGATGGTGGGCAGCATGGACCGGGGGACGCCGAAGAAGCCCAGGAGCTCCTCGTCCCAGTCGAGGGTCTCCAGGTCCATGAGCATGGTGCGGCTGGCGTTGGTCACGTCGGTGGCGTGGACCCCGCCGTCCGGTCCGCCGGTGAGGTTCCAGAGCACCCAGCAGTCGGTGTTCCCGAAGAGGGCGTGGCCCTGTTCGGCCGCCTCGCGGACTCCGTCGACGTTCTCCAGGATCCACTGGATCTTGCCGCCGGAGAAGTAGGTGGCCGGGGGCAGGCCGGCCTTCCGGCGGATGACGTCGCCCTGTCCGGAGCGCTCCAGGGCCGCGGCGATGGAGTCGGTACGGGTGTCCTGCCAGACGATGGCGTTGTAGTAGGGGCGACCGGTGCGCGGGTCCCATACGACGGTGGTCTCGCGCTGGTTGGTGATGCCGATGGCGGCCAGGTCGGCGGCGGACAGGTTGCCGTGCCGGAGCGCGTTCTGCATCACCGAGTTGGTGCGTTCCCAGATCTCCACGGGGTCGTGCTCGACCCACCCCGAGCGGGGCATGATCTGGGAGTGCTCCAGCTGGTGCCGTGCCACCTCGTTGCCCGCGTGGTCGAAGATCATGAATCGGGTGCTGGTGGTCCCCTGGTCCACCGCGCCGACGAAGTCAGCCATGGCGTGCGCCTCTCTTGGGGATTGCGCCCGGGCGGGTGCGGTCAGCTCTCGTCCGGGGTGGGGACGCGTCCCGGGGGTTCCGGTTCGGCGGTGGGCAGGAACCTGCCGATGAAGAACTTGTAGACGGCCGCGCCGAGCAGGCCGCCGACGACCGGGCCGATGAGGGGCACCCAGAAGTAGAAGTGCCCGTACTGATCTCGCCACGCCCCGCCGTACCCGGTGAGGAAGCTCGCCAGGCGCGGTCCGAAGTCACGGGCGGGGTTGATCGCGTACCCGGCGTTGGTGCCGAAGGCCATGCCGATGGCCACGACGATCAGACCGACGATGAAGGGGCCGAGGTTGGCGCCGGGGGGCGTGTTCAGGAGGTCGGTGACCGCGAGGATCAGCAGGAGCAGGAGTGCCGTGCCGATGACCTGGTCGCGCAGGGCGCCCCACTCGGTGACCGGCAGGTTCGTGTTGCCGTTGGCCGGGAGCGTGGAGAACACGCCCTGGGTCTTGATGGTGTGCCCGGGGTCCGCCTTGCTCAGTGCCTCGCTGTAGTTCCACCGGATGATCAAGGCGGCGACGAACGCGCCGGCCGTCTGGGCCAGCGCGTACGGGGCCACCTTGCTCCACGGGAAGCCCTTGAAGGCCGCCAGTGCGAGGGTGACCGCCGGGTTGAGGTGGGCGCCGCTGAGCCGGGCCGCGACGTAGACGCCCAGGGTCACGCCGAGGCCCCAGGCCCAGGCGATGCTGTCGTGGTTTCCGAGGCCGCCCGGGGGATTGGTCAGGGCGCCGCCGGCGACCACTTGGGCCACCACACCACAACCGAAGAGGATGAGGACCATGGTGCCGGCGAATTCGGCGGAGAGTTCGCCGACCAGCCCCGATGTCTTGAGTCGCGCAGTCATGGGAACCGCTTCCCGTCGGCCCGCGGGCCGGCTTCGACTCCCCCGAGTCCACTGGTGCGACGTTGGACGGGGCGGGGCGCACCGGGCGCGACGCCCGTCCAGCAATGGGTCTCCTTCCCATTGCACCGCTTCTCTACGCCACCGGCCATTCCGCGGGTGGACGGAGATCCGGGCGGACCACCGTGACGTCTGGGTGACCGGCGGGAAGGACTCGGCGGACCGGGCGCGCGCGCGAGCGCGGAAGGGCGGCACACTGGGGGTACAGGACGTGCCGGGTGCCGGGGGCGTGCACTCCGGGGAAGGCCCGCCCGCCGCCGCGCCGGGGCAGCGCCGTCCGGGCGCTCGGTCGCTGGTCCGCTATTCCGCCTGTCGCCACCGGGAGGCACCCGATGAACATGCTGATCAACAGTCCGCAGACGGTCGTCGCCGATGCCTTGCGCGGGCTGGCCGCCGCCCATCCCGACCTCGACGTGGACGTCGAGGCGCGGGTCGTCGTACGGCGGGACGCGCGCGAGGGCGGCCGGGTCGGCCTGGTCTCCGGCGGAGGCTCCGGGCACGAACCGCTGCACGCCGGATTCGTGGGGTACGGGATGCTGTCGGCTGCCTGCCCCGGCGAGGTGTTCACCTCTCCCGTCCCCGACCAGATGCTGCGGGCGGCGCAAGCCGTCGCCTCCGAGCAGGGTGTGCTGTTCGTGGTCAAGAACTACACCGGGGACGTCCTCAACTTCGACATGGCCGCCGAGCTCGCCGAGGAGGACGGGATCCGGATCGAGCGCGTCCTGGTCAACGACGACGTCGCGGTCACCGACAGCCTCTACACGGCCGGCCGGCGCGGTACGGGAGCCACCCTCTTCGTCGAGAAGATCGCCGGGGCGGCGGCCGAGGAGGGCGCCCCTCTGGAGCGGGTCGCCGCGCTCGCGCGGCAGGTCAACGAGGCGTCGCGCAGCTTCGGCGTGGCCCTGGCCGCCTGCACGACGCCCGCCAAGGGCAGTCCGACCTTCGACCTCCCGGACGGAGAGCTGGAGCTGGGGATCGGCATCCACGGCGAGCCCGGCCGGGAGCGTCGCGCCATGATGACGGCGCGGGAGATCGCGGAATTCGCGGTCGGGGCCGTACTGGACGACATGGCGGCGGGGGCCCCGGGCGACGGTCCGGTGCTGGCCCTGGTCAACGGGATGGGCGCGACGCCGCTGCTGGAGCTGTACGGGTTCCACGCCGAGGTGGCGCGGGTGCTGGCGGCCAGGGGAGTGCCGGTGGCCCGGACGCTGGTGGGCAACTACGTCACCTCGCTGGACATGGCCGGCTGCTCGGTGACGCTGTGCCGGGCCGACGAGGAACTGCTGCGGCTGTGGGACGCGCCCGTACAGACGGCGGCGCTGCGCTGGGGGCGCTGACCGCAGCGCGGGGGCCCGCGGGGTTCCGGACGTCGGCGCACCCCTAGGCTGTGCGCCGGGCGGCCCCGGGCGCGGGGCCCGGGGGGCGGGGCACAGGATGCGCGCAGAACGTCACATAGCGGGGATGCTCCGGCAGATCGCCCGTCGTCAGGACGTCGTCGACATCGCCCCCCAGGGCACCCCGCGGAAGGCGGCCGCGCTGGCGCACGTGGCGGAGCGGTACGGCTACACGTACGGCATGGCGTACCGCACCGGGTACAAGAACTCGCTCGTCCAGGTCCGGATGTACCGGGACCCACGACCCGGCGCGCGTGCCCGCGAGGCGGCCGCCGTCAGCGCCCATCCGCAGGCGGGCAACGGCGGGACGGTGCCCGGGCTGAAGCAGGGCTCGCTGACGCCGCTTTCCGAGGCGATCGGCGCCGTGGCCGTGATGAAGGACCTCGTCACCTACGACGTCATGGCCCAGTACGTCGCCTCCCGCGGCCAGCAGGTGCTGGTGTACCTCACCTGCGCGGTCCTGACCCTGCTCATGCTCATCGAAAAGTCACCGGTCGAAGCAGTCGCCTCCGGCGCCGCGGTCGCCCTGCTCGTTGCCGTGGCGTTCAGGGTGGGCGCGATCCGCCGCGAGAGGATCACGCGGCGGCTGACGGCCGCCGGCTTCCTCGTGATCCACGACCCCCAGGGCGCCCAGCGCTTCCACCGCCCGGAACACCAGCCGCCCGGCCACCACGGCCCGTTCACCCGCTGAGCCCCTGCTCGCTGCCGACGCTTCGAGCGCACGGCGGATCAGGCGCTGCCTCGGCGTGTCGGCCTCGGCGGGAGCCTCCTGCAAGGGGAGAGGCGTGGCGCCGGGGGCCACCCGGGGGCCGGGGGAGGGGCGGACGGAGATCAGGTACGACTCGGTGGATTCGAGGTTGCACCCGTCTCGCTCCGGATGGCGACCGCGCGCCGTGACCTCGACCCGGTACCACCCGGGGCCGTCCGTGCTCAGAAGGGGGAGGCCTTCGTGAGCGCCGAGGACGAGCGATTCCACCCGGAGGCTGCCGGCCGGCGCCCAGAGGAGGGTGCCGGCCGTTTCTTCCCCGTTTCCGGATCCTGGCTGAGGTGGTCACGTTCCGCCCTCCCTTGGCAGCACGCCGCCACGGTACGGCTCGGGTCGCCTGCACGTGTCCGAAATATGTCGTTCGGGATGGACCGCATGGCCCGGGGCTGTCCCGGGCAGGCGGGACCTGTTCGATCGTCGATGTGATGGGTGCAGGCATGCGAAGTGTGGGCGTGGAAGAGGAACTGCTCCTGGTGGATCCTGCCAGTGGCGTGCCGGTGGCCCTGTCGGGGCACGTGCTGGAGGCCGCGGACCGGTCCGACGGGCCGGGTTCGGGTGACGGCTGGGAGCAGGGCCACAACTTCGAGCGCGAACTCGCCAAGGAGCAGGTCGAGTTCGCGACGAAGCCGGTCACGGACCTGGGCGAGCTGGCGCGCGAGATCGGCCGCTGGCGGACCGAGGCCGCGCGCCACGCGGAGGGCGTCGGCGCGGTCGTGGCCGCCCTCGGCACCTCCCCGCTGCCCGTGGAGCCCTCGCTGAACACCGGGCGCCGCTACCAGTGGGTGGCCGAGCAGTTCGGGCTGACCGCGCAGGAGCAGTTGACGTGCGGTTGCCACATCCACGTGTCGGTGGAGTCGGACGAGGAGGGGGTCGCGGTCCTGGACCGGATCCGGCCCTGGCTGGCGGTCCTGACCGCCCTCAGCGCGAATTCGCCCTTCTGGCAGGGGCAGGACACGGGATACGGGAGCTACCGGAGCCGGGTCTGGAACCGGCTGCCGTCGGCCGGGCCCGTGGACCTCTTCGGGTCTCCGAAGGGCTACCACGACCAGGTCCGGGCCATGGTCGACAGCGGTGTGCTCCGTGACGAGGGGATGATCTGGTTCGACGCCCGGCTGTCCGCCGCCTATCCCACGGTGGAGATCAGGGTCGCGGACGTGTGTCTGGACGCCTCGACGCCGGTCCTGCTCGCCGCGCTCGTTCGCGGCCTGGTCGAAACGGCCGCGCGCGCCTGGCGTGCGGGGGAACCGCCCGCGCCGGTCAGTACGAGCCTGCTGCGGCTGGCGTCGTGGCAGGCCGGCCGGTCAGGGCTGGAGGGCTCCCTGCTCCACCCCGAGACCATGCGGGAGGCCTCGCCGGAGGAAGTGGTGGACGCCCTCCACCGCCATGTGCGCGACGCGGTACGCGACCACGGCGACGACGACCTGGTCCGGGACGGCCTCGCGGCCCTCCTGCGGGACGGGAACGGCGCGCGCGTCCAGCGCGAACTCATGCGCACCCGGGGCGACCTGGCTGCGGTCGTCACCCGCTGCACGGAGATCACCACCGCGTCCGCCGTGACCGCCTGAACCGCGGACGCGTCCCCCGGGCAGCGCCGAGCAGGCCGCGGCCCCGCGGCCACCCCGTGCGCCATGGTGGCGGGGCCACTCAGCCCCCGCAGGCGTAGCGGCCGTCGGGGTCTTCGCGGGCCGGTTCGACGAAGCGTCGGCAGTCGCACGTCCCGGTGACGGCATCGCAGCCGTCCGGGGCGTGGCGTTCACGGGCATGGCCGCAGGCGGCGCACGGAACCTTGCGCCCGCTGAACACCGTGTCCAGGGTGAGCGCCGCCGCGAAGACGGCCAGCGGAGCCGTGGCCAGCGCCACGAGGACCCAGTCGCCTCCGGACACTCCTAACCCCCACACCCGCCGCACGGAGCGAACGGCCCCGGCTCGCGCTCTCACCAGGACGCGCACCGGCAGCGGCCGGGGGAACGGCCTCCGCGTTCGAATACCGTCGCATACCGTACCGGGCGGCCGGGGGTCCGCCGGGGCGTTCTGCGGAACCTGCGCCGCGCCCGACACGGGCGGGGTGCCGTCGTACGCGCTGCGGGCGCGCTATGGTCCAGGTGTGAGGCCCCGCGTCATCCCCCCCGACGCGGGGCCTCACACCTTTTCCGTCGGGGCGACCCGCTCCTTACCTGTCAGCGGTGGCCCAGTACGTTCACGACCCGGCCGGCGGGGTCGCGGACGAAGAAGCGCCGTACGCCCCAGTCCTCGTCCTGGAGCGGGTGGACGACCTCCGCGCCGGCCTTGAGGACGGCCGCGTAGGCCGCGTCCACGTCGTCCACCTCGATGCTCAGGTCGGGGTTGACCGGCGCCGTCGCGTCGGCGGTCATGAAGCTGATCTGCGCGGCCGGAGCGGCCGGGTCGGCGAGCGTGAAGATCCAGCCGTGGTCCATCACCTCCTCGAAGCCCAGCAGGCCGTAGAAGTCCCGGTTCTCCTCCCGGGCTGCGGACGAGAGGTTGGGCACGACACGACGCACGGCCATCGACGACTCCGAGTCACTTCCAGCGGACCAGTGGTGCGGGTGCTCCGGGAGCACGCCGGTACGCGCACCCTTCCACATGCCCCGGCCCGGTGCACGGCATCGCCCGGGGACAGCACCCGAGGCCCCAGCGGAGGTGCTGCGTCCGCTTTCGTCTGGGAGGGTTGTCACGGGGTAGGCGAGCCGTGGCGTCATCAGAGGCCGGAGGGATTGCCATGCCGGACAGGTACAGCGACATGCTCACCGGGCTGCTGCGGGCCAGTCACCTGACGACCTTCGAGCAGCTGCCCGCGCTGGTCGCGGAACATGCCGCCGGCGCCGGATTCGCGCCGGTCCACCTCTACGTCTGCGACCTGCGGGAGGACATGCTGCGGGAGGTCACCGGAAAGGGCCTGGACGCCGGAGAGGGCGGCGAAGAGCTGCGGATCGACGCCACCCTGGCCGGGCGGGCCTTCCAGAGCATGCGGCCGCAGGCCGGCACCACCGGGGCCCCGCAGTACTGGCTGCCCCTGCTCGACGGCACGGAGCGCCTCGGCGTCATCGCCGTCACCACGGCGGGGGAGCCGGACGCGGAGGCCCGGCAGGCCATGGGGGACCTCGCCTCCGTGGTCGGCATGATGCTGGTCGCGGCGCGGGCGCACAGCGACTCCTACGCCCGCCTGATCCGCCTGGAAGCCATGTCGGTGTCCGCCGAGATGCAGTGGACGCTGATGCCGCCGCGCACCTTCACCGGGCCCCGGGTGACGGTCGCGGCCGCGATGGAACCGGCGTACACCACGGCCGGGGACGCCTTCGACTACGCCCTGGCCGCCGACATCGCCCACCTCGCGATCTTCGACGCCATGGGGCACGACACCGCCGCCGGCCTGACCGCCAACCTCGCCATGGCCACCTGCCGCAACCAGCGGCGGCAGGGCGCGAGCCTGAACCAGGCGCGCGACACCATCGAAGCGACGCTCATCGAGCAGTTCACCCGCGACCGGTACGCTACCGCCGTCCTCGCCGACCTCGATCTGAACACCGGACTGCTGTCCTGGATCAACTGCGGCCATCCGCCGCCGCTCCTCATCCGCGACGGCCGCTGGATCACCACGCTCACCCGTACTCCCACCCACCCGCTGGGCACCGACCTCGGCCTGCCCGCCCACGTCCACCGCGAACAGCTCGAACCGGGGGACCGCCTGGTCCTCTACACCGACGGCATCACCGAAGCCCGCGACCGTGCGGGCCGTGAATTCGGCCTGGAGCGCTTCGTCGACTTCGTCATCCGCCAGCAGGCCGACGCCCTTCCCGTGCCGGAAACCCTGCGCCGCCTGGTCCACGCCGTACTGCGCCACCACGACGGACAGCTCGGCGACGACGCCACGGTCCTGCTCTGCCAGTGGCACGGCCACCGGGCCTCCGCCGAGGGCGGCCCGGACGGCGCACGTCTGACCATTCCGGTCCCCGGCACGTGAGCCGCCGCGAGCCGCCCGCAGCGCCGTGAGCCGCCCGCAGCCCCGGGTCACCCCGCGGGCGCACCGCGTCACCCCCTCGGGTGCATTCCCCGGCCGTGCCGCCGAAGAGGTGTTTACCGGCGAAAAGTCGGGTATGGGGCAGATCGGTCGGCGTTGGCCGACTATCACTTCTCCTTGTGATCGGATGGTCGACTATGGGCTGGGCTTCTTGGACGACGGTCGCAGTGTTCGCCGGACGCGGAGGCGTCCTCACCCAGGAGGGTGTGACGCTGGGCGGTGAACTGGACATCCACACCACCTGGGCCGAAGGGCATGCCGACGTGGCGGTCCAGTACCGCGGCGGTTCCGAATGGCTGGTGATGGCCGGGAGCCCGGCGCCCTGCCCTTCCGAAGAGGCCAGTCGCGGTCTTCACGACGCCGTCGTCGAAGCCGTGCGCCGCGGCAACGCCGCGACCGTCCCCGCCCCCGCACCCGTGTCGGGCTGAGGGGTCGCTTCAGGGGGTTCAGGACCCAGCCCGGGAGGTCTCCAGCTCGCGTGCGGCGGGGGCGGACCGCTCGGCTGCGGCCAGGGAGGCCTCGATCTCGTCGAGCGCGTGGCGGGCCGTGGCGAGCCGCGCCCTGACGTCGCCGCCCTCGGCGCCGGGACCCCCGGGCGTGGGCGCGGGAGCCCGACGGGCCTCGGCCTCGATCTCGCGCGCCTCGTCCAGGGAGTTCAGCACGACTCCGATCAGCACGTTGACCAGCACGAACGAAGCGAGCAGGGCGTAGGAGGCGTAGTAGAAGATGCTCAGGCGGGAGATCGCCAGCCCCGCGCGCACGGCGTCGGTCAGACCGTCGAGCGTGGTGAGCAGGAACAGCGTCAGCGCCGCCCGGCCCACCGAACCGTAGTGCTGGGGGTCGGAGCCGGCGAAGCAGACCCAGCCGACCATGGCGTACACGTAGATCACCAGCGCCCCGACGAACATGAAGCTCACCGTCCCCGGCAGGCTCCGGCCGACGGCGATCAGCAGGATCCGCAGGTGGGGCAGGAAGCGCGCCGTCCGCAGGACCCGGGCGAGCCGCAGCAGCCGCAGCACGGTGGTGTTCTCGCGGACGAACGGCACGAAGGCGGAGAGCACGATCGCCAGGTCGAAGAGGTTCCACGGATCCCGGAAGAATGCTTTCGGCTGGTCGGCGTGGGCCCCCATGCGGAGCAGCATCTCCAGGGTGAACACCACCAGGCAGGCGTCCTCCGCGCCCTGGAGCAGCCGCTGGTAGTCATGGGCGAGCCCGCTGTAGGTCTCCGCGCCCATCAGTGCTGCGTTGAGCAGGATCACGCAGAAGACCGTCATCCCGAAGGCGGGGGCTTCCGCGACCACCCGGCATCGTGCTGCCAGTTTCATGCGGCCGCGTCCGGACGGCTTCGGGATGGTCATCTCGCTCCTCGTGTTCGGTGTCGTCGCCAGGACGGCGCGCCCGGCGGGGGCGCGACGAGTCCGCCCTTCTAACGCCGCACGCGGGATCGGGTTTCACCCCTGGCGTCGGCCGGACGAGCCGGTGGGGCGACGGGCCGCCGACTCAGCGGGCGAGGGAGACGGCGAAGGGCTCGAAGCCGCGCCGGCGCAGGACGTGGGGCACGACCAGGATCATGGCCTCGGTGGCGCGGGCCGTGGTGATGTCGCCGAGGTCCTCGATCTGCGGGGGCTGCCAGCCGAGGTCGCCGAGCAGGCCGGCGACGGCGGCCTTCGCGGCGTCGTCATCGCCCGAGAGATAAGCGGTCGGTGGGGTGGACAGGGTTTCGGGCGCGGTCATGACCATGAAGAGCATGGTGTTGAGGGTCTTGACCACGCGGGTGTCGGGGAGCGCGGCCTGGAGCTTCTCGGCGAGGCTGCTGCCGGGGTAGCACAGATCGCCGGGCAGGCCGTCGGCGGCGTCGCGGGTGGCGTTGGAGACGTCGATGAGGATCTTGCCGGCGAGTTCGGAGCGCAGGTCGGTCAACCGCTCCAGAGAACTGTCGCCCGGGGTCGCGTTGATCACGATGTCCGCGGTGCGGGCGGTGGTGCGCTGGTCGGCGAAGCCGACCGGCGGTGTGGCCCCGGCGGTGCGGGCGGCGCTGTCTTCGGGGCTGCGGCCGCCCAGGGTGACCTGGTGTCCGGCCGAGGCGAGCTTGGCGGCGAGAGAGGTGCCGACGCGGCCGGCGCCCAGGATTCCGATGCTGGTCATGGTGGTGCTCCTTCGGTGGGGTGGCGCGGGGGTGGAAACGAGCGGAGGGACCCGGTCAGGCGATCGAGGAGAGGACCCCGAGGGCGGCGCCGTGGATCCCGGGGGCGGAAGCCAGGAAGTCGCCGCCGGCGGTGCTCCAGGGCGTGCCGGCCAGGTCGGTGACGGTGCCTCCGGCCTCGGCGACCAGCAGGGCGCCGGCGACCAGGCCCGAGCGGACGTCGGAGAACTGCCAGAACGCGTCCGTGCGTCCGGCGGCGACGTGGATGAGCTGCAGGGTGGCGGGCACGGACACGCGCACGACCAGGCCGTTGACGAGCATCGCGGTGACCGAGTCGCCGATCCGCCGGAAGGTGCGCTCGTCCTCGCCCGGCTTGGCCTGTCCGGTACCGATGAGCGCCGCGCCCAGGTCCGTCTTGGCGGACACCTTCAGGGGCCGGCCGTTGAGGTGGGCGCCGCCCCCGGCGACCGCGGTGTAGGTGTCGCCGGTCAGCGGGAGGTGGACGACGGTGAGGACCGGCCGGTTGTCGCGGACCAGGGTGGCGGTGACGGCCCACTCGTCCATGCCGTGGACGTGGTTGATGTTCCCCTCGGCGGGGTCGACGATCCACCATTCCCCGGCCGGGAGCGCGCCGCCCGCCAGCTCGTCCTCGGCCCACAGCGACCCCGGCCGGGCCGCCAGCAGCGGTGCGCGCAGCACCTCCAGCACCGCGTCGTCGTTGGCGTGGATCTCGGCGACGATCTCGTCCGAACTCACGCCCCGGGCGTGGACGGTGTAGCGGTCGCGCAGGGTGACACCGGCGGTCCGCACCGCCTCCGTCACCTCGGACAGGAGGGTCGTACCGGCGGCGAAAGGCATGGTGGTGCTCATGGTGGACTCCCAGGGGATGCGGTGGAGCGGGGCAGTCGTTCTCGCCTCGCACTTCGAAAGTAGGCCGCCCGATCGTTAACAACAAGTGCATGCTTGTCACTTGTAGAGTTACTCCCATGCAACTGGATCTGAACCTGCTCACGGCTCTGGACGCCCTGCTGGAAGAGGGCAGCGTGGCGGGGGCGGCGGCCCGCCTCCACGTCACCGCGCCGGCGATGAGCCGCTCCCTGGGCCGCATCCGCAAGGCCACCGGCGACCCGATCCTGGTCCGCACCGGCCGCAGCATGGTCCCCACCACCCGCGCCCTCGCCATGCGCGCTCAGGTCCACACCCTCGTGCAGCAGGCCCACCACCTCCTGTCCGCGGAGCAGGAGCTCGACCTGGCGGCCCTGGACCGGGTGTTCACCGTGCGCTGGCACGACGCCCTGACCGCCGCGTGCGGTACGGACCTGATCGCGGCCGTCCGTGAAGGGGCCCCCGGCGTCCGGCTGCGCCTGTCCGCCGAACCCGGAGCGGACGACGCCGAGTTGCGCCGCGGTGAGGTGGACCTCGAATCGAGCTCCAGCGCTCCGGCCCTTCCCGACATCCGCCACCGCCTCCTCGGCAGGGACCGGCTGGTCGTCGCGGTCCGCCCCGGACACCCGCTCACCGAAGGCCCGTTGACCGTCGAGCGGTACGCGGCCGCCGAACACCTCACCGTTTCCCGGCGCGGCAACCTGCGCGACCCGATCGACGACCTCCTGACCGCCCGCGGCCTCGCGCGACGCGTCGTCGCCGCGGGCCCCACCGCCGCCTTCGCGCTGGGCCTCGCCCGCGACACCGACCTGGTGGTCACCCTCCCCGAAGCGGTCACCCGCGCCGCGCGCGAGCACCTGGGCCTCGCCGCACTGCCCCCGCCGCTCGCGCTGCCCGACGTACCCCTGCACCTGCTCTGGCACCAGCGCTACGAGAACGACCGCGCCCACGCCTGGCTGAGGGAACGGGCCACCGAGATCATCCAGACCCTGTTCACCGCACCCGCCGCGCCCACCGCCTCCCCGTAGGCCCCCGGCCCGCCGGGCCTCCCGTGCGTGGGTGCGTAGATGTGTTCACACTCGGTCAAATGTGGGGGGATCCCGGTCATCACAGGGCGCGGTTTCCGGCCGCGTGGTCGGATGTTCCCCTCTGCGGGATCCGGCGAGTGCGAGGCACGGCATGGCAGCGACGACCGAAGAACCCTTCCGGGCCCTGCTGGAAGCGGCACCGGACGCGATGGTGATCGTGGACGACGCCGGAGTGATCCGCCTGGTGAACGCCCAGACCGAGGCGCTCTTCGGCTACCCCCGCGAGGAACTCCTGGGGCGGTCCATCGACGTCCTGGTGCCCGAGCGGTTCCGGGGCCAGCACCCCGGTCACCGCCGCGGCTACGCGGCCAGCCGGCAGGTGCGCCCGATGGGCGCGGGCCTGGAGCTCCACGGCCTGCGCCGGGACGGGCGCGAGTTCCCCGTGGAGATCAGCCTGAGCCCGCTGGAGACCCCCGAAGGGCTGCTGATCTCGGCCGCCGTGCGGGACGTCAGCGAGCGCCGGGCCGCCGACGCGCGCTTCCGCGCCCTGCTGGAGGCGGCGCCCGACGCGATGGTGATCGTCGACGAGCGGGGCACCGTCCAACTGGTCAACGCGCAGACCGAGACGCTCTTCGGATACGCCCGCGAGGACCTGCTGGGGCGGCCGGTCGAGCTCCTCGTACCGGACCGGTTCGGGGGCCACCACTCCGCCTTCCGCGAGGGCTACTTCGTCAACCGGCAGGTCCGGCCGATGGGCGCGGGCCTGGAGCTCTACGGATTGCGCCGCGACGGCGCCGAGTTCCCCGTCGAGATCAGCCTCAGCCCCCTGGAGACCCCCGACGGCACGCTCGTCTCCGCCGCGATCCGCGACGTCACCGAACGCAAGGCCGCCGAGGAGATGCTCGCCCGGCTCTACGAACAGCAGCGCCACGTCGCCCTCACCCTCCAGCGCAGCCTCATGGGTTCGCCGCCCGACGTCCCGGGCATGCCGACGGCCAGCCGCTACTTCCCGGCGCGCCAGGGCGCCGGGGTGGGCGGGGACTGGTTCGACCTGATCCCGCTGGGCGGCGGCCGGGTCGGCGTGATGATCGGCGACGTGATGGGACGCGGACTGGACGCCGCCGCCGTCATGGGGCAGCTGCGGTCGGCCTCCCACGCCCTGGCCAAGACCGGGATGCCGCCCTGGCAGTTGATGCGCGCCCTGGACGCGGTGGTGAGCGAACTCCCGGACCAGTTCGTCACCTGCTGCTACCTCGTGGTCGACGCCGACGCGGCCGAGGTCACCGTCTGCTCGGCCGGACACCTGCCCGTCCTGCTGGCCGGTCCCGGCGGCGAGGTGACCCGGCTCCCGGCGGACGTGAGCGTCCCGCTCGGCGTCGGCGAGGTCCCCCACCACGAGAGCCGGCACCGGGTACCGCCCGGATCGGTCCTGGCGCTCTACACGGACGGACTGGTGGAGACCCCGGGCAGCGACATCGAATCCCAGGTGGACGGGCTGGCAGTGGCCTTGGAGAAGGGCCTCGCGACGACCGAGTGCCTGGAGACCGCGGCGGACCGGCTGCTGGCGGAGCTGCTGCCGGACGCCGACGACAACGCGGACGACGTCACCCTGCTGCTCGTGCGCATCCCCGAGGCCCCGGCCACCTCGCGGACCGTGGTCCTGCCGGCCGAACCGGGCAGCGTGGGCGAGGGCCGCCGGTTCCTGCGCGCCACCCTGGCCGCGTGGGGCAGGGAGGACGACCACCTGCGGGAGACGGCGTGCCTGCTGGCGTCCGAGCTCCTGTCCAACGCGGTGCGGCACGCAGTCGGCCCGCTCAAGCTCAAACTGCGCCAGGCGGGGCGCGAGCTGGGGGTCGAGGTCTGCGACGGGAGTCCCGTCCTGCCCCAGGCCCGGTTCGCCGCCCCGGACGCGGAGTCGGGCCGCGGCCTGCTCCTCGTCGACTCCCTCGCCAGCTCCTGGGGCACCCTCCCGACGGCGGAGGGCAAGGCCGTCTGGTTCTCCCTGCCGCTGCCCGGCCCACGCGGCTGACGGCGGGCGTTCACGGGCGCGCGCCGCACCCGGGCCCGTGCACGCCGACCCCCTCAGCCGGGTGGACGGCCGAACCGCACCGCGGTGACCCGGTCGCGCTGGCCCCGGTCGAGCAGGACCACGGAGTCGATGCCCGGCGCGGCGGCCGCGCCGTCGCGTGCGAGGCGCGACAGGAACCGGGCCAGCCCGCGCCGGTGGACGCCGAAGACCCGGCGCGAGGCCACCCGTCGACGGGCGAGCTGGCCGGAGAGGGCCTCGCGCGGGCCGACGTCCAGGACGACCAGGTGCAGGGGGCGTCCGGCCCGGCGCGCGGTGCGGACGAGCCAGCGGCGCATCCAGGGCCTGCTGCCGCAGTCGTGGACGAGGAGCGGGCCGCCCCGGCGCATCGCGGACCGCGTGCCCGCCATGTGCCACAGCCGGGCCCACGGACGGTACGCGGCGTACGGGAGCCAGCCGGGCATCCGGGACGCGAAGGCGGTGCGGGTGGCGCGCGGGTCGATCACGGCGGCGGCCCCCGACCAGGCGCGCAGCAGGGTGCTCTTGCCGCTGCCCGGAAGTCCGGCGACGACGACCGCCGCGCCGCGGGGGTAGGCCAGCAGGACGTCCCGGCCGGCGTCCCCCCGGAGGTCGACTATTCCCCGCGGGGATATGCGGTGGCCGGGGCATCGGGTGCCGGGGCCGGTGACCGGCCCCGGGCCCCGGCTCCGCGCCGTTGCGCGCTCGGCGCTGATGGGTGCACTCACTGGTGGTGGGCCGTCCGGTACGAGGTCTGGAAGGGCCCGAGACTACGCGAGGCCCCGCGCCGGCGGCCGGGACCGGACGCCCGCCGTCGCCCCGGGACCGTCCACGGACGGGCCGCCCCTTTGGCGGTATGGCATGTACGCGGTACGGTCGCAGCGATATCGACGACGGCAGGACGGAAGCCCGGTGCAACTCCGGCACGGTCGCGCCACTGTGTAGCCGGGATCCGCCACCTCACGAGGGAGCGGATGCCGGTCAGTCAGACCCGAGAGCCGTCGTTCCTGCTCCACCGAATGGGACGCGCTGTTCCCAAGGAGGTTCTGCTGCCATGGCTCAGTCCACCGTCGCCCCCGCCGTTTCCCCCGCCATCGGGGCCGGCGCGCCGCTCCCGCTGCGCGCCGTCCTGCCCTGGGCCCTCTTCGTGGGGACGCTCATGCTCGTCGCCCTCTACTTCGTCGGCGCCGAGCAGGGCGCCACGTCGGTCTTCGCGGGCAAGGAGGTGCACGAGTGGGTGCACGACGGCCGCCACCTGCTCGGTTTCCCCTGCCACTGATACGCGGGGGACACCACTCATGCACGCAGCAACCGTCAGACGGCTCCTCGTCCGCGGCATGGTCGCGGGCCTGCTCGCCGGCCTGATCGCCTTCGCCTTCGCCTACGTGGTCGGCGAGCCGTCGATCAACGACTCCATCGCCCTGGAGCAGACGCAGTCCGCTCCGGCGGGCCACGCCCACCACGACGCCGGGGCGGCGCCCGCCGCGGACGAGGAGGAGGAACTCGTCAGCCGCTCGGTGCAGTCGACCTTCGGGCTGGCCACCGGACTGCTCGTCTACGGGGTCGCGCTGGGCGGGCTCGCCTCCCTGGCGTTCTGCTTCGCCTTCGGGCGCATCGGGCGCTTCGGTCCGCAGGCGACGGCGGCGCTCGTCGCCGCCGGCACCTTCACCACCGTCTACCTGGTGCCGTTCCTCAAGTACCCGGCGACCCCGCCGGCGGTCGGCAATCCGGACACCATCGGTCAGCGCACCACGCTGTTCTTCCTGATGATCCTGCTCAGCGTGCTGCTCGCGGTGGGGGCCGTCGTCATCGGACGGAGGCTGGCGCCGCGCCTGGGCAACTGGAACGCCACCGTGGCCGCCGGGGTCGGCTTCGCCGTCGTCATGGCGGTCCTCTTCCTCGTGCTGCCGGACAACGGTGACGCGGTGAAGGAGACCTTCCCGGCCGCCCTGCTGTGGGACTTCCGCATGGCCTCCCTGGGCATGCAGGCCGTCCTGTGGGCCGGATTCGGCCTGATCTTCGGCGCGCTGACGGAGCGTCTCCTTGCGCCCCGGCCCGCACACCGGGACGGTGACGCCGTGGCGGAGCCGGTACGGCCCGCCACCGGCTGATCCCCGGGTGGTGCGGGGGGCCGTCGTGCGGGTGGGCGGCCCCCCGCGCTTTTCATGATTCCTGGTGGCCCACGGTTTTCGCGGGTACAGGTTCCAGCAGCAACGGCCGGCGGCGAGCAGCCGCGACGGGCCACCGATGACGGGAGAACGCAGTGCGGATGGGCAGAACAGCGGGATGGGTCACGGCACTTGTGCTGGCCGGGCTCTTGGCGGGGCCGCAGGCGAGCGCGCAGGCGGCCCCCGTACGGACCCACGCGGTCAGCGCCGTGGCCGGCGGCGGCGTCGGGGGCCAGGTGCCCGTCGCACCGACCGCGGGCGAGCGGCAGCTCGCGGCCGGGAGCACCGTCGCGGACAAGAAGGCGGACAAAAAGAAGAGCAGCAAGAAGAAGAAAAAGAGCGGGTTCTTCAAGAAGCTCGGCGCCGCCGCGGTCGTGGTCGTCCTGCTGATCGTGATCGCGGTCGTCGTGCTGATCGTCTTCGCCGTCCGCCGCTCCCGGCGCCGCGGCCAGGGATAGGGCCACCGGCCCCCGCCCTCCCGGGGTCAGTCGTGGGGGGCCTCGCCGCTCACCCGGTGGTCGGCGTGGCTGAGGGCCTCCACGACGAGGCGGCGCAGGTGCCCGTCGCCGAGCCGGTAGACGACGTGCCGCCCCTCCCGGCGGGTCTCGACGAGCCCCGCCAGCCGGAGCTTCGCCAGGTGCTGGCTCACCGCGGTGCGCGAGGCCGAGCACCGCTCGGCGAGCGAGCCGACATCCGCTTCGTGCTGGGCGAGGAGCCACAGCAGGTGCAGCCGGGTGGCGTCGGAGAGCAGCGCGAAGACCGCCGCGGCCTCGCTCAGGCGGGCGTCGTCGGGGGCGCGCAGGTGTGACGCGGTGGCAACGGGGGCTGGCTCGCTGACGGGCATGCGACCAGGGTATGTCGGCCGTTCCCGCGGCCTCCGCCGCCTCCACCCGCACCCCCGCCCGCGCGCCGCGTGCGCGGGCAGCATCGGGAGTACATGTGCGCAGTTGCGCACATGACGCTAGGGTGGAGACGTCCCGCAGCGCCGTACCCCGTGAAGGACGCCCGCATGCTCTCCGTGCTCCGCAACCGCGCCTACCGCCGCCTGTTCACCGCCCAGGTGATCGCCCTGGTCGGTACGGGCCTGGCCACGGTCGCCCTGGGCCTGCTCGCCTACGACATCGCGGGCCCCCGGGCCGGATCGGTGCTCGGCACGGCCCTCGCGATCAAGATGGTCGCCTACGTCGCCATCGCGCCGGCGATCGGCGTCGTCGCGCACCGGATCCCGCGCCGCGCCCTGATGGCCGGGTCCGACCTCGTCCGCGCCGGGGTGGCCCTGGCGCTGCCCTTCGTCGACCAGGTGTGGCAGGTCTACGTCCTGATCTTCGCCCTCCAGGCAGCCTCCGCGGCCTTCACGCCGACCTTCCAGGCGGTCATCCCCGACGTACTGCCCGAGGAGCGCGACTACACCCGGGCGCTGTCCCTCTCCCGCCTCGCCTACGACCTGGAGAGCCTGTTCAGTCCGGCGCTCGCGGCCGCCCTCATGACCTTCATGAGCTACGGCCTGCTCTTCCTCGGCACGGTCGCCGGGTTCCTCGCCTCCGCCGCACTCGTCGTCTCCGCGGTCCTGCCCGCGCGGGCGCCCCAGCCGGAGCGGGCGGGCGGGGCCTACGCCGCGGCCACCGCGGGGAGCCGGCTGTTCTTCCGGGTGCCGCGCCTGCGGGCCCTGCTGTGCCTCGACCTCGCGGCCGCGGCCGCGAGCGCCCTGGTCACCGTCAACACCGTCGTCTACGTCCGCGACCGCCTCGGCCGCTCCGGCGGCGACGTCGCCTTCGCCCTGGGCGCCTACGGTGCGGGCTCCATGCTGGTCGCCCTGCTGCTGCCGCGGCTCCTCGACCGGGTCGCCGACCGCGCCGTCATGCTGCGCGGCGCCGCGCTGCTGACCGCGGTGTTCGCCGCGGTCGGCGTGGTCACCGCGGCTCCCGGCGGCGCCTGGCGCTGGCCCGCGCTCCTCGGCGCGTGGGCGGCCTTCGGAGCCGGGTGCGCCCTGGTCCTCACCCCGACGGGCCGGGTCATCCACCGCTCGGCCCCGCCGGGGGAGCGCACGGCCGCCTTCGCCGCCCACTTCTCCCTCTCCCACGGCGCCTGGCTGCTCACCTATCCGCTGGCGGGCTGGGTCGGAGCCACGGCCGGACTGCTCGCCGCCGTCGTCGTCCTCGGCGTGACCGGTCTGGCCGCGGCCGTGGCGGCGATGCGGCTCTGGCCCGCCCGCGACGCCGCGGACGCGCCCCCCGTCCCCGGCGGCGGGCGCGCCGTCACCGCTCGTACAGGCCGGCCAGCCGCTGCGCGAAGGGCGTGACGTCCTCGAACGCGTCGGCCGTCGCCCCTGCGCGGCCGCGGCCCTCGGAGAGCTGGTCGGCCAGCTCCCCGGCGGCGCGCTCGATCCGGGACGCGAGGCCGTCCGTGGTCCCCCAGTCCTCGGAGGCGGCGTAGACGCCGGTCGGCAGGACCAGGGCGCGCAGGTACGCGAACAGGGGGCGCAGTCCGTGTTCCAGGGCGAGGGAGTGCCGGGCCGTGCCGCCGGTCGCGGCGATGAGGACCGGCGTCCCCGTCAGGGCGTCCTTGTCGAGGACGTCGAAGAACGATTTGAACAGCCCGCTGTAGGACGCGGTGAAGACCGGGGTCACGGCGATCAGGGCGTCGGCCCGGGCGGCCGCGTCCAGCGCCTCCCGCAGCCGTCCGACCGGGAAGCCGGTGGTCATGGCCGTGGCGATGTCGACGGCGAGGTCGCGCAGTTCGACCGTCTCCACCTCCACCGTCACCCCGCGCTCCGCGAGGAGCCGGTGGGTCGCGCCGGTGAGGCGGTCGGTCAGCAGGCGGGTCGAGGAGGGCCGGCTCAGGCCGGCGGTGACCGCGACCAGTCGCAGGGTGCTCATGGTGGTCCGCTTTCTGGGTGGGGGTGTGGTTTCCGGGGGCCGGGCCGGGGGCCGCGGGTCAGGTGGTCGCGGGCGCCTGGGCGTCGCGCGCCGCGACGAGGGAGGCGTGCGTGGGCGCGTCCGGCACTCCGGCGGGCCGGCCGATCGCGAACTCCTTGCGCAGGACCGGGACGACGTGCTCGCCGAGGAGGTCGATCTGCTCCAGGACGGTCTTCAGCGGCAGGCCCGCGTGGTCCACGAGGAACAGCTGGCGCTGGTAGTCGCCCGCGTAGTCGCGGAAGGACAGCGTCCGCTCGATGACCTGTTGCGGCGAGCCGACGGTGAGCGGCGTCTCGCGGGCGAAGTCCTCCAGTGACGGGCCGTTTCCGTAGACCGGCGCGCGGTCGAAGTACGGGCGGAACTCCCGGACCGCGTCCTGGCTGTTGGCGCGCATGAACACGTGACCGCCCAGGCCCACGATCGCCTGCTCCTCGGTGCCGTGGCCGTAGTGGGCGTAACGGCGCCGGTAGAGCCGGACCATCCTCTCGGTGTGCTCCTTGGGCCAGAAGATGTTGTTGTGGAAGAACCCGTCACCGTAGAAGGCGGCCTGTTCCGCGATCTCGGGGGAGCGGATCGAGCCGTGCCAGACGAAGGGCGCGACGCCGTCCAGCGGCCGGGGAGTGGACGTGAACGACTGGAGCGGCGTACGGAACCGGCCTTCCCAGTCCACCGATTCCCGGCGCCACAGCTGGTGCAGCAGCTCGTAGTTCTCCAGCGCCAGGTCGATGCCGTCGCGGATGTCCTTGCCGAACCACGGGTAGACCGGGCCGGTGTTGCCGCGCCCCATCATCAGGTCCACCCGGCCCTCGGCCAGGTGCTGGAGCATGGCGTAGTCCTCGGCGATCTTCACCGGGTCGTTGGTGGTGATCAGCGTCGTGGACGTCGACAGCAGCAGCGTGCTGGTCCTGGCGGCGATCCAACCGAGCATCGTGGTGGGGGAGGAGGGGACGAACGGCGGGTTGTGGTGCTCACCGGTGGCGAAGACGTCGAGGCCCGCCTGCTCCGCGTGGAGGGCGATGGTGGTCATGGCCTTGATGCGCTCGTGCTCGGTGACCGTCGTGCCGGTGGTGGGGTCCTCGGTCAGGTCGCCCACGGTGAAGATGCCGAACTGCATCCCGCTCATTCTTCCCACTCCCATGTTGTTGACTATTTAACTATATGGCCTGTAACCGAGGACCCCGCGGCTGAATTCCCGTGATCAGGAAGAGACGAACAGCTCGTCCTGCCGGTCGACGTACGGCTGGAAGAGCGCCGCGGGCCAGTTGGGATCGACGTCCGAGACCCGCTCGATCACCTTCCACACCCCCGCGCGCCGTTCGAACCGGTCCTGGTAGGTGCCCGTCGACACCACTCCCTGGCCGCCCTCCTTCCAGTGGACGAGCCAGCGCCAGGACACGACGGCCGTGTCGCCCCCGCCCTCGATCTCGAACCAGCCGACGTCGTGGAACCACTTGTCCAGCGGGAACACGCTGTGCGCGTAGTCGTAGAGGCTCTTGAGCCCGTCGGGCCCGGTGAAGGTCTGCGTCCGCAGGTCGTTCACCGTGAAGGCGGCTTCCGGCCAGTAGAGGCCGGTGTACGCGTCGGCCGAGGTGCGGCTCGCGTCGTTGTCGATGGCGCGCTGGTGGCGCACGAGCTGCTCGTAGATCTCGAACCGGTCGAGGGCGGTGAGCGGGGAGAGGGCGGCGAGCGCCTCGCTCCGGCTCACGGCCCTGCCCAGCGCGCCGAACTCGTGGAGGTCACCGAAGACCTCGATGCGGATCGACTGGTCGAGGCCGCCGACCCGGACCGGGTCGAAGCCGGCCGCGCTGATCAGGGCGGCGACCACCTCGCCGGCCGGCTCGTCGTCCGAGGCGTAGAACCCGACCGCCGGCTCCGGGGTCCTGCGGGACGCGGCCGACAGGGTGTCCGCGGAGAGCGTGCCGAAGGCCTTGACGAGAGCGGCGCCCGCCGGGGCGAGGGCGGCCAGGATCTGGCCCGAGGACTCCTCGGCGCCGATCGTCTTGACGAAGCCGCCGCTGCCGTCCGGGGCGATCGGGTTGGACGGGTCGACGAGGATCTTGCCCGACAGCGCGTCGCCGTACCGGGCGAGGAGCTCCTTCGCGGCGTCCAGCCAGACGGCGAGGACGATCACGTCGGCCTTCTCGACCGCCTCGTCGACGGTCACCGCCGTGGCGAGAGAGCCCAGCGAGGCGGCGAGGGACCGCGCGCCGCCCGGGTCGCGGCCGGCGAGCAGCACCGGCACGCCGCCCGCGACGAGGGCGGCGGCCAGGCGCCCGCCGATGTTGCCGGTTCCGATGACGGCCGTGGCGACCGAAGCGCCGGCAGTCGTCGTGGTGGCCGTGGTGGTGGTCGCGGTCATGGGGTCTCCTTCTGTCGGGGGGTGGTGGAGGCGCCGGGGCTGAGCCAGGGGCGCAGGACGCGGGTGACGGCGGGCATCGCGGCGTACGTCATCAGCACGCTGAACAGCACCGCGAAGACGGCCGTCCGCGCCGGGGCGGGCCACGCCGCCAGGTGCGGGGTCAGGACCGCGCCGCCGAGCAGGGAGACGGGGAAGATCCCGAGGGCGGAACCGACCGCCGTCTTCCAGCGCGGCGGGGTGGCGGCCGCGCTTCCCGGCTCGGCGAACCAGCCTTCGATCCCTGTCAGTTCACGCCGCGCGACCTCGGTGTGGCGGTGCCCGGCGCGGGGGGTGAAGAGCGCGGAGCGCTCGGCGGAGCCGGTCCACGCCCGCAGCGACCCGTGGTCGCGGAAGCGGTGGACGAAGATCCACGCCCCGCCGTCCCCGGGCGGCTGGAAGAGGCCGCCCCCGAGGTTGCCGGGGGCGGCGGCCGCCGCGGCCAGAACCTCGCGCGCCCACCGGCGGAAGGACTCCTCGTGGCCCGGCTCGACCACCCGCGCGGCGACCAGGGCCACGTCGGCGCGCCCGGCCAGGACGGTGCCGCGCGCGCCGGCAGGTGCGGGACGCGCCCGGTCAGGCACGCGGCGCGGCGTGGACGTAGTGCTTGGTCTCCTGGAACTCCTCCAGGCCGCGCATCCCGTTCAGCCGGCCCATGCCGGACTGCTTGAAGCCGCCCTCCTCGAACATGTCGTGGACCACGGCCCAGGTGTTGGTCCACACCGTTCCGGCCTGGATCTCGCGCCCGACGCGCAGCGGTCGGTCGACGTCCCGGGTCCAGACGGAGGCGGCCAGGCCGAATTCGGTGGCGTTGGCGCGGGCGACCGCCTCGGCCTCGGTCCCGAAGACCTCGAAGGTGGCGACCGGTCCGAACACCTCCCGCTGCACGATCGGCGCGTCGACGTCCTGGACCTCGACCAGTGAGGGGCGCAGGAACGCGCCGTCGCGCTCGCCCCTGACCAGCACCTTCGCGTACGCGACGGCGTCCGCGACGACGCCCTCGACGCGCCGGGCGTTGCGCTCGTCGATCAGCGGTCCCATCTCGCTGGCCGGATCGTCGCCGGGACCGACCTTCACGGCCTCCAGCGCGGCGGTCATCCGGCGGCGGAACTCGTCCGCCACGCCGCTCTGAACCAGGAGCCGGCTGCCGGTCATGCAGAACTGGCCGGTGAAGGTGGTGATGGCCTTGGTGAGGACCGGCACGGCGAGGTCCAGGTCCGCGTCGTCGAAGACGATCATCGGGCTCTTGCCGCCCAGCTCCAGGGAGAGGCCCTTGAGCGTCGGCGCGGCATTCGCCGCGATCAGCCGGCCGACCGCGGTCGAGCCCGTGTAGCTGATGACGTCCACGTCGGGGGAGGTGATGAGCAGCGGGGCGCCGTCGTTGCCCGACTCGGTGAAGACGTTCATCACGCCGGCCGGCAGGCTCTTCGTCTGCGCGATCAGCTCGCCGAGCAGGCCGTTGACCAGGCCGGTCTGCCCCGGCAGCTTCATGGCGACGGTACAGCCGGCGGCCAGGGCCGGGGCGAAGGACCGGACGGCCAGGACCACGGGGGAGTTCCAGGGAGCGATGACCGCCGCGACGCCCGCGCCCTCGCGCAGCGTCATGGAGTAGAGGCCGGGACGGACCTCGCCGGAGCTGCCGTGGTCACTGAGGGCCAGGGCGGCGTAGTAGCGCAGCTTGGGAACGCTGAGGTCGATCTCGAAGGCCGCCTCGCCGAGGATCTTGCCGTTCTCCCGGGCGAGCAGGGTGACGAACTCGTCGCGCCGCGCCTCCAGGTGGTCGGCCATCTCGAACAGGGCCCGGGCGCGCAGGGTGCGGTCCCGCGCCCAGTCGGTGGTGTCGAAGGCGCGGCGGGCGGCGGCGATCGCGGCCGCCGCCTCCACGGCTCCGGCGTCGGCAAAGGTGCCGAGGACCTTGCCGGTGGACGGGTTGAGCGATTCGGTCCTCGTCAGGGAGTCGACCCACTGGCCGTCGATGTAGTTGCGGGCGTGCTGCATGCGGAATTCCTCCGGGTCGGGAGCGGAAAGGGGTACGGGGGTCAGATCTGGCGGGCTATGTGCTCGGCCGCTGCGATGACGGTCAGGTTGGTGGCCGCCGACGGGACGTCCGGGAAGATCGAGGCGTCGACCACGCGCAGTCCCGGGACTCCACGCACCGCGCCGAGCCGGTCGGTCACGGCCGTCGGGTCGTCGTCCGCGCCCATCGGCGCGGTGGAGGTGGGGTGGTGGTAAGTGTCCAGGGTCGCCGGCATCGACGCCTCGATCTCGGCATCGGTGCGCGCCTGCGGGCCCGGGTTGAGCTCGCGCTCGATCAGAGAGGCCAGCGGCTGGGTGGCGCCGAGCCGGCGGGCCAACTTGACGCCCTCGGCCAGCCGGCGGCGGTCGCCCGGCTCGGCCAGCAGGTTGAGGTCGATGCGGGGCGGATCCTGTGGGTCACGGCTGACCAGGGTCAGGGTGCCCTGTGACTCGGGGCGCACCAGGGCGACCGCCAGGACGAAGCCGACCCCGGTGGGGCTCGTGGCGTGGTCGAAGAGGTGCGTGGCGGTGATGTGCAGGTCCAGCTCACCCTCGGCGGCCCCGGAACCGGCGGTCCACACCTTCGCCCCGATCACCGGCGTCTGCTCGCCCACCCGGTCGGGGACGGCGGCGTACGCGTTGTAGTAGAAGGGGTGGTCCTGGAGCCGCAGCCCGACGGGCAGGTCGGCGACGACCGGGATGTCCAGGGCTTCGAGGTCCTCGGCCGGGCCGATGCCCGAGCGCAGCAGGATCGCCGCGCTGCCGTAGGTGCCCGCGCTGAGGATCACTTCACCGGCGGGGATCTCGGTGCCGTCCGCGAGGACCACACCCGCGGTCCGCCCGCCCGCGAAGGACACCCGGTCGACCAGGACGTCGGCGCGGACGGTCAGGTTGGGCCGGGCGCGGACCGCCGCGGTCAGGTAGGCCATGCCGGTGTTCACCCGGATGCCGTCCCGCACGTTCATCGGATACGGGCCGACGCCCTCCGGGTCGGCGCCGTTGAAGTCGTCCACGGCGCGGATGCCGTCCGCGAGGGCCGCGTCCACGAAGGCGCGCTCCATGGTGCTGAGGTCCTCCCGGGTGAGCTGGACGACGGGGAGCGGGCCGGTGCGGCCGTGCAGGTCGTCGTCGCCCGTCCCGGTGGACTCCAGCGCCTTGAACGCGGGGAGGAGGTCCTCGTACGACCACCCTTCGAGCCCGCGCCCGGACCAGCGGGCGAAGTCGGAGGGCAGGGCGCGGACCGCGACCGAACCGTTGACGGCGGAGCTACCGCCGAGGACCTTGCCGCGGTAGGCGGCGACGGGGTGTCCGATGTGCCCCGGCTCCGTGGCGTACCCCCAGTCGTGGCCGGTGTAGCCGCCCAGGAGGCTGCTGTCGGCGATTGCGTCGGGGTAGGCGTCCGGCTCGTACGCCGGGCCGGCCTCCAGGAGCAGGACGCGGCGGGCCGGGTCCTCGCTGAGACGGGCGGCGAGCACGGCGCCGGCCGAACCGCCCCCTACGACGAGGGTGGGCAGGGACGCGGTGCCGGGGTGCGGTGTGTCGTTCATGGGGACGACGCTAGGCAGCCGCGGCCCGCTGCGAATCGGTCACCGCATGGGTCATCGCCCAGGTCAGGGGCCCGGCGCCACCCGGAGGGTCATCCGGTCAGCCGCAGTCCGTTGTCGAAGTCCACCCGGGCCAGTTCGGCGCGGGCCACGATGCCCAGCTTCGGGAAGACGTTGGCGAGGTGGTGGCCCACCGTCCGGGGGCTGATCAGGAGCTGGACGGCGATCTCGCGGTTGGTCAGCCCGTCCGCGCCGAGCCGGGCCACCCGCATCTCCTGCGGGGTCAGCAGGGGTTCCCCGCCGGTCCCGTACGACTCGGCGCGGCGCAGTCGCTGGCCCGTCAGCTCCTGCTCGTGCAGGCTCCGCTCCAGCAACGGTGCGGCGCCCAGGCGCTGGAAGGTCTCCGCCGCCTCGGCCAGTTGCACCCGGGCGTCGGTCCTGCGCCGGGCCCGCCGCAGCCACTCGCCGTAGAGCAGTCGCGTACGGGCGTGGGCGAAGGGATGATCCGCCGCACCCGGCACCGACAGGGCGCCCAGGAACAGCTCCTCCGCGCCGTCCTGCGCGAGCAGCGCTGCGCTGCGCAGCGCCGCTGCCTCGGCCCAGACCGCCCCGGTGTCCCGGGCCCAGTCCTGGAGACACCGCAGCGCGTCCGCTCCCGCCGCGCAGAGCCCCGCGCTGCTCGCCGCCTCCACCGTGTCGGCCGCCGCGAGCAGCGCGAACGTCGCGTGCGCCGCCCGGTGTCCGGGCTCGGCCAACCGCAGCAGGACCTCCAGGGCCTCCTGCGCGCGGCCCGCGAACAGGGCCGCCATGCCCCGGTTCCAGTAGGCGGCGGCCGTCAGCGCCCGCACTCCGCGCGGCACCGACAACTCCATTGTCCGCGCGGTCAGTTCGCGGACCGACCGCTCGTCCCCCCGCAGGGCGGCGAGCCAGGCGAGCGTGTTGCGGCACTGCGAGGCCGCGTGGCCGGCGCCGATCTCCTCGGCCACGCGCAATGTGTCCGCGGCGTTGGCCGCCGCCTGTGTCCACCGCCCGCGCACGATGTCGATCGTCGCCGTCTGCGGCACGGTCAGCGTCAGGGCGCTGACCGCCCCCGTCCGGCGCAGCGTCTCCAGCTCGCGCTGGTACGCCCGGGCCAGCGGCTGCTCCACTCCCCAGGCCACGGCCAGGGGCGCGGGCGGGATCAGGTGCCAGGACGCACTGCCGAGCAGGGCGAAGGCCTCGTCCGCGCGGGGCGGCGTACCGGTGCCGGGGCCCTTCCCCCACCACTGCTTGATCAGGGGCAGCAGCGCGGCCGCGGCGCCCCCGTCGCCGGGGTCGCCCCCCAGCTCCTCCAGCCGCCGCAGCGCCTCGGCCTGCCGTTCGGCGGACCCGCCGGACCAGCCGGCCCGGACCGCCAGGCACGCAAGCCGTACGGCCTGCTCGGGCTCGGCCACGGCACGGGTGGCGTCCAGCAGCAGCCGGTGCGCCCGCTCCTGGTCCCCGTGCGCGAACTCGATGACGCCCCGCAGCCCTTCGCTCGCGCGGATCACCGCGTCCCCCTCCGCCAGCCGGTCCGCCCGGTCCAGCAGCTCCCGCGCCGTGGCCACCTGCCCGTCGCCCCACGCGGCCAGCGCCCCGAGCGCGAGCCGCCGGGCGGCGTCCGCCGGTACGGGCGACAGCTCGGCCGCCCGGCGCAGCGCCCGCGCCGCCGAGGCGTACCCTCCTCGCGTCCAGCCGCTGCGCGCGCTGTCTTCGAGGAGGGCGGCCACCTCCTCGTCGGCCGTGTCGGCAGCGGCCGCCAGGTGCCAGGCGCGCAGGTCGCCGCCCTGCGCGCCGTGCAGGGCCCGCGCCAGGGCACGGTGCGCCGATTGCCGCCGCGCGAAGGGGGCTTCCTCGTACACGACGGCGGCCACCAGCGCGGTGCGCAGCCGGATCCGCCCGTCCGCGACGAGGAGCAGCCCGGAACGCACGGCCTCGTCCCAGGCAGCCGTGCCCGCCCCGAGCGCGGCCGCCGCCTCGCGCACCGCGTGCGGGTCCCCCAGGTCCTCGGCCGCCGCGACCAGGAGCACGGTCCGGGCGAGCGGGGAGAGCCGGGCGGTGCGGGCGCCGAAGGCGCGCCGCAACAGGGGGCCGACGGGAATGCGCTCCCCGCTCTCTCCGGGCTCCGCGCCGCCCTCGTCGACGGTGGGCAGCTCGCGGAGCGCCAGCGGATTCCCGGCGGCCATCCGGACCGTCCGGCGCACGCTCTCCGCATCTGCCCCGGGCCGGTCGTGACGTACGAGATCACCCGCGTCGCCGTCGGGCAACGGGGTCACCTCCAGGCCGGGCAGCAGCTCCCAGAGGCCGTCGGCCGCGGGGTCGCCGTGGCCGGTGAACAGCAGAGCGACCGGTTCGGTGCGCAGTCTGCGGACGACGAAGGCCAGGCACTCGGCAGTCGGCTCGTCGAGCAGGTCCGCGTTGTCCACGGTGATGAGCACCGGCTTCGCGCAGGCGAGTTCGGAGAGCAGCGTGAGGGTGGCCACCCCGATGAGGAAGCGGTCCGCCGCGTCCCCGCTGTGCCCCAGGGCCCCGTGCAGCGCGGCCGCCTGGGGCGGGGGCAGCGCGTCGATCCGGTCCGCGGCCGGCCAGAGCAGCTCGTGCAGTGCCGCGAAGGCCAGCCCGGATTCCATCCGGGTGCCGCGGCAGCTCAGTACCGTGAAGTCGGCCGCCGCGGTGGTCGCGTACTCCAGCAGCGCGGTCTTTCCGATGCCCGGGTCGCCCCAGAGCATCAGGGCCGAACCGGCGCCCTTGCGCGCTCCGTGGAGGACGCCGTCGAGCTCCGTCTTGTGCTTGTCCCGGCCGAACAGAATCATTTCTCGCCATCCGTGCAACATCGTTCCCGTGGTGCTTGGTGCTTGGTGCTTGGTGCTTGGTGCTTGGTGCGTCGTGCGTGCGGTACGTCGTGCGGGTGACGCGCGTGGGCGTCCTCGCGACCGATACGGTGACCGATGCGCCGGGCGGGGCCCGTCCCTACGGTCGTCCTCATGAACAGCGATACGCAGGCCCGGGGCGCTCACCTCGTGGAACAACTGGCCGCGGCCACCGGCGCCGATCCCGGGAGGCGGCTGCTGCACGCCCGGGGGGCCTGGGCGCAAGGGGAGTTCGCCCCGTCCCCCGCGGCCGCCGCCCTCAGCACGGCCGCGGTCTTCACCGCCCCCCGCACGCCGGTGACGGCCCGCTTCTCCACGACGCTGGGCGGCTCCGGCGGGCACGACGGGGACCCCGGAGACCAGGGTCTCGCGCTCCGCGCGGGGGATCTGGACCTCGTCACCTTCACGCTCCCGGTCTTCTTCGTCCGTACCGGGGCGGACCTGATCGACTTCTTCCGGGCCACCCGGTCGGACGACCCGGCGGCCTTCCCGGCCTTCCTGCGCGCCCACCCGGAGGCCGCCACCGCGCTGGGCTTCGCGGGCAAGGCCCGGCCCGCCACGAGCTTCACCGGGGTGACCTACCACGCGGTGCACTCCTTCGGGCTGGTGGACGCGGCGGGCACCGGCCGCTGGGTACGGCTGAGCCTGCGGCCCCTGCGCCCGCTGCCCTCCCTGGACCGTGAGCAGGCCCTGGCGCTGCCGGCCGACTACCTCGCACGGGACCTCACCGACCGCCTGCCGGCCGCCTTCGAGCTGACGGCCCACCTTCCGGACCCGGCGGACGAGCTGCACGACCCGACCCGGCTGTGGACCGGTACGGAGACGGTCGCGCTCGGCACCCTCACCCTCACCCGTCCCCGGGAACCGGCCACGGAAGCGGAGTTCGACCCGCTGCGCCTGCCGCAGGGCATCACGGCCCCGCAGGACCGGCTGTCCAAGGACCGCAGCGCTGCCTACGCGCAGGCGCGTCGGCGCCGGTCCGCCGAGTAGGGCGGACGGACCCCGAACGTCCACCGCGGCCGGTGGAGATCTCATCGATCTCCACCGGCCTTCGCCGTACCGGGGCCCCCAGGCCCGCTCACCGCGGCCCCGGACCCGACGCGCGGGGGGTGGCCGCGGCGCCGAAGGCGCTCAACCGGACCAGGACCGCGCAGGCGAAGGCCGCCGCGGCGAAGACCAGCGGGCGACTCCAGGCGTCGTCGCGCGAAGAGGCCCACAACGCGCCGAGCGCGGCGAGGGCCAGCGGAACCGCGGCACGCGGCCGGGGGGCGTCCCGTCCGCGGTCGGGCCCGAGGAGCCGGACGGCGAAGCCGTGGGACGCGCACGCCAGGAGGGTGGCACCGAGCACGTCGCTGGGCCGGTGCCAGTAGAGCGCCTGCACGCCGCCCGCGATGACCGCGGTCCACGCGGCGCCGACGGCGACCACCCAGGGGCGGGCGCGTGCGGGGGACACGAGGGCGCCGGCGAGGGCCAGCGCGGCCGCGATGGCGACGTGACCGCTGGGAAAGCTCGGCGCGATCAGCGGCTGCGCCGCGCCGACCAGGCCGGGACGGACGAGGACGAACGTGCTGAGGAACTCCGTCGTGCCGAGCGTGCCGATCACCGTCGCGAGGGCCGCGCAGCCCTCCCGCCACCTCCGGCGCACCCCGGCGACCACCGCGATCAGGGCGGAGCCCGCGATCAGGGTCGCCCAGGGGCCGGTGAGCGGCGGCGGGCCCCAGGGCTCGACCGCGAGGATCCTCGCGTTGTCGGCGTACCCGCGCACCAGGGCGTTCTCCGCCGCCTGGCCGAGCGGCGTCCAGACGGCGAGGAGGTGGAGGACGGCGCACGCCAGGAGGAACGCGGCGGGGGAGGCGCCGTCGAAGCGGCGCACCCGCGCCGCGCCGCGGGCGCGGCGGCCGCCGGCCGCGGTGTACGGCGCGTCGTCGGTCGCGCCGCCGGCCCGGCTCACGGGCGGGCCAGCGAGCGGGCCCGCCCGGCGCGTTCGGCCATGACGGAGGCGCGGTTGTCGTACATCTGCGCCAGCGACCGGCCCCTCTCCTCGGGCGTGAGCCGGTCCACGTACAGGGTGCCGTCGGTGTGGTCCGTCTCGTGCTGGAGGCAGCGGGCGAAGAGGCCGGTGCCCGACACGGTGACCGGGTTTCCCCGCCAGTCCGCGCCGCGTACGGTGACGCTCGCCGGGCGGATCAGCTCCCGGGCGGCGCCGGGGACGGACAGGCACCCTTCGCGGCGCGTGATCGCGTACTCGCCGGTGACCTGGAGTTCGGGGTTGAGGACGTGCCCGATGTGCCGCTCGCCGCGCGCGCCGGGGCAGTCGTAGACGAACAGCCTCAGGTCTACCCCGACTTGGCCGGCGGCGAGTCCGACGCCGTGGGCCACGTGCATCGTGAAGAACATGTCCTTGATGAGCCGGGACAGTTCGGGCGTGGCGAACTCGGTGACGTCCTGGCAGCGCCGGTGCAGCACCGGATCGCCGATCTCGGTGATCTCGCGGCAGATCCCGCCCGCCGCCTCCGCGGGCAGGGAGCGCTCGTCGGGGTGCCGGGACGGTGGATGTGACATGGGGCGGGGCCTTTCCTGCGTGGTCTGCCGGGCGTGCGGGCGCGCCTCGCCCGGCGTCTGCCAGGTGCGGGGGACGCCGGGCGAGGGGCGGTGGTGCCGTGGCCGGGGCCGCCGCGCGGCGGCCCCGGCCGTGGGCTCAGCGGGTGGCCAGATCCGCCTGCTTGATGATCCGGCTCACGGCCTCCGGGTTGCTCACCATGACGGCGTGGGAACCCCGTACCTCGGTGATCCGGGCGCCCGCGCGCTTCGCCATGAAGCGTTCCAGGTTCGCGCCGATGGCCTGGTCCTGTCCGGCGACCAGGGCCCAGGACGGCAGGTCCTTCCACGCCGCCTGCCGGGTGGGCTGGCCGAAGGCCTCGACCGCGATGGGGCGTTGGGAAGCGGCCATGAGATCGGCCTCCGCGGCCGGAACGTCGGCGGCGAAGGCCGACCGGAACTTCGCCGGGTCGAGGAAGACGTCGGTCCCGGTGCTCGCGTCGGGGCGGGTGTAGGAGAAAGTCTGCCGCGGCAGGGGCGGGATGGTGGTGTCGGGGTGCTGCTCCATCAGCGCGCCGAGGGCCTCGTCCTTCTCGGGGATGAAGGCGGCGATGTACACGAGCGCCTTGACGTCGGGCACGCCCGCGGCGGCGTTGGTGATGACGGCGCCGCCGTAGGAGTGGCCGACCACGATCTTGGGGCCCTTGACCGCCTTCAGCCGGCCGGCGACGTAGGCGGCGTCGTAGTCGAGACCGCGCAGCGGGTTGGCGAGGGACACCACCGGATAACCGGCGCAGCGCAGGCGGGTGACGGTGGCGTTCCAGCCGGAGGCGTCGGCGAAGGCGCCGTGGACGAGCACGACGGTCGGCTTGGCGCCGGCCTGCGCCGCGGCCTCCTGCTGCGGCGCGGCCGCCGCGGAGGGGGCGAGGACGCCCAGGGTGGCCGCCGCGGCGAGCGCCGTGGCGCGCAGGGCGGCGGGGCGGGGGGACTTGGGGTGGGTCATGGAACTGCTCCGTACGGGTGTTGAGAGGGGACGGGTGCGGGTGTGCCGGGGCACACCCCTGGGACCGGCCGCGTGGGAGCGCCGGGTTCCGCAGATCGTGGGGTGGGGCGGCCGCCGGAGCAGCCGCCGCTCATGCGCCGTGGGTGAGGACGGCCTTGACGGTGCGGCCGGCCGTGACGTCGGCGACGGCGCGGTTGATGTCGGCCAACGGGTAGCCGGTGACGAGGCGTTCCAGCGGGAAGCGGCCCCGGCGGTGCAGGTCGAGCAGGCGCGGGACGAGGACGCCGGGGGCCTGGTGGCCCATGACGGATCCCCTGACGCTGCGGCCCTTGAGCAGCTCGAAGGCGTTGGCCCGCAGCGTGGCGTCGAGCGCGGCGACGCCGAGCACGGCCGCGGATCCGAGCGGGGCGAGGACGGCGATGGCCGCCTCCATCACGGGGACGGCGCCGGTGGACTCGACGCTGTGGTCCACCCCGCGTCCCCCCGTCAGCTCCATCACGGCCTGCGCGGTGTCGACGGCCGAGGCGTCCACCACGTCGGTGGCGCCCAGTTCCGCGGCGAGGGAGAGGCGTTCGGGCAGGCGGTCGACCGCGACGATCCGCGTCGCCCCGCAGGCGGCGGCGGCCATGACGGCCGCCAGGCCCACGGCGCCGAGGCCGAAGACCGCGACGCTGCTGCCCGCCCGCACCGCGAGGGAATTGAACACGGCGCCCGCGCCGGTGATGAGCCCGCAGCCGAGCGGTGCCAGTGTGGTCGGCGGCAGGTCGTCGGGGACCTTGACCAGGCCGCGGGGGTGTGCGAGGCCGTGGGAGGCGAAGGAGGACTGGCCGAAGAAGTGGTCGTGGACCTCCTGCCCGGCCGCGTCCCGCAGGCCGACCGAGCCGTCCGCCCGGGCGGAGGCGAAGTTGAGCGGGATGTGGTGCTGGCAGTAAGCGGGCTGCCCGGCGAAGCAGTCGCGGCAGCTGCCGCAGGAATCCAGGCTGAGTACGACGCGGTCGCCCGGCGCGAATCCGCCGACCGCCGAGCCGACCGCCTCGACGGTGCCGGTGCCCTCGTGGCCGAGGACCACGGGTTGCGGGGTGGGCAAGCGGCCGGCGGCCGCCTCCAGGTCGGTGTGGCACAGTCCGACGGCCGCGTAGCGGACCAGGACCTCGTCCGGGCGGGGATCGTCGAGTTCCAGCGCTTCGATGCGGAACTCTCCGCCGGCCACGCGGGAGACGGCGGCGGTGACTGAGGTGGGCATGCGGTGCTTTCCGTTCGGGGCGGTTACGCGGCGACGCGGCCGAGCAGGAGGTCGGCGGCCTTCTCGCCGATCATGATGCTCGGGGCGTTGGTGTTGCCGCTGGTCTCGTGGGGCATGACCGAGGCGTCGGCGACGCGCAGGTTGCCGATGCCGTGCACCCGCAGCTCCGGGTCGACGACGGCCAGGGCGTCCAGGCCCATGCGGGCGGTGCCGATCTGGTGGTGCCCCGAGACCACGGTGGCGCGGACGTGGTCGCGCAGGGCGGCGCGGGTCGCGGTGCCCGGGCCGGGCAGGACCTCGCCGTCGTTCCACTCCTTGAGGGCGCTCTGCCCGGCGATGTCCCGCAGCGCTTCGAGGTTGTCGACCAGGGTTTCCAGGTCGCGCGGGTCGGAGAACACCTTGGGGTCCAGGAGCAGTGGCGCTGCCGGGTCGGCGGAGCGCAGCCGGACCTCGCCGCGGCTGAAGGGGTGCAGCAGCTGGCCCACGGCGGAGAAGCCGTGCTCCGGGAGGTCCGCGCCCGGCACGGGATAGACGAAGGACAGGAAGAGCGGCTGGACGTCCGGGGCGGCCAGCCCCGGCCGGCTCGCGGCGAAGTACTGGGCCTCCAGCCCCTGCGCGGCCCAGGCGGGAAGCGGTCGCGCGGACCGCCAGACCAGGGGCGCCGACCAGTGGTCCTGCAGGTTCTGCCCGACGCCGGGCAGGTCCGCGCGGACGCGCAGGCCGTGCGCGCGCAGGTGGTCGGCCGGGCCGATGCCCGACAGGAGCAGCAGCTGCGGGGTGCCGAAGACGCCGCCGGACAGCACGACGTCGGCCGCGCTGCGGGCGACGGTCTCCCGCCCGTCCAGCCGATAGGCGACGCCGACCGCGCGCTCGCCCTCCATGACGATCCGGGTGACCAGGGCGCCGGTGACGACGGTGAGCAGTGGGTTGCCCTGGATCTCACGCCCGTAGGCCACCCACGAGGACTGCCGGCGGTGGTTCCTGATGGTGTGCTGGGTGTAGCTCACGCCCTGCTGGTCGCCGCTGTTGTAGTCCTCGTTGTACGCGAGGCCGTACTCCTGCCCGGCCTTCACCCATGCCCGGACCAGGGGGTCGGGGCCGGGGTTGCGCTGGACGTGCAGGGGGCCGCCCACGCCGCGACCGCTCGCTGCGCCGCCGTCGAAGTCCTCCATCCGCCGGAAGTAGGGTTCGACGTCCTGCCAGGACCAGCCCGCAGCCCCCTGGTAGGCCCAGGAGTCGTAGTCCGCCGCCGCCCCGCGCACGTAGATCATGCCGTTGAAGGAACTGGAACCGCCGAGGGTCTTGCCGCGCGGCCACGGCAGGCGCCGACCGTCGGCGTGCGTCTGGGGCTCGGTCTGGAAGGCCCAGTCCCAGGGGCTGTTCCACAGCTGGACGGACCCCGTGGGGTCGTGGATGGCTTCGGTGTCGTCGGCCGGCCCCGCTTCCAGGAGCAGGACGCTGCGCCCGGCGTCGACCAGCCGCCGGGCGACCACCGCGCCCGCCGAGCCGGCACCGACGACGATGTGGTCATAATGCGTGTTTTCCACAGGTTCACTCCGATGAATTGCCGGTCAGGAAGCGGCGAGGCCGATTTTGAGGGCGGCCGCGATCTCGACCGCGCGCCGGGTCTGGAATGCCATGGCCGCGAGGTGGGTTTCACCGGGCGGATTCTTCCCGTTGTCCGAGACGTGGCTGGTGCCGTACGGATTTCCGGAGACGTGCTGCACGGGGTCGGCGTAGCCGGGCGCGACGATGATCGATCCCCAGTGGTAGAAGGTGTTGTTCATCGCCACGATCGTGGTCTCCTGGCCGCCGTGGGCCGAGCCGGTCGACGTGAACGACGAGGTGACCTTGTTCACCAGGCCCCCGCGCGCCCACAGGCCGCCCGCGGTGTCGATGAACTGCTTCAACTGGGCGGCGGGCAGCCCGAATCGGGTCGGGCTGCCCAGGAGGATCACATCCGCCCAGGCCAGATCGTCGACGGCGGCCTCGGCGACGTGACCGGTGTCGGCGTGGTGCGCCGACCACTGGCTGTTGGACGCGATCGCCTGCGGGGGCGCCAGCTCCCGCACCTTGCGCAGCCTCACCCGGGCCCCGAGCCGCTCGGCGGTGTCGGCGGCCGCGGCGGCGAGCCGGTGCACGCTGCCGGTGGCCGAGTAATAGATGACCGCGACATTGATATCAAGACTCATTTGATTCCTACGAACATGAAAAAAGGCGTGAGGGGCGAAATGGCCTGCCGGGGCACGCCGCGCTTTCCGCGCGGTTCCGGGCAGGAATAAGTGGCACGGTGCGCCCGTTCCGGCTGCTGAGACGAGCCGGTCCGTGATGGCCACTCTGGTCGGCCCGTTCAACGAACGTGCAACGGGGAGTAAACGCACATGACATACCATGCCGGGGCAGAGGCGTCGGGTTCTGCATCGCAGGCCGATACGGGGATGAACAGGGTGGCAGCGGACAGTTCGCTTCAGGACGTGCAGGTGGCGCTGCTCAACGGTGTGACGGCCGTGCGGGGGGAGCAGGTGCTCGCGCTCGGCCCGCCCCAGCGCCGGGCCCTGCTGTGCGCGCTGGCCCTGCGCCGCCGGCAGTGGGTCTCCGTGAACAGCCTGGTGGACGCGCTGTACGAGGAGGACGCCCCGGCCGGCGCGACCAAGGTGATCCAGACCCACGTCTCGGCGCTGCGCAGCGCGCTGGAACCGCCCCGCCCCGCCGGAGCCCCGCCCGTCCTCCTGCTGTACGGACACGGCGGCTACCAGCTTCGCATCGCCGACGCCCAGCTCGACCTCGGCCGTTTCGACCGCCTGGTCGGCAAGGCGGAACGGGCCCGGGGGCGCCGGCACTGGCAGGCGGCCGACGCCCTGTACACCCGGGCGCTCGACCTGTTCCCCGGCGACCCCCTGGCCGGGGTTCCCGGCCCCTACGCCGACCACCAGCGCACCGCCCTGCTCGAACGCCGCATGGTGGTGGTCGAGGACGGCCTGGAGGCCGCGGTCCTCGGCGGACGCGCCGAGCAGGTGATCGACCGGCTCAGGATGCTGACCGCCGAACACCCGCTGCGCGAGCGCCTGCACGGGGTGCTCATGCGGGCGCTGCACGCCGGCGGCCGCCAGTCCGAAGCGCTCCAGGCGTACGCCCGTACCCGGGACCTCCTGGTGGACCGGCTCGGCGTGGAACCCGGCAGCGAGCTGCGCGCCCTGCACGGCCGGATCCTCGCGGGCGAGCCCGCGCCGCGTCCCCTCGGCTCACCGGACCCCGCCGCGGCGGCGCCCTCTCCCGAAGCCGCGGCCCCGGCCCAGACCGTCGGTTTCCGGATGGTCGGCCGGGACCGTGAGCTCACGGGGATCACGGCGCTCGCCGACCAGCTGGCGTCCGGCCAGGGCGGCCTCGTGGTGATCTCAGGGACCCCCGGCACCGGCAAGTCCCTGCTGCTGCGCGAGGTCGGGGGCCGGCTGCCCGCCGGCCGGTGGCTGCCGCTGACGGGTGGCGGCGAACCCGCCCTCGTGGGTGGCCTGCGCGCCGCGCTCGGATCCCTCGCGCGGCCCGCCGCCACCCCGGTGGCCACGGCCGACGGCCGCGCGCTGGCCGCCTGGGCGTGCCGCGAACTGTCCGAGGCGGGCCGCCCGCTCGTCCTGCTCGCCGATGACGCGGGGGACGCCGACGAGGCCTCGCGCCACGCCCTGGTCATCCTGGGCCAGCGCCTGCGGCACCTGCCGGTCCTGCTGGTCCTGGTCGCACCGGGCACGCACACCGACCCCTCCACCGCGTCCTGGCACGCCGACCTGGAGGCCCGCGCCGCCCTGGCCCTGACCCTGGCGCCGCTCGACGTCGCGTCCATCGCCACGCTCGCGGGCCAGGTCCTGGCCGTCCCCGAATCCGAGTCGCTGGCCGCTGCCGTCCAGGACGTGACGGGCGGCGTCCCGGCGCTCGTGCACGCCCTGCTCGCGGACCTCAAGCAGGTCCCCCACGCGGACGGTCTGCCACCGGACCTCATACCCGACCACTTCACGCGCGCGCTCTCCTGCCTGCTGACCCGCCACGACCCCGCGGACGCCCGGCTGGTGAAGGCGCTGGCCGTGCTCGCCGAACACGCCCCCACGGCCGAACTGCTGGCGTCGGTCTGCGAGGAGCCCCTCGCGAAGGCGGTGCGGCGCTGCCGCGACCTGACCCGCCGGGGGGTGCTGGCCGGGACCGAAGCCCCGCGGCTGCGCCACCCGCTCATCACCAGGGCGCTCCTCGACGCCTGTTCACCCGAGGAGAAGACCTCCATAGCCGTCGCGGCGGCCCGCCGGGCGCAGATGAGCCAACGCCCCGCTCGCGAAGTCGCCGCGTACCTCGGTGAGTTGACCGGTACCCGGTGGGCCGGGTGGGCGACCGTCCTGATCGACGCGGCCAACGAGTGCCTGCGCGAGGGAGCGGCCGCACCCGCGATCGGCTTCCTGGAGGCCGCCTCGCGCGTCACCGAACCGGGCGAGCGCGCGGCCGTACTGCTCCGGCTCGGGCAGGCCGAAATGCAGACCAACCCGGACGCCGCCTGCCTCCACCTCCAGGAAGCCCTGCAGATGCAGCGCGACCTCTCGCTCCCGCCGACCGCGGTGGTTCCCCTGGCCTGGGTACTGGTGTCCCAGGGGCGGGCGAGGGCCGCCGTCTCGCTCATGGAGACGGTGGTCGCCGAGACCGAAGCCGTCGACCCGCGCGCGGCGCGGGCCGTCCGCGCCTCCGGCTGGATGATCTTCTCCCTCACGCCGGGAACGTGGCACGAGCTGATCCGCAAACTCTCCGCGACCCCGCCCACCTGCGCCGCCGACGAGGCGGTCACGGCGGCGCTGCTCCTCTGCGGTGACGTGATGAGCGTGCGCTACAGCGCCAAGGAGGCAATGGAGCGCTGCCCCACCGGTCTCGACGTCCCCGACTCGGCGGACCTGCCCCGCCCACTGGTCGGCTTGCGGGCCTCGCTCGCGGTGTGGTGCGACGAGTACACCCTCGTGGAACACCTGTGCGACCAGCCCAACGACCAGGAATTCGCGGCCGTCGACCTGAGCCGGGTCATGAACCGCGCGGAAATCGCCCTGCGCCGCGGCGACTACCGCCGGGCCCTGGACGAATGCCGGCTGCTGACGTCGGTACCGCTCGACCAGAACGTACGGCGCCCCGCCGCGCTGGTCGGCCTGCACGCACACGCCCTCATCGGCCTCGGCCGCACCGGCGAGGCCGAGCAGTGGCTCGACAGCGCCCACCGCCACGCGGAGACGGAGAGCTGGCCGTGGATCACGGTCCTGTACGTACGCGGCCTGCTGCGCTCCGTGCAGGGGAACCCGCGGGAGGCGGCCGCGCACTTCCTGGACTGCGGCCGCCGTTTGGCCGCCTGGAACATCGAGACACCGGGCTTCCAGCCGTGGCGCAGCATGGCGGCCCTGGAGCTGGCCGCGCTCGGTGAGTGGGACCGGGCGCGGGCGACGGCCGAGGAAGCGGTGGACGTGGCGACCCGCTGGGGAGCGCCGCGGCCCCTCGGCATGGCCTGGCGGGCGATGGCCGCCGCCCTTCCGGTCGGGCAGCGCGCGGCCCCGCTGGAGCGGGCCGTGCGTCTCCTGGAACAGGGCGAGGCCAGGGTCGAACTGGCTGCGGCGCTGGCCGACCTGGCCGAGGTCTGCCGTGCGGCCGGCGACCCCGGCCGGGCCCGGACCCTCCTGCGGCGGGCGCGCGGGCTGGCCGAGGAGTCGGAGGCCGTCCTGCTCGTCCGGCGCATCGACGGCGACGTGCGCCGTGCGTCCGCCGCCCACGCCCCGGGGGAGGCGCAGGCGTCGGCTCCGGAGCGCGAGCGGGAAGGCGCGGCGGGAGCGGGGCGTTGAGGGCCTTCGGGGAGGCCGCGGCCCCGTCAGGGCGCCGGGGTGAAGCCGCCCCACACCGCGAAGGCGCCGTGGGCGCCGGCGGCGTCGACGCGGTAGCCGTCCCGGGCCGGCTCGCGCGCGCCCGCGGCGTGGTTGTACTGTCCCGCGAAAACGTGCTGCCCGGTCGGGACCGTACGGCCGGGCTTCAGTACCCAGCGGTAGACCACGGCCCCGGCCTCGGACCGCACGGTGACGCTGAAGTCGTCGGCGGGCATCGTCCGCCAGTGCCCGGTGCTGCGCACGTCACCGGTCTGCGCGACGCGCAGCTCCACGGTGAGCGCGGTGAGCGGCTGCGTGGTCCTGAGGGTGATGTTGCTCTGCGTCCAGTAGGCGTTCCCGTTCGCGGCCAGGGAACCGGCCGACCACAGGGGCCCGTCCTGGACGTGCGCGCCGGGCCGGGCGGAATCCGCGCCGCCCGACGCCCCGGGGGCCGGGCCCGTCGGGGACGGGTGCGCCGACGCGGTCGGGCCGCCGGTGGCGGGCGCCGAGGGCGTCGTACGGGGACCTCCCGACGAGGGGGGCGCGGACGGCCCCGAGGATGCGTCCGGACCGGACGGCGCCGCGTGGGTGGCCGAGATCCGCGGCCGCTCCGGTGGCGTCTGCACGAGGGAGGCCACGGCGACTCCGCCGACGGCCAGGACCCCGGCCGCGGCGACGGAGGCGAGCGCGATCCCCTGCCAGCGCCATGCGCCCGCCGCCCGGTGGGGGCGTGCGGGTGCGCCGGACATGCCGCGTTCCACACGTGCCAGGATCCGGGCGCGGTCGGGCTCGTGGGCCTCGGCGGCCGCGCGCAGCCGCCGGGCGAGTTCCTCGTTCAACGGCTCCTCCTCCCCGCCAGCAGATCCCCGGCCGCTCGTGTGCCGCCCAGCATCCGTTCCAGTTCGGCCATTCCCTTCGAGGTCTGGCTCTTCACGGTACCGACCGATATCCCGAGCGCCTCGGCGGTGTCCCTCTCCGACAGGTCGAAGGCGTGCCGCAGCACCACGCAGGCGCGCTTGCGGAACGGCAACCGGGCCAGAGCGCTCCGCACGTCGACCACCGAGGCCACGTCCGGACCGTCCGACGGCTCCACGCCGCGGGACCAGAACAGGGCCACCCGGCGGCGCTCGCGCACCGCGCCGCGGATGCGCGAGCGGGCCAGGTTGGCGACCACACCGCGGGCGTAGGCCACGGGGTGCTCGGCCCGGCGCAGCCGGTCCCAGCGCTGCCACAGGGCGACCAGGGCGTCCGCGGCCAGATCGTCGGCGCCGTCCGCTTCACCCGTCAACAGGTGGGCGAACCGGGCGAGTCCGGCGTAGTGGCGTTCGAAGAAGTCGTGGAACTCCGCCGACGCGTCATCGGGGACCATGTGCGTCGGTCGCCCCCTCCGAAAATGTGTGCGTTAACAAAGGACGGCAGCGTACCAGTGCGCGGCGGGCCGGACTCCCCGCCCCCGGCTCCGGCCCGCTCCCGGCCCACGGTCTCAGTGCGGGGCGAACTGGAGGCGGGTGGGCTGGGCGACGTCCGGCAGTATCGCGGCCCCCTCGACGGTCAGTTGCTCGCCGTAGATGTCGGTGATCCGCACCGCGCCGCCGCACCCGCCGCCGTCGGCGGAGAGGAAGTGGTTGTAGCCGGTGCGCGGCAGTCTCCGCCAGCCCGCGGCGGTGCGCACCTCCAACCGGGCCACCGGATTGCGGTGGTGGAGGACCTGGAGCGCGCACCAGTACACGCTGGACCCGGTCTTGTAGCGCAGCGCGATCGTGCCGGGGTCCGCGGGGCTCAGCAGGGTCCAGGTGATCGGTATGCGGCCGACCTTGAGCTCGGCCAGCTTCGCGAAGGCCTGCTGGCTGAGGTCCAGTTGGCCGGGGGCGCAGGGCAGCGGGCACTCGTTGGTGATGCGCACCGTGATCGAGGCGCCGCTCGCGGCGTGGACGCGCACGTAGGCACCGCACGCCCTGGAGGTCTCGTAGTCGGTGGTGTTCATCGCCGCCGTCATGACGTCGTCGGTCGGGCCGAACAGGCAGGCGCCGTTGCCGTCGCCCGCGGCGTAGGCGGTGGCTACGCCCTGGTAGGTGGCGCCGGGCTTGATGCGCCCCGCCGACGGCGCGGGCGGGGGCGCGGCCTGCGGGGTGGCACTGGCCGACGGCTGCGCAGCGGCGCTGGTCGCGGGGGCGGTCGGGGTCGCCGTCGCCGCGGTGGGCGAGGGTGTGGCCGGGGGCGCGGAGCCGGTCGGGGCCGGGAGCGTGGCGCCCGGCCGGGTGGCGGCGGCCGCCTCCGTCCCGGCCCCGGCCGCGCGGCCCGCTGCGGCCCGGGTCCCGTGGGTGGGGAGCAGGGTCGTCACCAGGCAGACGAGGCCGGCGACGGCGGTCACCGTCACCGCCGTCGCCCATATCCGTCTCTGTCGCTGCCTGCGCTGTCGCGCGGCCTGCCGTGCCGTGTGCATGTCTGTCCGTTCGACGATCCGGGTCGAGGTGCACTACCCGGTCGCCGCCGGAGGCGGAAAGGTTGCCGAGGAAAGGAGGAAGGAGAAAAGAGGAACGAGGGAAGAGGACCCCGCCCGGCTCAGCCTCCGGCCTTGCGCTTGTTGTAGACGTCGAAGCCGACGGCCGCGAGCAGCACCAGGCCCTTGATGACCTGCTGGTAGTCGGTGCCCACACCCACCAGCGACATGCCGTTGTTCAGTACGCCGAGCACCAGGCCACCGGTGAGGGCGCCGATGACCGTTCCCACGCCGCCGCTCGCGGAGGCGCCGCCGATGAAGGCCGCGGCGATCGCCTCCAGCTCGAAGTTGATGCCGGCCTGCGGCGTACCGGCGTTGAGCCGCGCGGCGAAGACCAGTCCGGCCAGCGCCGCGAGGACGCCCATGTTCACGAAGGCGAGGAAGACGACCCGCTTGCTCTTCACGCCGGACAACCGCGCCGCCGCCTCGTTGCCGCCGATGGCGTAGGTGTGGCGGCCGAGGATCGAATTGCGCATCACGTACCCGAAGCCCACCAGCAGCACGCCGAGGATCAGCAGGACGATCGGCACGCCGTGGTAGCTGGCCAGCAGCAGCGTGAAGGCCACCACGGCTGCGGCGATCGCGCCGAGCTTCACCAGGAACAGGCTCATCGGGAGCGGTTCCAGCCCGTAGGAGACGGCCCGCCGCCGTCCGCGCACCTCTTGCAGGACCGCGACGGCGAGCACCGCGAAGCCCAGCAGCAGCGTCAGGTTGTGGTAGTCGGTGCGGGGTCCGACCGCGGGCAGGAAGCCGCTGCTGATGTTCTGGAAGCCCTTGGGGAACGGTGCCACCGACTGTCCCTGCAGCAGGATCTGGGTCCCGCCGCGGAACAGCAGCATGCCGGCCAGGGTGACGATGAACGAGGGGATCCCGAGGTAGGCGATCCAGAACCCCTGCCAGGCGCCGGCGAGGGCCCCGATCAGCAGCGCGGCCGCCACCGCGGCGGGCCACGGCACGTCGTGCTTGACCATCAGCACCGCCGCGGCCGCCCCGACGAAGGCCGCGAGGGACCCGACCGACAGGTCGATGTGACCGGCGATGATGACGATCATCATGCCGATCGCCAGGATGAGGATGTAGCCGTTCTGCTGGATCAGGTTGGTGATGTTGAGCGGCTGGAGGAGGATGCCGTCCGTCCAGATCTGGAACAGCAGCACGATCAGCGCGAGCGCGAACAGCATGCCGTACTGGCGCAGGTTGCCGCGCAGGGCCCGGGCCAGTACGGCGCCGGCCGACGGTCGTCGGCCGGTGTCCGGTGCGCCGGGCTCTGTCTTGGGGGTGGTCTGGATCTGGGCCATGCCTCACACCTGCTTGTCGGGGTATGCCGCGCTCATGGTCATGAGCCGCATGAGGGATTCCTGGGTGGCGTCGGCACGGGCCACCTCACCGGTGATCCGGCCTTCGGCCATGGTGTAGATCCGGTCGCACAGGCCCAGGAGTTCGGGGAGTTCGGAGGAGATGACGAGGACCGTCCTGCCCTCGGCGGCGAGGTCGGCGATGACGGTGTAGATCTCCGCCTTGGCGCCGATGTCGATCCCGCGGGTGGGCTCGTCGAGGATCAGCACCTCCGGACCGGCGAAGATCCACTTGCTGAGGACGACCTTCTGCTGGTTGCCGCCGCTGAGCTTGCCGGTCTGCGCGAACACCGAAGGGGCCTTGATGTTCATGGACCGCCGAAACGATTCCGCGACCCGCGTCTCCTCGTGCCGGTCGACCCAGCCGCGCCGGGAGACCTTGCCGAGGGCGCTCAGCGAGATGTTCCGGCTGATGTCGTCGCCCAGGTCGAGGCCGAGCTGCTTGCGGTCCTCGGTCACGTACGCGATGCCGTGCCCGATCGCCTCCGGCACGGTCCGGGTACGGATCTCCTTGCCGTGCATCCGCACCCGGCCGCCGGTCCAGCGTCCGTACGAGCGGCCGAAGACGCTCATCGCCAGCTCGGTGCGGCCGGCGCCCATGAGGCCGGCCACGCCGACGATCTCGCCCCGGCGGACGTTCAGCGAGACGCCGTCGACCACGTTGCGCCGGTGGTCGATCGGGTGCTGGACGCTCCAGTCCTCGATCTCGAAGGCGATCTCGCCGATCTCCGGGGTGCGCTCGGGATAGCGGTGTTCCAGGTCGCGGCCGACCATGCCCCGGATGATCCGGTCCTCGGAGATGCCCTCGGAACCGATGGCCAGGGTCTCGATGGTCCGCCCGTCGCGCAGGATGGTGACGGCGTCGGCGACCCGGGCGATCTCGTTCAGCTTGTGCGAGATGAGGATGCAGGAGATGCCCTGCGTCTTGAGGTCGAGGATCAGGTCGAGCAGCTTGCGGCTGTCCTCGTCGTTCAGGGCGGCCGTCGGCTCGTCCAGGATGAGCAATTTGACCTCTTTCGCGAGCGCCTTGGCGATCTCGACCAGCTGCTGCTTGCCCACGCCGAGATCGGCGATCCGGGTGTGCGGGCTCTCGTCGAGCCCGACCTGGCGCATCAGCGCGGCGGCGTGGGTCAGGGTCCGGTGCCAGCTGATCACGCCCCGGGTGGCGTGCTCGTTGCCGAGGAAGATGTTCTCGGCGATGGAGAGGTACGGCACCAGGGCGAGTTCCTGGTGGATGATCACGATGCCGCGCTGCTCGCTGGCCCGGATGTCCCGGAACCGGCAGGGCTCGCCCTCGAAGCGGATCTCGCCCTCGTAGCCGCCGTGCGGGTACACGCCGCTGAGCACCTTCATCAGGGTGGACTTGCCGGCGCCGTTCTCCCCGCAGATGGCGTGCACCTCACCTGCGGCGACGGTGAGGTTGACCTCGGAAAGGGCCTTGACGCCGGGGAACGTCTTGGTGATCGACCGCATTTCGAGCACGGGTCGGGCCATGGTTGTGCATCCGTATCGTCGGGGCGGTGGGACGCCGGGCGCTCTCGCGGGCGTCGCACCGCCGGTTCGGCGTCGCCGGACCCGTCGGTCGGGCGCCGGGGGCTACTTGAGCTGGTCCGCGGTGTACTGGCCGCTCTCCACCAGGATCTTCTGGTAGTTCTCCTTGTCGACGCTGACCGGCTGCAGCAGCTGCGCCGGCACGGTCTTGACGCCGTTGTTGTACTGGTTCGTGTCGTTGACCTCGGGCTTGCCGCCGGTCAGCAGCGCGTTGCCCATCTGGACCGTGGCCTTGGCGAGCTGGCGGGTGTCCTTGTAGACGGTCTGGGTCTGCTCGCCCGCGATGATCGACTTCACCGAGGCCAGCTCGGCGTCCTGACCCGTGACGACGGGCAGTGCCTGACCGGAGCCGTAGCCCACGCCCTTGAGCGAGGAGATGATGCCGATCGAGATGCCGTCGTAGGGGGAGAGCACGGCGTCGACGCGGGCGCCCGTGTACGACTTGCTCAGCAGGTTGTCCATCCGGGACTGGGCGAGACCGCCGTCCCAGCGGAGCGTGGCTACCTGGTTGAAGGAGGTCTGGCCGCTGCGCACGACCAGCTTCTTCTCGTCGACGTACGGCTTGAGGACGCTCATCGCACCGTTGAAGAAGAAGGTGGCGTTGTTGTCGTCCGGCGAACCGGCGAAGAGCTCGACGTTGAACGGACCCTTGCCGTCCTTGAGGCCGAGCTTGTCGACGATGTAGCTGCCCTGGAGGACGCCGACCTTGTAGTTGTCGAAGGTCGCGTAGTAGTCGACGTTCCCGGTGCCGCGGATCAGGCGGTCGTAGGAGATCACGGGGACGTGCGCGTCGGCGGCCTTCTGGAGCACGTTGGTGAGCGAGGAACCGTCGATCGCGGCGATCACCAGCAGCTTGGCACCCTTGGTGATCATGTTCTCGACCTGGGAGACCTGGTTCTCCACCACGTTGTTGCCGTACTGGAGGTCGGTCTTGTAGCCCTTGGCCTGGAACTCCTTGACCATGTTGGCGCCGTCGTTGATCCAGCGCTCCGACGACTTGGTGGGCATCGCTATGCCGACGAGGGCGCCCTTGTTGTCCCCGCCCGTCGCGCCGGCCCCACCGGCCCCGCCGTCGCCCGCGCCGTTGGCGCTCTGGCCGCAGGCCGCGAGAGACAGGGTCAGACCCACCGCGACAAGGCCCGCTGAAAGCTTCCGCACAGTTCCTCCAGTGATGTTCCGCGACCGGCACAGTGCGACCCGGTTGGGCGACCGGAAGCGGTCGAGCGGGGCGGCCGAGAGCCGGTTTCCCGCGCTGCGCCGGGCTGGAGTTACAGCCGCTCCAGCCTGGCGTTACATGAGTGTTAACGCTCACAAGTGAGTCGTCAAGGGTCTGCTCGATCACTGTTGGGCCAACAATCGGGCGAGCGATCGGCCGCTGCGGGCAGCGGCGTGCCGAGGCGGCCGCCCCCGTCGTCCCTGCTCACGGCCGGGCCCGTACTCCGCCGCGCGCCGCACGGGCCGCCGGTGCTCGCATAGCCTTCGGCGGGGGCCGGTAGCGTACCGTGGCCCGGAATCGAGGAGGGACGTGCGAGTGGGAACCGACAGTGCCGGGACCGAGCAGCGCCACCCTGTGATGGCGGACGTGGCGAAACTGGCCGGCGTCTCCCACCAGACGGTGTCCCGGGTGCTCAACGGGGCCCCGCACGTGCGGCCCGGCACCCGCGAGCGGGTGCTCGCCGCCATCCGGGAGCTGGACTACCGGCCCAACTCGGCCGCCCGCGCCCTGGTCACCCGCCGCTCCCGCAACCTCGGGGTGGTCAGCTTCGAATCCACGCTCTACGGTCCGGCCTCGATGCTGGACGGCATCGAGCACGCCGCCCGCAGCGCGGGGTACTTCGTCAGCGTGGCGAGCCTGCGCTCGCTGGACGGCCGCTCCGTCCAGGAGGCCGTCGACCGGCTGCGCGACCAGGGCGTGGAAGGCGTGGTCGTGATCGCGCCGCAGATCTCCGCCGTCAGCGCGGTGGCCCGGCTCTCCAGCTCCGTGCCGGTCGTCGCGGTCGGATCGGGCAGCCAGTCACCGGTTCCCATGGTCTCGGTGGACAACCGGTCCGGCGCGGAAGGGGCCACCCGGCACCTGCTCGACCTGGGCCACCGCACCGTGCACCACCTGGCCGGACCGGCGGGCTGGCTGGAGAGCCAGGACCGCGAGGAGGGGTGGCGCGGTGCGCTGGAGGCGGCCGGGGCGCCCGTACCGCCCGTCGAACGCGGCGACTGGAGTGCGCGCGCCGGCTACCAGGCGGGCTTGCGCATCGCCGAACTGGACGACGTATCCGCGGTCTTCTGCGCCAACGACCACATGGCGCTCGGCCTGCTGCGCGCCCTGCACGAGGCCGGGCGCTCGATCCCGGGCGACATCAGCGTGGTCGGCTTCGACGACATTCCCGAGGCCGCGTACTTCACTCCGCCCCTGGCCACGGTGCGGCAGGACTTCGGCGAGCTGGGCCGCCGGGCCCTGGAGCTGCTCGTGGAGGAGCTGGCGGGCGGCGCGCATGCGCGCACCCACGTGCGGATCACGCCGGAAATGGTGCTGCGCCGCAGCGTGGGGCCCGCCGGGCGCCGTTGAGGCGGTGCGGGGGTATGACTCCCGGCTGCGGTGGGGTCCTGGCGGCTACGCGGGTTCCGGTGACGACGCGGGTTCCGGTGACGAACCCGCTCACCGCGCGCAACGCCCTTTGTTAACGTTCACAATGCGACGGTCGATCGCCCTCGGTGCCTGTTCGCCACACCGTCGAAGCGCTTGGACTGGCATGCCGTGCACCTCGCGCCCCCGGTGCCTGCCCACGGCGTCGCGTAAATACAACGCCTGATGAGCGCAGAGTAGTTGACACCGGCACTGCTTCGTGTCAGCGTCGAAGCGCTTCGACATATGGCCGCCACGCTCAGCCTGCCGAGGGGTTGTCCACGTGAGTTCCCTGTCCCCGCCCGTTGTCGGTCTCCTTCCCTTCCGCGATCCGGCGCTGCCGCTGCGCGAGCGCGTCGACGACCTGGCCGCCCGTCTCACGACGGAGGAGGGGCTCGCGATGCTGCACCAGCACGTGCCGGCCGTTCCGCGTCTGGGCCTCCGCGCCTTCCGGACCGGCAGCGAGGCACTGCACGGGGTCTCCTGGCTGGGCGAGGCGACCGTCTTCCCGCAGGCCGTCGGCCTCGGCGCCACCTGGGACGAGGCGCTGGTGCACCGGGTCGCCGAGGCGGTCGCGACCGAACTGCGCGCCTTCCACCACCACCGCCCGGCCGCAAGCGGGGGCGCACCCCACAGCCTCCAGGCCTGGGCGCCCGTACTGAACCTGCTGCGCGACCCGCGCTGGGGTCGCAACGAGGAGGGGTACTCCGAGGACCCCGCCCACACCGCGCGTCTCGGGGAGGCGTTCTGCCGGGGCCTGTCCGGAGACCACCCCGTCTACCTGCGGGTGGCCCCGGTGCTCAAGCACTTCCTCGCCTACAACAACGAGGACGAGCGGTGCACCACGTCCTCCGGCGTGCGCCCCCGGGTACTGAGGGAGTACGACCTGGCGGCCTTCCGTCCCGTGGTCGCCTCCGGCGCCGCGACCGGCGTCATGGCCGCATACAACCTCGTCAACGGCCGTCCCTGTCACGTCAGTCCGCTCATCGAGAGCGAACTGCGCCGCTGGGCGGAGCCGACCGGCCACGAACTCTTCGTGGTCAGCGACGCCGAAGCCCCGTCCAACCTGGTCGACCCGGAGCGGTACTTCGACGACCACGCCGCATCCCACGCGGCCGCGCTCAAGGCCGGCATCGACAGTTTCACCGACCACGGCGAGGACAGCGCCACGCCGGTCGGCCGTCTGCGCGAGGCCCTGGAGCGCGCCCTGATCGACCGGGCCGACGTGCACCGAGCCGTCCGGCGGCAGCTGGAACTGCGCTTTCGTCTGGGGGAGTTCGACCCCGAACTGGACCCCTACGCCGGCATCGGCCCCGATGTCGTCGGCTGCGCCGATCACCGCGAGCTGGCGCGGCACGCCGCGACCGAGTCGGTGGTGCTGCTCAAGAACGACGGCCTGCTGCCGCTCGACCCGGCGCGCACCGCGCGGGTCGCCGTCATCGGCCCGCTCGCCGACAGGCTGTGCGAGGACTGGTACAGCGGCACCATGTCCTACCAGGTCGGCGTCGCCGCCGGACTCGCCGCGGCGCTCGGCGTCCACGGCGGCGACGTGGTCCACGAGGAGGGCGCCGACCAGATCGCGCTGCGCTCCGCCACCACCGGGGACCTGCTGGGCAGGACCGCCTTCGACGTGACCGACTGGGGCCGCGGCGTCCTGACGCTGCGCGCCGCCGACTCCGGCCGCTACCTGAGCCTGACGCCGGACGAAACGCTGGCCGCCGAGCGGGACGTGATCAAGAGCTGGGACGTCCGTGAGACCTTCCGGCTCGAACCGGCCGGGGACGGCGCCGTACTGCTGCGTTCCGTGCTCACCCGCCGCTACGCCGCCGTCGACCCCGGTGACGGCCGGGTGACCGTCACCGCCCCCACCCCCGACACCGCCGAGCGCTGGCACCGGGAACTGCTGCGCGACGGAGCGGCCGCGGCGCGGGCCGCCGCCGGGGCGGCCGACGCGGCGGTCGTCGTCCTCGGCAACCACCCGATGATCAATGGCCGCGAGACCGAGGACCGCACGGGCCTCGACCTTCCCGAGACGCAGCAGGCACTGCTGCGGGAGGTCGCGGCCGTCCGCCCCGAGACGGCGCTGGTGGTGATGAGCAGCTACCCGTACGCCGTCGACTGGGCCGAGGCACACCTGCCGGCCGTGGTGTGGACCTCGCACGGCGGCCAGGAGACGGGCCACGCGCTGGCCGCGGTGCTGCTCGGGGAGGCCGAGCCCGCCGGACGTCTGCCGCAGACGTGGTACCGGGGCGCGGACCCACTGCCGGATCCGCTCGACTACGACATCATCAAGGCCGGCTGGACCTACCAGTACCACCGGGCCGCGCCCCTCTATCCCTTCGGACACGGGCTGTCCTACACCGACTTCGCCCACCGCGACCTGCGCCTGTCGAGGGCGTCGATCGGCCAGGACGCCTCGGTCGACGTCAGGGTGACCCTGGTCAACACGGGGCGGCGGACCGGCAGCGAGGTGGTGCAGCTCTACGTCCGGGCGCTCGACGCCCGCTACGAGGCCCCCCGGCGGCGCCTGGCCGACTTCCGGAAGGTCCGCCTGGCGCCGGGCGAGAGCCGGGAGATGGTGTTCTCCCTGCCCGCCGACCAGCTCGCCCACTGGGACGTCGCGACCGGCGCCTTCACCGTCGACCCCGGCGCGTACGAGATCGCCGTCGCCCGCTCCGCCGAGCACCCCGTCCTGACCGCACGGCTCACCGTGACCGGGCAGGCCCCCGCGCCCCGCGTGGTCGTCGGTCGCCGCACGCCGGCCGCCGACTTCGACGACCACGCGGACACCGTCCTCGTCGACGCCACCCGCGCCGACGGGGACGCCGTGACTCCGGCCGACCCCGCGCGGCCCGCGACGCTCCTCTTCCGCGACGTCGACCTGTCCGGGGCCGTCCGGGTGGAGGCGGAGACGGCCCTGGAGAGCGCCGACGGCGGGGCGGCCCGCCTGGAGGTCCGGGCCGGTGACCGGCTGCTGGCCGAGATCGCGGTCCCGGTCACCGGTGACCGTTACGCGTGGACGACCACGGCGGCCGCGCTCGCCCCGCCGCCGGACGGGGTCCACGACCTGCGGCTCACGCTGCACGGCGGCTTCCGGCTGGCCGCCTTCGGCTTCGCCGCGTCCGGCGGTACCGACTGAGGCCCACGCCCACGAGACCGGCGGCCCGCCACAGGGGGGCGGGCCGCCGGTCTCCCCGTACGGGGCCCGCACCCCGGTGCACGGACCGCGGGGCAGGACCGCGCGCCCGCCGCCGCGCTCCGGCACCCGGTGTCCCTCGCAACCTCTCCCCGTCGCCGGCTCGCCACGTCAGGTCCTCACACACTCCGACCGGAGGAACACCCCATGCCGCTGACCGACCTGGGCGAGGACGAACTCGTCCACTACCGACCCGAGTTGCCCGAGCCGCCGGAATTCGACGCCTTCTGGCGGCGGACCCTCGCCGCGGCCCGCACGCACGAGGGGGTGGTGAAGGCCGAGCCGGTCACCGAGCGGCACGGACTGCGCACGGTCGAGGTCGACGACGTGCGCTTCCCCGGCTGGAACGGCGAGCCGGTGGCCGCCTGGCTGCTGCGCCCGCGCGACGCGGCCGGACCGCTGCCCGTCGTCGTCACCTACATCGGCTACAGCGGCGGCCGGGGCCTGCCCACCGACCACCTGTTCTGGTCCGCAGCGGGCTACGCCCAGCTCGTCGTCGACAGCCGGGGTCAGGGCCACGACACCCCCGACCGGGGCGAGGGCGACGGTACGCAGTGGGTCGAGGGCTTCATGACCCTCGGCATCGACTCTCCCGACACCCACTACTACCGGCGGCTGATCACCGACTGCGTGCGGGCCGTGGACGCGGTCGCACAGCTGCCCGGACTCGACCCCCGCCGGGTGGCGGTGGCCGGGGGCAGCCAGGGCGGCGGCCTGGCGCTCGCCGTGGCCGGTCTCGCCGGGGACGCGGTGGCGGCGGCGCTCGTGGACGTCCCGTTCCTGTGCCACTTCCGCCGTGCCGCCGGGATCTGCGGCGAGGGCCCGTACCAGGAGATCGCCCACTACCTGCGGTGGCACAGCCGGCACCGCGTGGAGCCCGCCTTCGCCACCCTCGCCCACTTCGACGGCGTCCACTTCGCGCGGCGGGCCACCGCGCCGACGCTCTTCAGCGTGGGCCTGATGGACCCGGTCTGCCCGCCCTCCACGGTCTACGCCGCCTTCAACCACTACGCCGCCGAGGACCGCACCATGACCGTCTGGCCCTTCGGCGACCACGCCGGCGGCGGCTGCAACCCGCCTGTCCAGCTGGCCTGGCTGCGCGAGCGCGGCCTGGCGCCGCAGCCGCACCGCGCGCGGACGGAGGGACCCGCACGATGAAGTTCACCGACGGCTACTGGCTCATGCGTCCCGGCGTCACCGCGCAGTACGCCGCGGAGGTGGCGGACGTCCGGGCGGACGAGCACCGGATGACCCTCTACGCGCCGGTGAAACACGTGCGCGGGCGCGGTGGCACGCTCAACAGCGCGCTGCTGACCGTCGACTGCTGGTCGCCGGCCGAGGGCGTGATCGGGGTCCGCGTCACGCACCACGCCGGGACGGTGCGGCGCGGACCGGAGTTCGCCCTGCCCGGTGCGCGGCAGGACGCGGGAAAGGTACGCCGCGACGGGCCGGTGGTCGAGCTCGGCGCGGGCGCACTGACCCTGCGGGTCGACACGTCCCGGCCGTGGCGGCTGGAGTTCACCGCGGCCGGAGAGGTACTGACCTCCGTGGGCGAGCGCGGCACCGGCTTCGCCACCGACGCCGACGGCCGGCACTTCATGCTGGGCCAACTCGCCCTGGGGGTGGGGGAGGCGGTGTACGGGCTGGGGGAGCGGTTCACGCCGTTCGTCAAGAACGGCCAGAGCGTGGACATCTGGCAGGCCGACGGCGGCACCAGCAGCGAACAGGCCTACAAGAACATCCCCTTCCACCTGACGAACCGGGGGTACGGGGTCTTCGTCAACCACCCCGGCAAGGTCGGCTACGAAGTCGGGTCCGAGGCGGTCGGCCAGGTCCAGTTCAGCGTCGAGGACCAGTCGCTGGAGTACTTCGTCGTCCACGGCCCCACCCCGAAGGAGGTCCTGCGGCGCTACACCGACCTCACCGGCCGCCCCGCCCTGCCCCCGGCCTGGGCGCTGGGCCTGTGGCTGAGCACCTCGTTCACCACCGACTACGACGAGGCCACCGTCAACCGTTTCGTCGACGGCATGGCCGAGCGCGGCATCCCGCTGAGCGTCTTCCACCTCGACTGCTTCTGGATGCGCGCCTACCAGTGGTGCGACTTCGAGTGGCACGCGGACACCTTCCCGGACCCGGCGGGCATGCTCGACCGGCTGCGGCGGCGGGGACTGCGGATCAGCGCCTGGATCAACCCCTACATCGCGCAGAAGTCGGCGATGTTCGAGGAGGGCGTGCGCGAGGGCCACCTGGTGCGGCGCCCCGACGGCAGCGTGTGGCAGTGGGACCTGTGGCAGCCCGGGATGGCCCTGGTGGACTTCACCCGTCCCGCCTCCCGCGCCTGGTACACCGGCAAGCTCCGGGCGCTGCTGGAGATGGGTGTGGACTGCTTCAAGACCGACTTCGGCGAACGCGTCCCCACCGACGTGGTGTGGCACGACGGCTCGGACCCCGAGCGGATGCACAACTACTACACCCACCTCTACAACCAGGCCGTCTTCGAGCTGCTGCGCGAGGTGCGCGGGGAGGGCGAGGCGCTGCTCTTCGCCCGCTCCGCCACGGCGGGCGGTCAGCAGTACCCCGTGCACTGGGGCGGCGACTGCGAGTCCCACTTCAACGCCATGGCCGAGTCGCTGCGCGGCGGACTCTCCCTCGGCCTGTCGGGCTTCGGCTTCTGGAGCCACGACATCGGCGGCTTCGAGGGCACCCCGACGCCGGCCGTCTTCAAGCGGTGGGTGCAGTTCGGCCTGCTCTCCTCGCACAGCCGGCTGCACGGCAGCACGTCCTACCGCGTGCCGTGGGACTACGGGGAGGAGGCCGTCGAGGTCACCCGGGAGTTCACCCTGCTCAAGCACCGCCTCGCCCCGTACCTCCAGCGCGCCGCGCAGCAGGCGCACACCACCGGTGTCCCGGTGATGCGCGCCATGGTGCTGGAGTTCCCCGACGACCCGGCCGCCGCCACCCTGGACCGGCAGTACATGCTGGGCGACGACCTGCTGGTCGCCCCGGTCTTCACGGACGACGGCACGGTCGAGTACTACGTGCCCGAAGGGACCTGGACGAACGTGCTGACCGGGGACCGGATCACCGGTCCCCGCTGGGTCCGGGAGCGGCACGGGTTCCACACCCTGCCGCTGCTGGCCCGCCCCGACTCCGTCGTCCCGCTCGCCGCGGACGACCAGCGGCCCGTCTCGGCCTGGGCCGATGACGTCGAACTGCGGGTGCACGACTTCGCGGACGGCGCCGAACGCACGGTCGTGATCCCGCGTCCCGAGGGCACCGGTGGGGCGGCCCGCTTCACCCTGCGCCGCCGGGGCGGGCGCCTCGACGTCACCACCGACAGCACGCGCCCCTGGCGGCTCCGCTTCGGCGGGCCGCAGGGCGCCCTGCACGCCCGGCCCGCCGGCACCCCGGAGGCGGCCTTCGCCTACCCGTCCTGAACCGGGCGGCCGGGCGAAGGCGCGCCCCGGGCCCCGCGCGTGACGCGGGGCCCGAGCGGCCGGCTCAGCGGGCGCCGAGGAGGTGTTCCAGGGCGAGCTGGTCCAGCTGCTCGAAGGCCATGCCGCGACGGGCGGCGCCCTCGACGTCGAACGTGTCGAAGGCGGACGGGTCGGCCAGCAGCCCGGCCAGGCCGTCCTCGGCGGTGGGGAGCGCGAGGTCCGGCAGCCGGGAGGCGGCGAGCGCGTCGCGGACCTCCGGATCGGCCCGGAAGGCCCGGGAACGCTCCGCCAGCAGCAGGTAGTTGCGCATGCAGCCGGCCGCCGAGGCCCAGACGCCCTCGGCGTCCTCGGTGCGCGGCGGCTTGAAATCGAAGTGCCGGGGGCCGTCGTAGCCCGCCGACTCCAGCAGGTCGACCAGCCAGAAGGCTTGGCGCAGGTCGCCCGCGCCGAAGCGCAGGTCCTGGTCGTACTTGATGCCGGTCTGGCCGTTGAGGTCGATGTGGAAGAGCTTGTCGTGCCACAGGGCCTGGGCGATGCCGTGCGGGAAGTTCAGCCCGGCCATCTGCTCGTGGCCCACCTCCGGGTTGAGGCCGACCCGCTCGGGGCGCTCCAGCTCGTTGATGAAGGCCAGGGCGTGGCCGATGGTGGGCAGCAGGATGTCGCCGCGCGGCTCGTTGGGCTTGGGCTCGATCGCGAAGCGCAGGTCGTAGCCCTGCTCCTCGACGTACTCGCCCAGCAGGTCGAAGGCCTCCTTGAGCCGGTCGAGGGCGGCGCGCACGTCCTTGGCGGCGCCCGATTCCGCGCCCTCCCGGCCGCCCCAGGCGACGTAGACCGAGGCGCCGAGTTCCACGGCCAGGTCGATGTTGCGGATCGTCTTGCGCAGCGCGTACCGGCGCACGTCCCGGTCGTTGGCGGTGAAGGCGCCGTCCTTGAACACCGGGTGGGTGAACAGGTTGGTGGTGGCCATGGGCACCTTCAGCCCGGCCGTGTCGAGCGCGCTGCGGAACCGCTTGACCGCCCGCTCGCGCGCGGCCTCGTCGGAGCCGAAGGGGATCAGGTCGTCGTCGTGGAACGTGACGCCGTAGGCGCCGAGCTCGGCCAGCCGCTGCACGCTCTCGACCGGGTCGAGGGCGGGCCGGGTGGCGTCGCCGAAGGGGTCCCGGCCCTGCCAGCCGACGGTCCACAGGCCGAAGGTGAACCTGTGCGCGGGAGTGGGGACGAGCGGGTCGCTGGTCATGGGGCGCTCCGGAGTCAGGTGCCGAGGGGCTATTTGTAATGACAGAAAACAAACTAATATGCGGGGACCTGAAGAGGAAGCCCACCGGAGGAACGCATGTCCGCACAGCGTGTCGTGATCGGTGTCGACAGCTCGACGCAGTCCACCAAGGCCCTCGCCGTCGACCTGGACAGCGGCGCGGTGGTGGGCGAGGGACGGGCCGAGCACGCGGTCAGCGGGGGCGCCGCCCGCGAGAGCGACCCCGAGCAGTGGTGGCGGGCCCTCGGTGCGGCCGTGGCCGCCACCGGCTGGGCGGACCGCGCCGCGGCCTGCTCGATCGCCGGCCAGCAGCACGGCCTGGTCACCCTCGACGCGGCGGGCCGCGCGGTGCGCCCGGCGCTCCTGTGGAACGACGTGCGCTCCGCCCCCCAGGCCGGCGCGCTCACCGCCGCCTTCGGCCCGGCGGAGCTGGCCCGCCGCACCGGAAGCGTCCCGACGGCCGCCTTCACCGCCGCCAAGTGGGCCTGGCTGCGGGCGAACGAGCCCGCCGCCGCCGAGCGCGTCGCGGCCGTCCGGCTTCCCCACGACTTCCTGACCGAGCGGCTGACCGGCGAGGCGGTGACGGACCGCGGTGACGCCTCCGGAACCGGCTGGTGGGGCCCCGAGGGCTACGACCGGGACGTCCTCGACCGGATCGGCCTCGACCCTGCGCTGCTCCCGCGGGTCCTCGCGCCGGGTGCCCGGGCAGGCGTCGTACGGGCCGGAACGCCCCTGCGCGAGGGCACGCCGGTGGCCACCGGCACGGGGGACAACATGGCCGCCGCCCTCGGGCTGGGCCTGACGCCCGGGCGCCCGGTGCTGAGCCTCGGCACCTCCGGCACCGTCTACGCCGTCGGCCGGACCCGCCCCGCCGACCCCGGCGGCACCGTCGCCGGCTTCGCCGACGCCCTCGGCGGCTGGCTGCCGCTGGCCTGCACGCTCAACTGCACCCTCGCCGTCGACCGTTTCGCCGCCCTCGTCGGCCGCGACCGCGAGGACGTCGAAGCGGGCGGCACGGTGGTGGTGCTGCCCCATCTGGACGGCGAACGCACCCCGGACCTCCCGCACGCCTCCGGCCTGATCCACGGCCTGCGCCACGACACCACCCCCGGACAGGTGCTCCAGGCCGCCTACGACGGCGCCGCCCACGCCCTGCTGGCGGCGCTGGACGGCGTACTGCGCGCCGGCGGCGAGAACCCGGACTCCGGCGAGCCCCTGGTGCTGATCGGCGGCGGAGCCCGCGGCGCGGCCTGGCAGCGGACCGTCCTGCGGCTCTCCGGCCGCGCCGTCCAGGTGCCCGAAGCACGGGAACTGGTCGCCCTCGGCGCCGCCGCCCAGGCCGCCGCACTGCTCACCGGGGAGCCGGCCGATGCCGTGGCCCGCCGCTGGCGGACCGCGGAGGGCCCGGTACGGGAGCCCGTCGCCCGTGACGACGACACGCTCGAACGGATCACCAGTACGCTGCGGCGGGCGCGGGCGTTGCAGGAGGCCGCGCCGACCAGGTGAGAGCCGACCAGGCGATACAGGAGGACCGGCGCGATGGCGGGGATCGGCAGGGCGGGCGAGGGCGGCACGGAGGCCGCGCCCGCCTCGCAGCGGGACATGCGCCGCCAGAACCTCGCGGTGGTGCTCGGCGCGGTCGCCGCGCACGGCCCGCTCTCCCGGGCGGACGTCGCCGGACAGACCGGCCTGACCCGGCCGGCGGTTTCCTCCCTGGTCGACGAACTCATCGGCCGCGGAGCGCTGACCGAGACGGAGACCGCGCCCAGCGGACGGGTCGGCCGCCCCGGCCGGGCCCTCGCGCTCAACGACCGGGGCCCCGCGGGCCTCGGCCTGGAGATCGGCGTCACCCACCTCGCCGCCTGCGTCGTGGACCTGCGCGGGGAGCCCCGCGTGTGGCGCCGCGCGGAGCGGGCCAACGCGGGCCGGCCGCCCGCGCGGGTCCTGGCGGAGGCCGCCGCCCTCGGAGCCGAGGCCGAGGCGGAGGCCACCGCCCTCGGGCTGCGCGTCGAGGGCCGCGTCCTCGCCGTGCCGGGCGTGGTGCCGAACGCGCCGGGCGGGCTCGTCGCGAACGCGCCCAACCTCGGCTGGCAGGCGGTCCGCCCCGCCGACCACTGGCCCGACCCCGCCACCGTGCCCGAGCCGGAGAACGAGGCCAACCTCGGGGCGCTGGCCGAGCAGTGGCACCGGGGACAGCCCGCCGACACGTTCGTCCACGTCTCCGCCGAAGCCGGAATCGGGGCCGCGCTGGTCATCGGCGGCCGGTTGTTCCGGGGGGCCCGCGGCTTCGCGGGAGAGCTGGGCCACGTGCCCGTCCACCCGGAGGGGGCCGGGTGCCCCTGCGGGTCGCGCGGCTGCCTGGAGCAGTACGCGGGCGAGGCGGCCGTCCTGCGCGAAGCCGGGCTGCGCGGGGCCGGCGATCCGGTGGCGCTGCTGACCGAACGGGCGGGCGCCGGGGACGCGGCGACCCTGCGCGCCCTGGACCGCGCCGGACGGGCCCTCGGCCTCGCCCTCGCCTCGGCGGTGAACCTGATCGACCCGGACGCCGTCGTCCTGGGCGGCGCCTACGCCGAACTCGCCGAGTGGCTGCTGCCGCCGGTACGGGCCGAACTCGCCGCCCGGGTCACCGTGCGGCCCTGGTCCCCGGAGGCGGTGCGCCCCTCCGCGCTGGGGCGCCGGGGACCGGTGCTGGGCGCGGCCTGGTCGACCGTCCGGCAGCTCCTCGCCGACCCCACCCGGCTGCCGGCCCCGTAGCCGGGCGCGCGGGGCCGGTCGGCCGTCGACGGTCCGCAGCAGACTGTCGCTGAGGCCGGCGCCCGGGTCCGTACCCGATGAGGTGGCGGACCGCGTGCCGCAGGCCCCCGGTGGCCGCCCTCCGGACATGTGCCCCTGCGCGAGGCCCTCTTGTGCGCCTGGGCGGAGCTCCGGCAGCCTGGAGGGGCAGCGGCGGAAGATGCTCGCGGGACACATGTTCAGTCGCGGTCTCCGCCCTTGTGGCCGCTGCGCCCGGCATGCATCCGATGACCGGCTCGGCCCTGCGCGGGCCGGAGCCTGCCGGACGGCCCGGACCGGCGTACGCAGTCCGCCCGGGACCGCCGTACGCACCCCGCGCCGGGCCGGCGACGCACCCCGCCCCGGACCGGCGTACGCCACCCCGTCCCGCTCTTCCCCGGCCCGTCACGCCGCCGCCCCCGGACGGAGAACCCGGCGCCGCATCCCGTCACCCACCGGAACCCCCGCCATCCGTCGCCCCCCAGGAGCCGAACGATGTCCTCCTCCCTCAGCCCGCGTTCCCTGACGAAGGCCACGGCCCCCGCCGACGGCGCCGCGCCCTCCGGCCTGCCGCAGGCCCCGTCGCCCACCGATGGCCGGGCCTACGCCGTCCCCCCGAAGCTGGACTGGTGGTACCGGGCCAGGTTCGGCATGTTCGTCCACTTCGGGTCCTACTCCCACCGAGGCCACGGCGAGTGGGCGTTCTGCACCGAGGACTGGGACAAGACCGACTACCAGACCCGGGTGACCGCCCCGTTCGCCCCGACGTCCTTCAATGCCGCGACCATCGCGGAGCTGGCGAAGAACGCCGGCATGAAGTACCTCGTGATCACGGCCAAGCACCACGAGGGCTACGCGATGTGGGACTCCGACGTGGCGGGCTTCACCGACACCACCGGCGCCAAGCTGTACAACCTGCACGACTACAACGGCTTCCGGCCCGACCTGCTCGCCCAGCTGAAGACCGAGTGCGAGAAGCGGGGCGTGACGTTCGGTCTCTACTACTCGATCGTGGACTGGAGCCACCACTCCCAGACCGTCAACCGGACCACCCTCTTCTCCGACATGTCCTCGCAGGACGCGCGTTCCGCCTACGTCACCGACATGAAGGCCCAGCTGCAGGAACTGCTGGACCGCTACGACCCGGCGGTCCTGTGGTTCGACGGCGACTGGTGCGGCAACCCGGCCGCGCCCACGCTCACCGACTGGTGGACCGGGGCCGACGGCGAGGACCTCTACGACTGGCTGACGGCCCGCAAGCCCGGCCTCGTCGTCAACGAGCGCGTCAAGCGGGACCTCGGCCTCGGCGACTTCGCCTGCCCTGAACAGACGGTGCCCGCGCGGCCGCTGGACCGGCCGAGGGAGACCTGCGCCACCATGAACGGCCAGTGGGGCCACACCGACTGGGCCGAGAACGACTACCGGTCCGTGCAGGACATCGTCCAGGAGATGGTCACGGTCGTCTCCCGGGACGGCAACTACCTGCTCAACATCGGCCCCGAGGGCGACGGCGCCGTGCCCGCGGGAGCGGCCGCCGTCCTGGGCGGGCTCGCCTCCTGGATGGGCACCCACGCGGACAGCATCCACGGCACCAGCGGCAGCCCCTTCGCCGTCGAGCCGCCCTGGGGCCGGATCACGAAGAAGAGCGGCACACTCTTCGCCCACGTCTTCAGCCGGCCGACGGACGGCGCCCTGCGGATACCCGCCGTCCACAACACGATCGGCCGCGTCCACCTGATGAACGACCCCTCCGTGCCGCTCGACCACACCGTCGCCGGCGGCCAGATCACCGTCAGCATGCCGGCCGCTGCGCCGAACGCGTACGGCTGCGCGGTCTGCGTGGAGGTCGACGGCATGCCGGCGGTCCTCGCGGGCGGCGTCTACCGGCTGATCAGCGCGCAGAGCGGCAAGGCCCTGGACAACGACGACACCGCGACCGAGGGCGGTCAGGTCGTCCAGCGGGCCCCCGACGGGGGCCCGCCGCAGCAGTGGAGGGTCACCGACGCGGGCCACGGGTACTACACCCTGGTCTGCGTCCGCAGCGGCAAGGCCCTCGACGGCTACGGCGCCGGCGCCGACGGTACGGGCCTGGTGCAGCGCGCCGACGGCGGAGGCCGGAGCCAACAGTGGGCGGTCACCGCGGTGGGCGAGGGCGCCTTCCGGCTCACCAACCGGCACAGCGGCAAGGCGCTCGACAACGGCTGCGCGAGCGGGGACGGCAGCCCGGTCATCCAGCGGGCCGCGAACGGCGGACCCGCGCAGAACTGGAACATGACCAGGCTCGGCTGAGGGCCTCCGGGGGCTGTGCGCGTCGGCGCCGTCGCGCAGCGGCCCGACACCCAGACGTTGAAGCGCTTCGATAGGCGGGAATCTTGGCAGCGACCCTTGTGCGCCTATGGGTGTTCACTTAACCTCACTGCAACATCGAAGCGCTTCGACTGTGGACCGCGTCGCAGGGCCCGGTGTCCGCTTCACGCTCCGTCAGTTCCGGTCACGACGCCGCAGCCGACGCCCCCCTCACCGGGCGTCCGGGCGAGCCATGAAGGGTTGACGCAATGATGCCGAACGCCGCCTCCTCCGGACCGAGCCGGAGAAGCTTCCTCGCCTCCACGGCGGTCGCCACCGCAGCGGTGGCCGGAGGAGTGCCGCTCCTCACCGCCTGCGGCGGTTCGGACGGCGGCCCGCGCGAGGGCACCACATCGGGCAGGGCCGCCGACGAGCTGATCCCGACGTACGTGGCCGGCACGATCGCCGCCCCGGACCTCCCGTCGAAGAACGGCTCGGCCGCCGGCTACACGGCCAGGACCGACCTCGCGGCCCTGGCCACCTCGGTCCCCAGCCCGCTCGGCACCGGCGCCCCCTTCAAGGTCATGTCGCCCTTCTGGGGCACCCCGCCGAAGGGGGACTGCGCGTACTACAAGGCGCTCGACGCGGCGGCGGGCACCAGGATCACCTGGCAGAACCAGGACGGCAACACCTACGGGCAGAAGCTCGGCGCCGTCCTCGCCTCCAGCTCCCTGCCCGACATGGTGGTCGTGCCCGGCTGGGAGCTCGTCGGAAAGACGGCGAACGCCCTCACCGCGAAGTTCATGGACCTCGGCCCCCACTTAGCGGGCGACAGGGTCAAGAAGTACCCGAACCTGGCCGCGATCCCGTCCGACGGCTGGCGCATGGGCGTCTTCGGCGGCGCGCTGCGCGGCATCCCGCTGTCGGCCGCCCCGGCGGACATCATCGTGCCCTACTACCGCAAGGACCTCTTCGACCAGCGGGGCTACTCCGTCCCCACCTCCGCCGACGAGTTCCTCGCCTGGGCCAAGGACGCCACCAGCGCGAAGGCCAAGGTGTACGCCTGTGGTGACCTGAGCTGGGTCTCCTCCAGCATCTTCGGCGCCTGTCCCGGCTGGAACCTCGACGCCGACGGCAAGCTCAGGTACGGCGTCGAGCGGCCCGAGTACCTCGAAGCCCTGGAGTGGACCCGCAAGCTGTTCGACGCCGGCGTGGTCCATCCCGACGACAGCGCGCGCTCCGGCGACGCGGGCCAGCGTTTCACCGCCGGGCAGATCCTGGTCCTCAACGCCGACATCGCCACCTGGTACCAGAAGGCCGCCGAACAGGCCCGGGCCAACCCCGGGTTCCGGATCGAGGCCATGGACATCTTCGGCGCGGGCGGCGGCAGCCCGACGCTCTACGCGTCCGCGCCCGCCACCCTCTGGTCGCTGATCCGCAAGGGCGCCCCGAAGGAGACCGTGGAGAACGCGCTGGCCGCCGCCGACTTCGCGGCCGCGCCCTACGGCACCAAGGAGCGGATGCTCGTCGACTACGGCGTCGAGGGCACCCACTACACGGTCGAGGACGGCGTCCCGGTCAAGAACGACCTGGGCACGACGGAAGTGGTCAACGCCTGGGCGATGCTGGCCACGCCGGCCCCCTACTACGCCCACCCCGACCTCCCCGACATCGCCCGCAAGCAGGTCGAGTGGCAGCAGCGGATGGGGGCCTTCATGAAGAAGACGTCCACCTACGGCATGACCATCGTCGAGCCCACCCGCTACGCCAACCTCGCCAGCCAGTTCGAGCAACTGCAGATCGACTACGTTCGCGGCCACAAGAAGCTGTCGGACGTGCAGGCCGCCATCTCCACCTGGAGGTCCTCCGGCGGGGACGAGCTGCGCGACTGGTACAAGGAGCTCCTCGACAAGAACGGCAGCGGCAACTGATGACGCTCACGGCCGGGAGCAGGCCCGACGGGACCCGTCCCCCCGCGGCCGTCGAAGAGCCCACGGCCGCCGTCGCCACCGCGGCGGTCCCGCGCCGGGCACCTCGCGGGACGGGCGGGGGAGCCAAGGTTCCCTTCCGGATCCGGCTGCGCCGCGACCGCACGCTCATCCTGATGACGGTGCCCGTCATCCTCCTGCTGCTGCTCTTCAACTACGTCCCGCTGCTGGGCAACGTCGTCGCCTTCCAGGACTACGACCCGTACGCCGCCGGCAACGGCGTCACGGCGATCTTCCACAGTCCCTGGGTGGGCCTCCGGCAGTTCTCGCGCATGGCCGCAGACCCCCTGTTCCGGAGCGCCACGCAGAACACCCTCGTCCTGTTCGCCCTCCAACTGGTGCTGTTCTTCCCGGTCCCCATCGCCCTCGCCCTGCTCATCAACAGCGTGGTCCGGCCGCGGGTGCGGGCCGTCGCGCAGGCGATCATGTACCTCCCGCACTTCTTCTCGTGGGTCCTCGTCGTCACCGTGTTCCAGCAGATCTTCGGCGGCGCGGGCATCATCGCCCAGGTCCTGGAGGAGCACGGACGGAGCGGTTTCGACCTGATGACCGACGCCGACCTCTTCGCCTACCTGGTCACCGCGCAGGCCGTCTGGAAGGACGCCGGCTGGGGCGTCATCGTCTTCCTCGCGGCGCTGTCCGCCGTCAGCACCGACCTGTACGAGGCGGCCGCCATGGACGGCGCGGGGCGCTGGCGGCGCATGTGGCACGTGACGCTGCCCGCGCTGCGCCCGGTGATCGCGCTCCTGCTGGTCCTGCGCGTGGGGGACGCGCTGAGCGTCGGTTTCGAGCAGTTCCTGCTCCAGCGGGACGCGGTCGGCGCGGGAGCGAGCGAGGTCCTCGACACGTACGTGTGGAACATGGGCATCCAGAACGGCGACTTCAGCTACGCGGCCGCGGTCGGCCTGGCCAAGGGGGCCATCGGCATCTGCCTCGTCCTGGGCGCGAACAAGTTCGCTCATCTGCTGGGCGAGCAGGGGGTGTACAAGAAATGAGCCTGAACACGCAACTCGTCCGTAGTCTCAGGGCGCCTGCCCGCCCCGTGTGGGAGGAACGGCCGAGCGGAGCGGGACTGGCCGCCAAGGGCGGCTTCCTGGCGCTCTGCTGCCTGGGGGTGCTCGGTCCGCTCTGGATCGTGGTCGTCACCAGCCTCTCGCCCAAGTCCGTGATCGACCGGGTCGGCGGCCTCGTCGTGGTCCCCCGGGGCGTCACCTTCGTCAACTACACCGAACTCCTCGGCGGAGGACAGGTCAGCCGGGCGATCATGGTGTCGGTCGGGGTCACGCTCTGCGGCACGCTGTTCTCGATGACGGTCTCGGTGCTGGCGGCCTACGGGCTGTCGCGCCCCGGCAGCCTGGGCCACCGGTTCTTCCTCATGACCATGATGGCGACCATGTTCTTCGGGGCCGGCCTCATCCCGACGTACCTGCTCGTACAGTCACTCGGCCTCACCGACACCTACCTGTCGCTGGTCCTGCCGAGCGCCGTCAGCGTCTTCAACATCCTGGTCCTGCGGTCCTTCTTCATGGGGATCTCGCCCGAACTCACCGAGTCGGCCCGCATCGACGGGGCCGGTGACCTGCGCATCCTGCTGACCATCGTCCTGCCGCTGTCGCGTGCTGTGCTGGCCGTCATCTCCTTGTTCTACGCGGTCGGTTACTGGAGCGCCTGGTTCAACGCCTCGCTCTACCTCACCGACCAGGAGATGATGCCGCTGCAGAACGTGCTCATCCAGCTCGTCCAGAAGAACACCGAGGCGCCGACCGGACTCCAGCAGGCGGTCCGCACGGGACAACTCTCCTCGCTCGGCCTGCAGATGGCCGTCATGGTCCTCGCGCTCGTCCCCGTCGCGATCGCCTCCCCCTTCGTCCAGCGGCACTTCAAGAAGGGCATGCTCACCGGCGCGGTCAAGGGCTGAAGCCCCGCTCCGGCCCGCCTCGCCCCGCCCACCGGCGCCGCCCGCACTCCGAGGAGCCCGTCCGATGCCCGACCTGAGCGATGCGACACGCGGCCGTCTGCTCTTCGGCGGCGACTACAACCCGGAGCAGTGGCCCGAGGAGACCTGGCACGAGGACGTACGGCTGATGAAGGCGGCCGGGGTCAATTCCGTCACCCTCGGCGTCTTCTCCTGGTCGACGCTGGAACCGAGCCCGGGGGCGCGGGAGTTCGGCTGGCTGGACACGCTGATGGACCTGATGCACGAGAACGGCATCGGCGTCGTCCTGGCCACTCCGACCTCCTCGCCGCCGCCCTGGATGGGCCGGCTGTACCCCGACACCCTGCCCGTCACCGAGGACGGCCGGACCGAGTGGTGGGGCGGCCGACAGCACTTCTCCCACTCCAGCGCCACCTATCGGCGCCACGCGGCCGCCATCACCGAGGATCTCGCCGCCCGCTACGGCGGCCACCCGGCACTGACGATGTGGCACATCAACAACGAGTACTGCACCGTCGACCACGGCGACGAGGCCGCGGCCGCCTTCCGCCGCTGGCTGCGCGCCAGGTACGCCACCCTCGGCGCCCTCAACGAGGCCTGGAGCACCGCGTTCTGGAGCCAGGGGTACGACACCTGGGAGGGCATCCTGCCGCCTCGCCTGCCCCACTACCTGCGCAACCCCGCGCAGGTTCTGGACTTCCGGCGCTTCACCTCCGACATGCTCCTGGAGTGCTTCGCCGCCGAGCGGGACATCGTGCGCCGCCACACCCCGCACCTGCCGGTCACCAGCAACTTCATGCCGCTGTGGATCGGCCAGGACGCCTGGCGCTGGGCCGCGGAGGAGGACGTCGTCTCCGTCGACATCTACCCGGACCCGCGGGACCCGCTGGGCGCCCAGAGCGGCGCGCTCGTCCAGGACATGACCCGCTCCCAGGCGCGCGGGCCGTGGATGCTCATGGAGCAGGCCGCGGGGCCCGTCAACTGGCGGGGTGTGAACCACCCCAAGCCCCGGGGTCTGGGCCGGCTCTGGTCCCTGCAAGCCGTGGCCCGGGGCGCCGACGCCGTCTGCTACTTCCAGTGGAGGCAGTCCCGGCAGGGCGCGGAGAAGTTCCACTCCGGCATGGTCGGCCACGCAGGGGAGGACGGCCGGACCCACCAGGAGATCAAAGCGCTCGGCGCGGAGCTGGCGCGGATCGCCCCCGAGGTGTCCGGCCGGACCCTCACCGCCGACATCGCGGTCCTCCACGACTGGAACTCCTGGTGGGCCGGCGACCAGGACGGACGCCCCTCCGCCCTCGTCGACTACCCGGACATCCTGCGCGCCTGGCACCGCGCCCTCTGGCAGGCGCACCTCACCACCGACTTCGCCCACCCGGAGCACGACCTGACGCCGTACGCGGTGGTCGTCGTGCCGCAGCTGTACGCGCTCACCGCCGCGGCGGTCGACAACCTCCTCGCACACGTCGGCCGGGGCGGCACCCTCGTCTGCGGCTTCCAGACGGGCGTCGCCGACGGCGACGACCGGGTCCGCCCCGGCGGCATGGACGTCCGGCTGCGCGCGCTGTTCGGGATCCGGACCCTGCACGAGTGGTGGCCGCTGGAGGCGGGGGAGAGCGTCGCCTGCGAAGGCTTCGGGGCGTCCCTGTGGTCCGAGGAACTGGAGGCCGACGGCACCGCCGAGGAGAGCGTGCCGTACCAGGGCGGCGAACTCGACGGGCTGCCCGCCGTCCTGCGCAAGGGCCGGGCCTGGTACGTTTCCACGCTCCCGGAGCCGGACGCGCTGCGCGCCCTGCTGGCCCGGATCGCCTGCGGCGCCGGCGTCCGGCCCGTGCTCGACGGCCTACCCGAGCAGGTCGAGGCCGTCCGCCGCGGTGACGTGCTGTTCGTGCTGAACCACGGCCGCGAGCCGGTGACCGTCGACGTGCCGGGCCGCCACCGCGACCTTCTCACAGGCAAGTCCGTCACCGACCGGGTCACCCTCGGCCGCTACGGCGTGGCGGCACTCCGGCCGTGACCGCGCCGGGCGCGGACCGGGCGCCCGGCGCGGTCCGCATTCCCCATTCCCCCCACTCATGGAAGGGACACCATGGTCCACAGCACGATGCACAAGATCACCATGGCGGTGCTGGCACCGGCGCTGGCGCTCGGCGCCACCGTCGGCCTGGCCTCCGCCCCCGCTTCGGCGGCGGTCTGGAACTCCTGCGACCGGTGGAGCAGCACCACCCTGAACGGCTACACGCTCTACAACAACATCTGGGGCTCCGGCGCCAGCAGCCAGTGCGTCTGGGCCAACTCCGGTACGAACTGGGGCGTCCGCGCCGATCACCCCAACACCGGCGGCATCAAGTCCTACCCGAACTCGACGAAGAGGATCAACAAGACGATCGACGGCCTCGGCCGGCTCACCAGCAGCTACAACGTGAGCGTCCCGTCGTCCGGCGCGTACAACACGTCGTACGACATCTGGGACACCCGTCACCAGTACGAGATCATGCTCTGGGTCAACTACAACGGCGCCGTCGGCCCGATCGGCACCTGGCAGGCCAACGTCACGCTCGGCGGCCACAACTGGAACGTCTACAAGGGCACCAACGGGTCGAACCAGGTGTTCTCGTTCCTGCGCACCTCCGACTCCTCCTCCGGCACCGTGGACGTCAAGCCGGTCCTCGGCTGGATCGCGCACACCAAGGGCTGGATGCCCGGCAGCGAGACCATCGGCGACGTCCAGTTCGGCTACGAGATCACCTCGTCGTCCGGCAACCTGGCCTTTACCACGAACAATGTGACCATCAGCGCCGGCTGACCGCACGCCCGAGGGCGGGGCCGGTCCGCGTCCTCCCCGGCGCGGACCGGCCCCGTTCCCGCCGGGGCGGTTCAGGAGCCGGCCCGGGGCGCCGGGACCGGCGCCGGTCCGGTGCTTTCCCGTACGGTCAGTTCGGGTGCGATCAGGAACACCTCATCGGCGCCCCGGCCGTCGAGCTTGGCGACCAGGCGTTCCACGGCCTGCCGGCCCATCTCCTGCGCGGGGATGGAGACCGAGGTCAGCCGCACCGATGCCTGGACGGCCACCTGGTCCGGACAGATCGCGATCACCGACACGTCCTCCGGCACGGCGCGGCCCTGTCGGCGCAGCAGGGCGAGCAGCGGCTCGACCGCCTGCTCGTTCTGCACGACGAACCCGGAGGTGCCCGGTCGCTCGTCGAGGATGCGGGAGAGGGTGACGGCCATCGCGTCGTAGCCGCCCCCGCACGGCCGGTGCAGCATGCGCAGGCCCGATCCGGCGGCCTGCGCGCGGAGTCCGTCGAGCGTGCGCTCGGCGAAACCGGTGTGCCGTTCGTAGACCGAGGGGGCCTCGCCGATGACGGCGATGTCGCGGTGGCCGAGTCCCGCCAGGTGCTCGACGCACAGGGCGCCGGTCGCCTTGAAGTCGAGGTCCACGCAGGTCAGTCCCGAGGTGTCCGCGGGCATCCCGATCAGCACGGACGGCTGGTCGGTGCCGCGCAGCAACGGCAGTCGCCCGTCGTCGAGTTCCACGTCCATCAGGATCATCGCGTCGGCGAGTCCGCTGCCGGTGACGCGGCGCACGGCGTCGGGGCCCTCCTCGCCGGTCAGCAGCAGCACGTCGTACCCGTGCGTCCGGGCCGTGGTGGCGACCGCGATGGCGATCTCCATCATCACCGGCACGTACATGTCGGTGCGCAGGGGGACCATCAGCGCGATGATGTTCGACCTGCTGCTGGCCAGGGCCCGGGCGCCCGCGTTCGGGTGGTACCCCAGCTCGCGGATGCTCTGCTCCACCCGCATCCGCGTGGTCGTGGAGATGGACCGCTTGCCGCTGAGGACGTAGCTCACCGTGCTCGCCGATACTCCGGCGTGCCGGGCCACCTCGGCGAGGGTTGCCATCCGGTTCTCCCAGCTCTGCGAAACGCTTCGACAGTGCGCAGGTCTCGATGGAGGCATCGACTGCGCGTGAAATGTACGCTGACCCTAACGTCATGACGGGCACGTGTCCATCTCCCTGTCGAAGCGCTTCGACAGCAGGGCTGCGGGCTTCTCAGGCGGCCGTGCCGGTGACCGCGCTGCCGGACCTCGTCACGCGGTAGGTGGCCGTGGCGCCGCTGTAGAAGTGGAAGACCAGCGTCGCCGGTTCCCCGTCGCGCAGGGACGTCAGGAACTCGGGGGTCAGGGTGATCGCGCCGTTCGGGTAGTCGGGCGAGAAGGCCTTGTTGAACTCCTGGAAGGGGGTCCAGTCGGTCGGTCCCGCGGTGCCGCCGTCGGCGTAGGTGGCGTGCATGGTCGCCAGGTCGTTGCCCCGGTACCGGGTGGGAACCGCGAACGCGCCGGTGGTGCCGGTGGCGTCCGAGACCGTCGGGACGTCGTTGGTGACGATGTCGATGTTCCAGGGCAGGCCGCTGGTGAACCGGGCCTGGAGCGTCGCGTTGACGCCGTAGGCGCGGTCGCCTGCCAGCCGGGTCAGCGCCTTGGCGGTGAGGGTCAGCCGGTCGCCGGAGACCGTGTAGTCCCGCCCGGCCATCAGCCTGGTGCCGCCCTGCCACAGTCCGCGGAAGAAGGTGCCGTTGAGGTGCAGGGTGAGCGAGGCGGCCGTGACCGGGGCGGACTTCGGGACGAAGACCTTGTCGAAGGAGGCCGTGCCCGAGCGCGTGGTCCAGCTCGACTTGATCACGGCGAACAGCGCCGGGTCGCGCCACTGGAGGGTGTCGCGGTCCAGATAGGCGAACGGGTCCCACAGGGCGGTGGTGATGCCGTACGTGCGCGCCCGGTGGCCCACGTGCTCGAAGTACTTCAGCGCCTCGCCCCGCTCGACGCGGGCGGGGTGGAAGTGGTCGGGATAGGCGAGCAGGCCGTACTCGCCGAGGTACAGCGGGATGCCCCGGGCGACGAAGGTGCGGTGCAGGGTGGCGAAGTGGTCGTCCAGGTGCTTCTGCGCGACGGCGTCGTACAGGATGCCGCCCGCGACGTTCACGCTGAAGGGGTACCAGCTGTAGAAGTGCACCTGTGCGATGAGCTGACGGTCCTTCAGGCCGGTGATCGAGGCGTACAGGTTGGCCAGGTGGACCGGACCACCGCCGCCGTCCGGCGTGGTCAGGGACAGCATGCGGCGCGCGTTGCCGCCGCCCGAGGAGCGGACCACGGAGTGGAACGCGGTCTGCAGCTCGTTGAGGTAGGAGATCTTCCGGGCGTCCGTCGCGTCGGCGAACCGCGGCTCGTTGATGCCCTCGAAGACCAGCGTGCGCGGGGCGTCGCGGAAGGCCGCGGAGATCTGGGACCAGGTGGATTCGAAGCGGGCCAGCACCCGGTCGTGGTCGCTCGTGATCTTCTCGACCCACCTCCACGAGTCGTGGTGGACGTTGAGCACCACGTAGAGGCCGTCGGCCAGCGCCCAGTCGACGAGCTGCTCGACCCGGGCCATGAAGGCGGGATCGACGGTGTACGGCGCCGTGGTGGACTGGTGGTCCGCCCAGGTCACCGGCATGCGGACGCTGCGGAAGCCCTGTGCGGCGATCTTGTCGAAAGTCGCCTTGGTGGTCTGCCCATTGCCCCAGGACGACTCGTCCGGGAAGGCGTCCAGGGTGTTGCCCAGGTTCCAGCCGGGCTGCATCCGCGCGACGGCGTCCATGGGGTCGTCGGGCACCCGGACCACCGGTCGCGACGGCTCGCGGTGCGTGGGGGGCGCGGCCGGTGCGGCGCCACCGGTGAGCCCCACCACGGCGACCAGGGCCAACAGGAGGGCGGCCAGGCGGCCCGGGCCCCCGCCGCGCCGCAGCGCGCCGTGCCGTACGTCCTTCATCTGTCGTTCCTTCCGGTCGGTGGGTCGGGCGGAGGCAGGGATGCCCGGTTCAGCCGTCGAGGGGCTCGTAGTCGAACCAGTCGAAGTGGACGGCGCCGTGCGCGGCGTACATGCCGATGACACGGCCGGTGAAACCACCGGCGACCTCGGTCGACAGGTAGCGGCCGTCCAGTGCGGCCAGTGCGGTGAACGCACCCCCGGGGTCCTCGACACCGAGGGACACCACGTCGGGGCCGGCGCACGGACCCTGGGCGTCGGGCGGCGCCGGGGTGATCGTGACGGTGAGGACCAACGGCCCCGCGGGCACGGGCCGCGTGGCCACCACCGTGGACAGGGGGCCGACGCGTGCCAGGACCCGGACCTCCGTGCCGGACGCCTCGATCGCGTAGTGGTGCCGCTCGTCGAGCCGGACGGCGAGGCCGCCGCGCCCCTGCGACGGGTCGGCCAGGACCCGCGCCCGGCAGGCGAGGTGCTGCTGGCGGCGGCCGGTGAACACCACGTCGGGCGCGTCGAGGGAACCGCCCCGCGCGCGCAGGGTGAGCCAGCCGGGGCGCTCCCCGGTCGTGCAGTGGGCGGCGGGCCGGTCGCGCAGGGAGATCCAGGACGGCCGCAGCTCGGCGCACTCGAAGTCGTCCCGCCGCGCTTCGACCGGGCCCGGGCTGAGCGGCCACGGGAGCTCGGGCAGGTCGGGGGAGACGTCGCCGACGACCGGCCAGTCGTCCACCCACGTGACGGGCGTGAGGAAGGTCTCCCGGCCGAGCACGTGCCAGCCCGGCGTGCCGCCGCCCGGCCGGACGCCGAGCAGCACCATCCACCAGGAGCCGTCGGGGCCCTGGACCAGATCGGCGTGCCCGGTGTTCTGTACGGGGTGATCGGTGCCGCGGTGGGTGAGGACCGGGTTCGCCGGGCACGGCTCGAACGGGCCGGTGGGCGTACGGCTGCGGGCGATCGACACCGCGTGGCCGCGCTCGGTGCCGCCCTCGGCGATCAGCAGGTACCAGTACGCTCCGATCCGGTACAGGTGCGGTGCCTCCGGGGCCTTGGCGCCGGGCCGGCCGGACCAGAGCGGCCGCGGTGCACCGTACGTCTGCCCGGTGCCCGCGTCGATGCGGACCTGCGCGACGCCGGCGACGGTGCACCAGCAGGTGCCGTCCTCCTCCCAGACCAGGTCGGGATCGATGCCGGGAACCCCGGGCGCCCGGACCGGGTCCGACCACGGTCCGGCGGGGTCGGTGGCCGTGACGATCAGGTTCCCGCCGCCCTCGCCGCAGTGGGTGACGATCAGGTGGAAACGTCCGTCGTGGTGGCGCAGGGTGGGGGCGTAGATCCCGGCGGAGGAGGGCGTGGCGGCGGGGAGGCGCAGTTGCTCCGGCCGGTCCAGGACGTTGCCGATCTGGGTCCAGTGCACCAGGTCGCGGCTGTGGAAGAGGGGCACACCGGGGAAGTACTCGAAGCTGGAGCAGGCCAGGTAGTAGTCGTCGCCCACCCGGCAGACGCTGGGGTCGGGGTGGAAGCCGGGGATCACGGGGTTGGCGGGGCGGCCGGCGGGCCGGGGCGGAGGGGGCACCCGGTGGGTCCTCTCGTCGATGCGTGGCTGCGTGTGCAAGGGCCTTGCTTTCGGGTCATCGGGGTCATCGGGCCCGCGACGGCCGGGTGGGGTCAGTGCCCGCGCAGCCGCCCGGCGCCACTTCGTGTGCGAGGGCGCCGGTGAGCAGGTCGTGGGCCGGGCTCGGCAGGGGGACGGTCCCGGGGGTGTGATGGAGCAGGATCCGCCAGTGGCGGCCGTCGGGTGCGTGCCGGGTGATGACCTCGACACCGGCGGGCAGGTCCGGCACCTCCGGCTCGACGCCCGTCTGCGCCAGCAGACGCCCGATCAGGGCGGCGTGGTCACCGTCGTCCAGCCGGGTGGAGAGGTACCAGCCCTGGCCGGTGCCGCAGCGGTGCCGGGTGAGGGCGGGGCCGCCGGATAGCCGCCGAGCCGGGCGTGCACCCGCTCGTCGACGTATCCGCTCGCGTGCTGGACGAGGAGGGTGCCGCCGCCCTCGACGTAATGGCGCAGGTTCTCGGCGCCCCGGTCGGACAGCAGGAACAAGGACGGCGCGACGACCAGCCGGTAGCCGCCCAACTCGTGCTCGGGACGGGCGAAGTCGGCCGTGACGCCCGCGTCCCACAGCGCCCGGTGCGCGGCCGCGAGCGGTGCGTGGTAGTCGAGCCGGGCGGAGGGCAGACCGTCCGCCTCCAGCGCCCACATGGCGTCCGGATCGTCGAGTACGGCGACCGGCGCGCTGACCGTGAATCCCGCCAACTCGCCCAGCTGGGAGACCGCTCGACCGGTCAGGGTCACCTGGCGGAAGATCCGGCTGTCGGGACCCGCGTGCGGCAGCATGGCCGAATGCCAGGTCTCCGCGCCGGCCCGGGACTGGCGCCACTGGAAGAAGAGCGCCCCCTCCGAACCGCGCGCGATGTGACCGAGGGTGTGGCGCAGGATCTCGCCGGGCTCCTTGCCGAGCACCCGGTCGCCGTCGTAGACGGTGCTGGTGCCCTGCTCCATCAGCAGCCACGGCCGGCCGCCGGCCAGGGAGCGGGACCGGTCGGCGTAGAACGCGACGTGGGCGCAGGAGTCCGGGCCCGGCAGGGGCGGGTACTGGTCGGAGCTGACGACATCGAGTTCCCGCGCGAAGGCCGCCCCAGAAGCGGTGGAAGTCCACGCTCTGGCCGGGGTTGTGGTGGTACCGCGTCGCGCGCGGCGGCAGCACCTGCTCCCAGGAGGTGTGGCGCTGGCTCCAGAAGGCCGTGCCCCAGGCCTCGTTGAGGGCATCGAGGAGGCCGTGGCGGGCGCGCAGCCATAACCCGGAAGGCGGCGGCCGCGTGGTCGCACCAGCCCGGACCGCCGGTGTGTCGGGGTGGGCGAGGTTGAACCCGGCCCGGCGCACGAGCTCGTCGTCCTCCTTCCAGACGGGCTCGTCCCACTGCTCGGGGTCGTAGTCGCCGCCGAAGGCCAGACCGCCGAGGCGGTCGGTGATGCTGCGAGTCGTCATGACGTTCCTCGGGTAGGAGGCTGAGCCGTGTCGTGGCGTGTCGAAGCGCTTCGCTTGCGGTCGCCAAGGTAACGGGGCGGTTTCCTGGGAGGCAAGGGCGCATGCGCCATGAAGGCCTCCTGGGACGGCCTGTGCGCGGTATGTCAGGAGACCCGGATAGGTCGAAGCGCTTCGACTTCAAGGCGCGGCGAGGCCGAACCGAGCGGAATGAGCGCGGAGAGGGTGCCGACGCCCGCCCCCAAGGGGCTTCCTGTGAAAACTTCTCGTTACATCTTGACGCGGCGGATGTGAGCGCTCACAGTACACGTGGCGTGTGCCCCCGCACCGTCGGCTGGCTACTCAGCACCTGCACCTCACCCATTCCTGCACCGCTTATCTGCAGAATTGTTAGCGCTAACACGCCCGCTTTTCCGGGCCATTGTCCGTATGCGGGTGTCCTCGGCGTCCGAATGGAAGGAAGTCGCTATGTCGGTTGGGTTTGCGCACGCCACAAGGTGGCGTCGGCGATGGCGGTCGGGGGTGGCCGCCGCGGCCGCCATGGCGATCGCGGGGTGGCTGCTCACCGTGGCCACGACGCCGGCCGCGGCCGCCGCGGTGGACACCACCGGCTGGTACGTCCTGGTGAACCACAACAGCGGCAAGGCCCTCGACGTCTACAACTCTTCCACCGCCGACGGCGCCGACGTCGTCCAGTGGACCCGTACCAACGCCCCCAACCAGCAGTTCCAGTTCGTGGATTCCGGCGACGGCTACTACCGCCTCAAGGCGCGGCACTCGGGCAAGATGATCGACGTGTCCGGCTGGTCGGCGGCCGACGGCGCCGCCATCCACCAATGGAGCGACCACGGCGGCGCCAACCAGCAGTTCCGGCTGGCCGACTCCGACAGCGGCTACGTCCGGCTGATCAACCGCAACAGCAACAAGGCGGTCGAGGTCCAGAACGCGGCGACCGGCGACGGCGGCAAGGTCGTGCAGTACAGCGACTGGGGCGGCGCCAACCAGCAGTGGCAACTCGTCCGGGTGGACGGGAGCACCGGCTCCGGCCCGTGCGACATCTACGGCGCGGGGGGTACGCCCTGCGTGGCGGCGCACAGCACGACGCGCGCCCTCTACAACGCCTACGACGGAGACCTGTACCAGGTCAGGCGCTCGGACAACGCGACCCGCAACATCGGCGTACTGACCCCTGGCGGCGTCGCCAACGCGGCGGCCCAGGACTCCTTCTGCGCGAACACCACGTGTGTCATCACGGCCGTGTTCGACCAGTCCGGGCGTGGCAACGACCTGTGGTACCAGGGCTCCAGCGTGGTCCCCGGCTCACCGCAGACCCGCCCGGCCGTGGCGACCACCGAATCGCTGACGGTCGGCGGCAGCAAGGCCTACTCGCTCTACATCAACCCCGGGACCAGCTACTGGCGTGACGGCCACCTGACGGGTGTCCCGACGGGCAGCGCACCCGAGGGGATGTACATGGTCACCAGCGGTACGCACGTCAACAACGGCTGCTGCTTCGACTACGGCAACAGCGAAACCACCCGCAAGGCCGACGGACCGGGCGCCATGGACGCCATCTACTTCGGGACGAACTGCTGGTTCGGCCGCTGCACCGGAACCGGACCCTGGGTGCAGGCCGACCTCGAATGGGGCCTGTTCCCCGGTGGCGGCAGCACGTGGAACCCCAACCAGCAGGCATTCACCGGCAAGTTCGTCACGGCGACACTGAAGAACAACGGGACGTCGAGATTCGCGCTCAAGGGCAGCGATGCCCAGGCCCGAAGCCTGACCACCCTCTGGGACGGCGCGCTTCCCAACGAGCCCAACGTATACAGCCCGATGCGGAAGCAGGGCGCCATCGTCCTGGGGAGCGGCGGCGATTGCTGCTCACCCGAGGTCGGCAACATCAACGACAGCGCGGGCACCTTCTACGAGGGCGCCATGGTCGCGGGCTACCCGTCGGACGCGACCGAAAACGCGGTCCAGGCGAATATCGCCGCCGCCGGCTACCGATGAGAATGAGGGCCCCCACCGTGACATTCGCACGTCAGCGGTCGTCGAAACGCGTCCTCGTCCTGGCGATGAGCCTTCTGTGCATGCTGGCGTTCCTTCCGGCCGCCGCCCGGGCGGACAACCCGGTCGTGCAGCACATCTACACCGCCGACCCGGCGCCGCTGGTCTACAACGGCCGGGTCTACCTGTACACCGGACACGATGAGGACAATGCCGCGCCGACGTCCTTCACCATGCGCGATTGGCGGGTGTCGTCCTCGTCGGACATGGTGAACTGGACCGATCACGGCTCGCCGATGAGCCTGGCGACCTTCAGCTGGGCCGGCTCGGACGCCTGGGCGGGACAGGTCGTCCAGCGCAACGGAAAGTTCTACTGGTACGTGCCGGTGCGCATGTCCAACGGATCGCAGGCCATCGGAGTCGGGGTCTCGGACAGCCCGATCGGGCCGTTCCACGACGCGATCGGCGGTCCACTGATCCAGAACTCCGAAATCGATCCCACCGTCTTCATCGACGACGACGGCCAGGCCTACCTCTATTACGGCAATCCGAATCTGTGGTACGTGCGGCTCAACGCCGACATGATCTCGTACTCCGGCAGCCCGGCACAGATCCCGCTGACGACCGCGGGGTTCGGCACCCGCACGGGAGACGCGAACCGGCCCACCCTGTACGAGGAAGGCCCGTGGTTCCACAAGCGCAACGGCCTGTACTACATGGTGTTCGCGGCGAAATGCTGCTCCGAGTTCATCGCCTACTCCACCTCGCCCGGCCCGACCGGACCGTGGACGTATCGCGGCGCCATCATGCCCTCGCAGGGCGGCAGTTTCACCAACCACGCCGGTGTCGTCGACTTCAACGGCGGCTCGTACTTCTTCTACCACAACGGCGCGCTGCCGGGCGGCGGCGGATTCACCCGGTCGGTCGCGGTGGAGAAATTCAGCTACAACGCCGACGGCACCATTCCCACGATCAACATGACGACGGCCGGAGCGCCGCAGACCGGCACGCTCGATCCCTACGTCCGCCAGGAAGCCGAGACCATCGCCTGGGGCAGCGGCATCGAAACCGAACCCTCCAGCGAGGGCGGGATGAACGTCAGCTGGATCGAGAACGGCGACTACATCAAGGTCAAGGGCGCGGCATTCGGCGCCGGGGCCGGCTCGTTCACGGCCAGGACGGCCTCGAACACCAGCGGCGGCCGCATCGAGCTGCACCTGGACAGTCCCACCGGGCCGACGGTCGGGACGTGCACTGCGGCGGGCACCGGAGGCTGGCAGACCTGGAGCACGGTCTCGTGCCCCGTCACCGGCGCGACCGGGACGCACGATCTGTACCTGCGCTTCGCCGGTGGCAGCGGGTTCCTGTTCAACGTGGACTGGTGGCAGTTCTCCGGCAGTCGGCCCGCCTTCTCGTCAACCGTCGTCGCACAGCACAGCGGGTACTGCCTGGACGACCCGGACCAGGGCACCGCCGACGGCGCCCAGTACCGGCAGTACACCTGCGGCGCCGGTGAGGAACAGCGGTTCGACTTCCGCCCGGTGACAGGGGTGGCGGACACCTACTCCCTGGTGAACCGCCACAGCGGCAAGTGCCTTGACGTCCGCGGCGTCTCCACCGCCGACGGCGCGGCGGTCCACCAGTGGACCTGCCACGGCGGCACGAGCCAGCAGTTCACGCTGCGGCAGGCCGCCGCCAACGACTACCAGCTCGTCGCGGTGCACAGCGGCAAGTGCGTGGACGTCAGCGGGATCTCCACCGCCGCCGGAGCACTGGTCCACCAGTGGACCTGTGACCCCGCCAGTGCCCTGGCCACCAAGAAGAACCAGGTCTGGCGCCTGTCCGGCAAGAGCTGAACCGCCCCGGGGGGCGGGCTGGGCAGGCAACCTGTCGCCTGCCCAGCCCGCCCCCCGGGCCACCGCCTCCTTCCCCCGCACCCGTCCTCCCTCACGGACCATGGAGCCCGCCATGCCGACCCACCCCTTCAGCCGCCGCGCCGTGATCAAGGCGACCGGCGCCGCGGCCGTGGCCGCTGCCGCCGGACCCGCCCTCGGCTCCGCGCCGGCCTCCGCCGCCGCCGCGGCGCAGACGCCCCCGCTCAGGTCCGACGTCGGAGTGTCGACGCTCCCGTTCGACCTGGGCCAGGTCCGGCTCACCGGCAGCCGGTGGCTCGACAATCAGAACCGCACCCTGGCCTACCTCCGCTTCGTCGACGTCGACCGCCTCCTGTACAACTTCCGCTCCAACCACCGACTTTCCACCAACGCCGCGGCTCCGACCGGAGGCTGGGACGACCCGGCGTTCCCCTTCCGCACCCACGTGCAGGGCCACTTCCTCACGGCATGGGCGCAGGCCTATGCCGCGGTCGGGGACACCAGCTGCCGGGACAAGGCCGAACGCATGGTGGCCGAGCTCGCCAAGTGCCAGGCCAACAACGCCACCGCGGGCTTCTCGGCCGGCTACCTGTCGGGCTTTCCCGAGAAGGACTTCACCGCTCTCGAAGCAGGGACGCTGAACAACGGCAACGTTCCCTACTACTGCGTCCACAAGACCATGGCCGGTCTGCTCGACGTGTGGCGCCTCATCGGCAGCACCCAGGCGCGCGACGTGCTCCTCGCGCTCGCCGGCTGGGTCGACCGGCGCACCGCACCGCTCAGCCGCGCCACCATGCAGGCCTGCCTGGGCGTCGAGTTCGGCGGCATGAACGAGGTGCTCGCGGACCTCTACCAGCAGACCGGCGACGCCCGCTGGCTGACCACCGCCCAGCGGTTCGACCACGCCGCGGTCTTCGACCCGCTCGCCGCGAACCAGGACCGGCTGGACGGCCTGCACGCCAACACCCAGGTGCCCAAGTGGATCGGCGCCGTCCGCACGTACAAGGCCACCGGGACGACCCGCTACCGCGACATCGCCGCCAACGCCTGGACGATCACCACCACGGCCCACACCTACGCCATCGGCGGCAACAGCCAGGCGGAGCACTTCCGGGCCCCGAACGCCCTCGCCGGCCACCTCGTACAGGACACCTGCGAGCTCTGCAACTCCTACAACATGCTGAAGCTGACCCGCGAGTTGTGGCAGCTCGCCCCCGACCGGGCGGCCTACTTCGACTTCTACGAGAAGACGCTGATCAACCATGTCGTCGGCGCCCAGAACCCGGCCGACCCGCACGGCCACGTCACCTACTTCACCCCCCTCAACCCGGGCGGCCGCCGCGGCGTGGGACCGGCGTGGGGCGGCGGCACCTGGAGCACCGACTACGGCACGTTCTGGTGCTGCCAGGGGACGGGCATCGAGTCACACACCAAGCTGATGGATTCCGTCTACTTCCACGACGGCACCACGCTCACCGTGAACCTCTTCCTCCCCTCCGTCCTGGACTGGACCCAGCGGGGCATCACGGTGACCCAGACCACCGCGTACCCGGCCGACGACACCACGACGCTCAAGGTCACCGGCAGCGTCGGCGGGACCTGGTCCCTGCGCGTCCGCATCCCCGGATGGACCTCGCGCGCCGTCGTCAGCGTCAACGGCGTCGCCCAGAGCGTCACGGCCGACCCGGGCACCTACGCCACCCTCACCCGGTCCTGGGCCTCGGGCGACACCGTCACCGTGAAGCTCCCCATGCGCGTGGCCCTCCAGCCCGCCAACGACAACCCCGGCGTCGCGGCGGTCACCTACGGCCCCGCCGTCCTCGCCGGCAACTACGGCAGCGCCGCGCTGTCCGCCCTGCCGGCCCTGGACCCGTCCTCGGTCACCCGGACCAGTGGCACCGCCCTCGCCTTCACGGCCACCGCCAACGGCACGAAGGTCGATCTGGGCCCGTTCCACGACGCCCAGGGCTTCAACTACACCGTGTACTGGCGGACCGACAGCGCCGGCTTCCGGCTCGTCAACGCGGCCAGCGGACTCGTCCTCGGCATCCGGGACATGTCCACCGCCGACGGGGCCCTCGCCCTCCAGTGGAGCGACTCCGGCACCGCCGACCACAACTGGGTCCTGGTCGCCGACGGCGGCGCGCTGCGGCTGCGCAACCTCAACAGCGGCAAGGTCCTCGGCGTGCGGGACATGTCGACCGCCGACAACGCGCCGGTCCTCCAGTGGTCCGACACCGGCACCGCCGACCACCGGTGGACCGTCGTCGACGCGGGCAACGGCTACCACGCCCTGCGCAACGTCCACACCGGCAAGCTGCTCGGCATCGCGGGCGGCTCCACCGCGAACGGCGCCGCCGCCGTACAGGTCCCCGACACCGGCGCCGCCTCCGGCCAGTGGCAGTTCGTCCCCGACGGCGCCCGGCGCATCCAGAACGTCGCCAGCGGCAAGGTCCTCGGCGTGCGGGACATGTCCACGGCCGACGGAGGCCTCGCCGTCCAGTGGGACGACAACGGCACCGCCGACCACCTCTGGACGGCGGTGGTCGACACCGGCGGGTGGCTGCGCCTGCGCAACTCCCACAGCGGCAAGGTCCTCGCCGTGGAGAACGGCGCCACCACCAACGGCGCCCGCGTCGTGCAGTGGGCGGACAACGGCGCCGCCGACCACCGGTGGCGCCTGCGTCACGGCGGCGGCGACACCTTCAGGATCCAGTGCGCCGAGGGCGGCCGCGTCCTCGGTGTCGCCGGTGCCTCCACCGCCGCGGGAGCCCAGGGCGTCCTGTGGGACGACAACGGCACCGGCGACCACCTCTGGCGCTTCATCTGACCGGGCGCCGTGCCCCCTGAGGGGCACGGACCGACCGCGGACACCGGATCACAGGCCCTGTGCCAGCCGGTGGTACGCCTGGTTCCACCGCAGGTCGCGCCGGAACTGCTTCGGGGTGGTGCTCCCGTCGATGAGGAGCAGTTCCAGGCGCAGCATCTCCGCCAGGTCGTCGAGGTGGTCGGAGGTGAGGGCCGTGCTGAGGACGGTGTGGTGCGGCCCGCCCGCCGTCAGCCAGGACTCCGTGGACGTCCGCAGGTCGGGGTGCGGCCGCCAGACCGCGCGGGCGACGGGCAGGGCGGGCAGCGGGTGCGGGGGCGCCACCACGTCGATGTCGTTGGCGACCAGCCGGAACCGGTCGCCGAGGTCGGCGAGGCCGACCACCACGGCCGGGCCGGGGGCGGCGTCGAACACCAGGCGCACCGGGTCCTCCCGGCCGCCGATGCCGAGGGGGTGGATCTCGCAGCTGGGCCGGGCGGACGCGAGGGTGGGGCAGACCTCCAGCATGTGCGCGCCGAGGATCAGTTCGCTGCCGGGCGTCAGGTCGTAGGTGTAGTCCTCCATGAAGGAGGTGCCGCCGGGCAGGCCGGCCGCGGCGACCTTGAGGGCGCGCAGCAGCACGGCGGTCTTCCAGTCGCCCTCGCCGCCGAAACCGTACCCCTGGGCCATGAGCCGCTGGACCGCGAGGCCCGGGAGCTGGCGCAGGCCGCCCAGGTCCTCGAAGTTGGTGGTGAAGGCCCGGAAGCCGCCCGCCTCCAGGAAGGTGCGCAGACCGGCCTCGATGCGGGCCGCGTAGCGCAGCGCGTCGTGCCGCTCGCCTCCGGCGCGCAGCTCCGGCGCCAGCCGGTAGGAGTCCTCGTACTCCTTGACGAGGGCCGTCACCTCGGTCTCGTCCGCGCCGTCGACGACCTCCACGAGGTCGTTGACGCCGTAGGTGTTGACGGAGACGCCGAACCGCAGCTGGGCCTCGACCTTGTCGCCCTCGGTGACGGCGACGTCGCGCATGTTGTCGCCGAAGCGGGCGACCTTGAGGGCGGCCAGTTCGGACCGTGCGGCGGCCGCCCGCGCCCAGACCGCGACGCGCGCGGTCGTCACCGGATCGGTGACGTGGCCCGCCACGGTCTTGCGGGGCACGCCGAGCCGGGCCTGGATGTGCCCGAACTCCCGGTCGCCGTGGGCGGCTTGGTTGAGGTTCATGAAGTCCATGTCGATGGTGTCCCAGGGCAGGGCCACGTTCGACTGGGTGTGGAGGTGGAGCAACGGCTTGCGCAGCGCGTCGAGTCCGGCGATCCACATCTTGGCGGGGGAGAAGGTGTGCATCCAGGCGATGACGCCGACGCACCGGTCGTCGGCGTTCGCGTCGAGGCAGATCCGGCGGATCGCGTCGGCCTCGGTCAGTACGGGCTTCCACACCACGCGCGCGGGCAGCCCGGGGGCTTCGGCCAGCGTGCCGGCGATCCGCCGCGACTGGTCGGCGACCTGCTGCAGCGTCTCCTCCCCGTAGAGGCCTTGGCTGCCGGTGAGGAACCAGATCTCCCGGGTGGGCAGGGTGGGGCTGGACACATGGACTCCTGAAGGTCGGATCCCGCGACGGCCGTGAGGCGGCGGGCGGTTGGGGCGGCGGGGACGAAGGGCGGGGCGCGTTCAGCCCGCGGTGCGGGCCGCGTCGCGCACGGCGCGCAGGCGGTGCAGCAGACCGCCGTCGGCGAAGTGGTCGTGCAGGAGCCGGTATTCGGCGAAGAGGGCGTCGTACGCATCGGCCCGCGAGGCGTCGGGCCGGTACACGGCGGCGCCCCGGCGGCCCATGGACGCGGTGGCCGTGCGGACGTCGGCGTGGGCTCCGGCGGCTACGGCGGCGTGGATGGCCGACCCGAGCGCGGGGCCCTGTTCGGACGCGGCGAGGAAGACGGGGCGGCGCAGCACGTCGGCGTAGATCTGCATCAGCAGCTCGTTCTTGGCGAGTCCGCCGGCCACGATGAACTCGTGGACCGGCACCCCGCCGCTCTCCAGGGTCTCCACGATGACGCGGGTGCCGAACGCGGTGGCTTCGATCAGCGCGCGGTAGAGGTCCTCGGGGCGGGTCGCGAGGGTGAGGCCGACGACGACCCCGGAGAGGTGGTGGTCGACGAGGACCGAACGGTTGCCGTTCAGCCAGTCGAGTGCGACCAGCCCGTGTCCGCCGACGGGCTGGCCGGCGGCCTTGCGGGTCAACAGGGCGTGCAGGTCCTCGCCGTGCTCGGCGGCCTCGGCAAGGTAGTCCGCCGGAACCCCCTGGTCCAGTACCCAGGCGAAGATGTCGCCGACGGCGCTCTGGCCGGCCTCGTAGCCGTAGGTTCCCTCGACGATGCCGCCGGCCACGACGCCGCAGATGCCGGGAACGTCGGCGAGGACCGGGGCGTTCACGACGTGGCAGGTGGAGGTGCCCATGATGGCGAGCAGCTGCCCGTCCTCGACGGCCTGGGCCGCCGCCGCGGTGACGTGGGCGTCGACGTTGCCCGCGGCCACGGCGATGCCCGGGCGCAGCCCCGTCCAGGCGGCCGCCTCGGCGGTGAGCGAACCCACGCGCGAGCCCAGGGCGGAGAGCGGGAACGCGAGGCGCGTGTGCGCGAAGTCGGCGAACGCCGGGTTCAGCGCGGCCAGGTACTCCTCGCTCGGGTAGGCGCCGTCCTGGTGGATGCCCTTGTATCCGGCGGTGCAGGCGTTGCGGGACTCGGTGCCGGTGAGCTGCCACACGATCCAGTCGGCGGCCTCGATCCACCGCGCGCAGGTGTCGTAGACGAGCGGGTCCTCCTCCAGTACCTGGAGGGCCTTCGCGAACTGCCACTCGGCGGAGATCCGGCCGCCGTAGCGGGCGATCCACTTCTCGCCGCGCGCGTGGGCGAGTTCGTTGATGCGGTCGGCGTGCGACTGGGCCGCATGGTGCTTCCACAGCTTGGGCCAGGCGTGCGGCCGTCCGGCGAGCTCCGTCTCGGCGAGGGGAGTCCCGTCGGCCAGCGCGGGCAGGACGGTGCACGCGGTGAAGTCGGTGGCGATGCCGATCACGTCGGCCGGATCGATCCCGGCCCCCGACACGGCGTCCGGGACGGCGTGACGCAGGACGTCCCGCCAGTCCTCGGGGTGCTGCAGGGCCCAGTCCGGGGGCAGCTGCGCACCGCTGCCGGGCAGCTGCCGGTCGATGACGCCGTGCCGGTAGGGGTGGACCGCCGCGGCCAGTTCCTCACCGTCGCGCACCCGCACCACCACGGCGCGGCCCGACAGCGTGCCGAAGTCGACGCCGACCGTGTACTGCTCCGAGGGCTCGGAGTGCGGGGTGGGCGCGAGGGGGCGGGGTGACGTCAACGGAGTGCCTTTCGAAGGAGCCGCGGGGTGCCGGACGGGCCGACGGGCGGAGGCGGTCGCCGCCCCGTGATCCTGGGGCCGACCGGGGGTCCACCGTATTGTGAGCGCTAACAATGGCGTGAGGCAAGGGGTGCGGGCCGGTCACCTCCCGCCGTCTCTCCCGCGGCGGCTTTCGTATACGTCGCACAACCGGGGTCGGGTGCCGGTCGGCGCGACGCAGGGGGAGGTCCGGCGGGGCGCGCGGGTGGGCGAACGGCGAGCGGCCGGGCCCCGTCCCCGGCCACGCTCGACGCGGTAACAGACAGGTAACGCGCGCAAGGGGGTTGAGAACCAGGCTTGTTAGCGCTCACAATGCGACGGCGCCCCCTCCACAGGGGACCGAAACCCACCTCCCGTGGATCCCCATCCGAACTCCGGCGGCTCCGCGGCGACGCGACACGGCACGGCACGGCACGACACGGCACGACATGGCTCAGCGCGGCACGGCACACCACGGCGACACGACGGGATGCGACACGTCCCGTCACGCCGTGGAACGCCACGCCGCGCCGCCCCGCACCCCCCCCCGGCGCGCCACGCCGGGGCGTGACACCGCCCGGCACCCGGGCCCCGCGCCACCACCCCTTCCACACACCCCGAAAGGACACCCGACATGGCTCGCAGAGCAGTTCTCGTCCTCACCGCCACCCTCCTCGCCTCCTCCGCGCTGACCGCGTGCTCGACCGAGGGCCCCGCCTCCGGCTCCTCCCCGTCGGCCAAGGCGGGCGGCCACGGCCCGATCACGCTGGGCTTCGCCCAGGTCGGCGCGGAGAGCGGCTGGCGCACCGCCAACACCAAGTCCGTCCAGGACGCGGCGAAGAAGGCCGGGATCACCCTCAAGTTCTCCGACGCGCAGCAGAAGCAGGAGAACCAGATCAAGGCGATCCGCACCTTCATCCAGCAGAAGGTGGACGTCATCGCCTTCTCGCCGGTCGTGGAGTCCGGCTGGGACACCGTGCTGAAGGAGGCGAAGGACGCGGGCATCCCGGTCATCCTCACCGACCGCGCCGTCGACACCAAGGACACCTCCCTCTACAAGTCCTTCCTGGGCTCCGACTTCGTCAAGGAGGGCAAGTCCGCGGGCGAATGGCTGACCGGCGCCTACGCCAACCAGCAGGGCCCGGTCAACATCGTCGAGCTCCAGGGCACCACGGGCTCCGCCCCCGCGAACGACCGCAAGGCCGGCTTCGCCGACGCCATCCGCGCCGACGGCAAGTTCAAGATCGTCGCTTCGCAGACGGGCGACTTCACCCGCGCCAAGGGCAAGGAGGTCATGCAGGCCTTCCTGAAGTCCCAGAAGGACATCGACGTCCTCTACGCCCACAACGACGACATGGCCCTCGGCGCCATCCAGGCCATCGAGGAGTCCGGCAAGAAGCCCGGGACGGACATCAAGGTGATCTCGGTGGACGGGGTCAAGGACGCCTTCGTCGCGATGACCGAGGGCAAGATCAACGTCGTGGTGGAGTGCAACCCGCTGCTCGGCGACCAGCTCATGGAGCTGGCCAAGAAGGTCGCGGCGGGGGAGAGCGTGCCGGCCCGCGTCGAGACGCAGGAAGGCGTCTTCACCCAGGACAAGGCCGCCGCCGCGCTGCCGACCCGGAACTACTGACACGGCAGGTTCCGGCGCCGGATGAGGCCCGCTCAGGTGCCTCCCTCCGCCCTCCGGAGCCCGCTCCACCACCCCACCCACGAGAGGAGGGCGGATGGCATCCCCGTCCACCCCGCGGCCCGCGGACGCCGACGGCCCGCGGCCGGTCCTGGAAGCCCAGGGCATCCGCAAGCAGTTCCCGGGCGTGCTCGCCCTCGACGGAGTCGCGCTGCGGCTCTTCCCCGGCGAGGTGCACGCCCTGATGGGCGAGAACGGCGCCGGGAAGTCCACCTTGATCAAGGTGCTCACCGGCGTCCACCCCGCCGACGGCGGCACCCTCCTCGTCGACGGCCGGCCCCAGGCCTTCGCCGACCCGCTCCAGGCGCAGCAGGCCGGCATCAGCACCGTCTACCAGGAGGTCAACCTCTGCGCGAACATCTCGGTCGCGGAGAACATCCTCATCGGACGCGAACCGCGCCGGTTCGGCCTCGTCCACTGGTCCGCCGCGCGGCGGCGGGCGGCGGAGCTGCTGACGGAACTCGACCTCGACCTGGACGTCACCAGCCTGCTCGGCTCGCACTCCCTCGCGGTGCAGCAACTGGTCGCCATCGTCCGGGCGGTGGACGTCTCGGCGAAGGTGCTCGTACTGGACGAACCCACCTCCAGCCTGGACCGCGAGGAGGTCGCCCAGCTCTTCACCCTGGTGAGGCGCCTGCGCGACCGCGGGGTGGCCATCCTCTTCGTCACGCACTTCCTGGACCAGGTGTTCGACCTTTGCGACCGGGTCACCGTCCTGCGCAACGGCCGCCTGGAAGGCGAGTACCCCATCGGCGAACTCACGCCGGTGACGCTCGTACAGCGCATGATCGGCGGTGAACTGGCCACCCTCGACCAGCTGTCGGACCGCGCCCGCGCCACCGCGGTCGAACGGGCGGACGGCGAGCCGTTCCTGCGGGCCCGCCAACTGACCCGTACCGGCTCGATCGAACCGTACGACCTCGACATCCACGCCGGCGAGGTCATCGGACTGGCCGGCCTGCTGGGATCGGGGCGCACCGAAGTCGCGCGCCTCCTGTTCGGCGCGGACAGCGCCGACGCCGGAGACATCAGCATCGAGGGCAGGAAAGTCCTCCTGCGCACCCCCCGGCACGCCATCGCCCGGGGCATCGCCTTCTGCTCCGAGAACCGCAAGTCCGAGGGGCTGGTGGGCGAGCTCACGGTCCGCGAGAACATCGTCCTCGCCCTCCAGGCCGCCCGCGGCTGGACCCGGCCGCTGGCCCGCGCCACCCAGGACGAACTGGCGCGGCACTGGATCGAGGCGCTGGACATCCGCCCCACCGACCCGGAGGCGCAGGTGCGCCACCTCAGCGGCGGCAACCAGCAGAAGGTGCTCCTCGCACGGTGGCTGCTGACCGAGCCCCGGCTCCTGATCCTCGACGAACCCACCCGCGGCATCGACATCGGGGCCAAGGCGGAGATCCAGAAGCTCGTGGCCCGGCTGGCCGCCGAGGGCACCGCCGTGCTGTTCATCTCGGCGGAACTCGAAGAGGTCCTGCGGCTGAGCCACCGCATCGCCGTGCTCCGCGACCACCGCATGGTGGCCACCCTCACCAATGACGACAGCGTCACCCCCGAACGCCTCCTCACGACCATCGCCACGGGAGCGGACTCATGACCACCCAGCCCGCCAGGACCACGGCGCGCGGCGGAATCGGGAGGCGACTGGCCGGCCACCGCCTGCTGTGGCCCGCGCTCATCCTGCTCGCCCTGCTCCTCGGCAACCTCGCGTTCCACCACGACTTCTTCGCCGTCCGCGTACGCGACGGCCACCTCTACGGCAGCCTCGTCGACATCCTCCAGTTCGGCGCGCCCCTGACCCTGGTGGCGCTCGGCATGACCCTCGTCATCGCCACCCGGGGCATCGACCTCTCGGTGGGCTCCACCGTCGCCATCGCCGGCGCCCTCGCCTGCGGCCACCTCTCCACCGCCGCGCACCCCGGCAGCGTCACCACCGTCATGACGGCCGTCGCCCTCGCGCTCGGCGTCGCCCTCGTCCTGGGGCTCGCCAACGGCTTCCTGGTGTCGGGGCTCGGCGTGCAGCCCATCGTGGCCACCCTGATCCTCATGGTGGCGGGCCGCGGCGTGGCCCAGCTGATCACCGACGGCCAGATCGTCACGGTGACCAGCGCCCCCTACAAGATGATCGGCGGCGGCTACTGGCTGACCTTCCCCTTCGCCGTCCTGCTGGCCGCCGTCCTCGTCGCGCTCACCGCCTTCGTCACCCGCCGCAGCGCACTCGGCATGCTGATCGAGTCCGTGGGCGGCAACCCGGCCGCCAGCCGCCTCGTCGGCATCCGCGCCGGCGGCCTGCTCGCCCTGGTCTACGTCTTCAGCGCGCTGTGCGCAGCCGTCGCCGGGCTGATGATCAGCTCCAACGTCTCCAGCGCCGACGGCAACAACGCGGGACTGTGGATCGAACTCGACGCCATCCTCGCCGTCGTCGTCGGCGGCACCGCCCTGACCGGCGGCCGCTTCTCCCTCGGGGGCACCGTCCTCGGGGCCCTGATCATCCAGACCCTGTCCACGACGGTCTACACCCTCGGCGTCCCGCCCGAGACCACCCTCGTCTTCAAGGCCTTCGTCGTCATCGTCGTCTGCCTCGTACAGTCCCCGGTCTTCCGGGCCAAGGCCCTGCGCCGCCGCCGGACGACCACCGACCGTTCCCACACCACGGCGGGCGCCGCCCCGCAGCAGCAGGAGGTACGCGCATGAGCACCGGCATCGCGAGCGCCGCCGCGCATCTCACGCGCCCCTTCGCGGCCGTGTCCCCGCGCACCCGCACCCGGATCCCCCTGATCGTCACCGCCGTCCTGCTGGTCGTCATGTTCGGCGTCGGATCGGTGCGCTACGAGGGCTTCCTCTCCACGCAGGTCGTCCTCAACCTGCTGATCGACAACGGCTTCCTGCTGGTCGTCGCGGTCGGCGCGACCTTCGTCATCCTCACCGGCGGCATCGACCTGTCCGTCGGTTCCATGGTGGCCCTGTCGACCATGATCACGGCCTGGCTGGTCGAGTCGCACGGCTGGCCCCTGGTCACGGTCGTCCCCCTGGTCCTGCTGGTCGGCGCCACCAGCGGGGCGCTCATGGGCTGGATCATCCACACCTTCGAGATCCAGCCGTTCATCGTCACCCTGGCCGGCATGTTCCTGGCCCGCGGGCTCTGCTACACCATCAGCACCGAATCCATCACCATCAACGACCCCACCACGACCGCCATCGCGCAGACCCGGTTGTACGGCCCCGGGGGACTGTTCGTCTCCATCCCGGTGGTCATCGCCCTGGCCGTGCTGCTGGCCGCCTTCGTCGTCCTGCACCACACGCGCTTCGGCCGCACCGTGTACGCGCTGGGCGGCAACGAATCCTCGGCGCGCCTGATGGGCCTCCCGGCGGGCTCCACCAAGATCGCGGTGTACGCCGTCAGCGGTCTGTGCTCCGCACTCGGCGGCCTGCTGCTGACCTTCTACATGCTCTCCGGCTACGCCCTCCACGCGATGGGCATGGAACTCGACGCGATCGCCGCCACCGTGATCGGCGGCACCCTGCTGACCGGCGGATCCGGCTTCGTCCTGGGCACGGCGCTCGGCGTGCTCGTCCTCGGCACGATCCAGACCGTCGTCAACTTCCAGGGCACGCTCAGCTCCTGGTGGACCCGGATCGTCATCGGCGCCCTGCTGCTCGTGTTCATCGTCCTCCAGCGCTTGATGAGCGGACGCCGCCCCGCCGCCGACTGAACTCCGGGGCCTCCCGCGCCCGTCAGCCCGTACCACCGCGTCCGTGTGCCGCCGCGCCCCAGCCCGCCCCGGGCACGCCCTCCGGTGGACCTACCTCCAGGAAAAACCGCCATGGACCACGTACACGAACCCGCCGCCCGGGCCGCCGAGCCGGAGCCCGCGGAGCCCGCCGAACCGGAGCCCGCGGAGCCCGCCGAGCCCGCGGAGACCGCCACCCGTCCGCGGCCGGGCCGCGCCCCGCGCGCGGTCGCGGACGGGACGGGGGACACCTGGCGGTTCGGCTTCCCCGGCCGGGCCTGCGCGCAGGTGCACACGCGCGGCGCCCGGCTCCTCTCCCTGACCGTGCCGGACCGCTGGGGGCACACCGCCGACGTGGTGCTCGCACCCCGCGATCCTGCCGCCTTCGAGGGCCCCGCCCGCTACTTCGGCGCGACGGTGGGCCGGTACGCCAACCGCATCGCGCACGGCCGGCTCGTCATCGACGGCGTCACCCACCGGCTCGCCACCCAGCGCAGCGGGCACACGCTGCACGGCGGCCCCGACGGCTTCGACCAGCGCCTCTGGCGGTGCGAGCCCTTCCACTCCGCGCACCGCACCGGTGTCCGCCTGTTCCTTCACAGCCCCGACGGCGACCAGGGGTTCCCCGGCGCCCTGAACGTCCGCGTCACCTACACGCTGGACCGGCAGGACAACCTGACGCTGTCGTACCAGGCGGTCGCCGACGCGCCGACGATCGTCAACCTCACCCACCACAGCTACTGGAACCTCGAAGGGGAGGGGCGCGGCAACGTCCTGTCCCACCAGCTCCAGGTGGAGGCGCCCCTCTACACCCCCGTGGACGCGGAGTTGATCCCCGACGGAGCCCACCGCCCGGTCAGCGGGACCCCGTTCGACCTCCGCCGGCCCCGGCGGCTCAGCGACGTCCTGACCGAGACGGACGCGCAACTGGCGCTGGCCGGAGGCGGGTTCGACCACAACTGGGTCCTCGACGCAGCCCGGCGGATCCGCCCCCGCAAGGCCGCCGTACTGTACGCCCCCGCCTCCGGCCGCCGCATGGAGGTGCACACCACGGAGCCGGGCCTCCAGGTCTACACCGCCCAGGGCCTGACCGGTGACATCACGGGTAAGGGGGGCGGGGCGTACCGCGCCTACGCGGGAGTCGCGCTGGAGACCCAGCACTTCCCCGACTCCCCGAACCGCCCCGACTACCCGGCGGTCCTCCTGCGCCCGGGCGAGGTGTACCGCTCCACCACGATCCACGGCTTCAGCACGGTGGCCGCGTAGGGCATCCACCAGGGCCGGGACGCAGGGGCGCCGACCGCACGCGCGGTCGGCGCCCCGCCCGTTTGCCGGGCGGGGCCGGCGCTTGCCGGACGGGGCAGGGTCATTCGCCCCGGGGGAGGCTCCTGCGGGCCGTGCTGGCGCGCACGATCAGCTCGGGCGCCACCACCAGGTGCGTCGCTTCGTCGGTGCGGCCCTCGATGTGGTCCAGGAGCAGCCCGATGCTGTCGCGGCCGAGCGAGGCGAAGTCCTGACGGATGGTCGTCAGCGGGGGCGGGAAGAACTCCGCCTCGGGAATGTCGTCGAAACCGGCGACCGCCACGTCCTCCGGAGTGCGCAGGCCCGCTTCCCGCAGGGCCCGCAGGACACCGAGGGCCATCTGGTCGTTGGCGACGAACACCGCCGTGAGGCCCGCGGCCGCCCCGCGCGACGCCAGGAACCGCCCCGCGAGCTGCTGACCTGCCTGGTAGCCCGACAGCGGACTCCAGTCGCCGCGCAGCAGCGGCGGCACCTCGGCGCCGGCCTCCCGCAGGGCGTTCTCCCACCCGCGGGTGCGGCCCTCGCTCTCCAACCAGTCGGCAGGGCCCGCGACGTGCCACACGGTGGCGTGGCCCGAGGCGAGGAGGTGGTCCGTGATCATGCGGGCGCCGAGCTCCTGGTCCAGTGACACCCCCGGCAGGTCCAGGGTGTGGCCGCCCTCCACGGTGACCACCGGGCACGGCGCTTCGAGCGCCGCCAGGGCCCGTACCGCCTCGCGCTGGGGGGTGACGGCGACGATGCCCTCCACGCCCCACGCGGCGAGGTGCTGCATGGCTTCGGCGAGGGCCGTCCGGGTGGCGGTCCGCAGGGTGACGGCGGAGGTCAGGTAGCCGCGGTTCCGGGCCGCCTCCTGTACCCCGGTCAGGGTGCTGGCGGGCCCGTGGAGGGTGGTGTTCACCGCGATGACGCCGAGCGTGTGGGTACGCCGCGTGGCCAGGGCCCGGGCCGCCGAGTTGCGCCGGTAGCCCAGTTGCTCGATGACCTGCGTCACGGCGGCCCGGGTCTTGGCGCTGACGTTCGGGTGGTCGCTGAGCACCCGTGAAACGGTCTGGTGGGACACGCCGGCGACGCGCGCGACATCCGTCATCGTGGGCGCGCGCGTGACGTCCGGGAGCTGGGTCAACTCTCTGCCTTTCCTCGTCGGGCGGCCTTCCCTCACGGTACCGAACCGGCCGCCGCCCGGACACGCCCGGGACCGGCCCGGGGAACAGCTGCGGGCGGAGACGGGACGGATGATGTGGGCGCTCACATTATGCAGCGGCTCACGGCTTTCGTGGGCGAAAAATTTCGTCTGGCTCTTGAGATCTGTCCTTGTTAACGCTCACAATTCCTTGGGGGTCAGCCTGCGGTCGTCCCACCCCGGGCCCGCACGGCCCCACCCGATCGGTCCAGCCCACTCGTGCGCGAGTGCGGGCCCTGCGGCACGCAGGGCCCGTGAAGCCGCCGCGCACGTCGTAGAGACGGTGAGAGCGCAGTGAGCGAGTACAACCTCAAGGACCTCCGGCGCGAGGTCCTCGCGGCCAACCTGCGCATCCCGGAGGCCGGCCTGGCCACCCTCACCTGGGGAAACGTCAGCGGAGTCGACCGGGACGCGGGCGTCTTCGTCATCAAGCCCTCGGGGGTCTCCTACGCCGACCTCACCGAGGAGGACCTGGTGGTCGTGGCGCTGGAGGACGGGCGGGTGGTCGACGGGCACCTGCGGCCCTCCACCGACACCGAGACCCACCGGTGCCTCTACCGGGCCTTCCCCGCCATCGGCGGCGTCACCCACACGCACTCGACGCACGCCGTCGCCTTCGCCCAGGCGCGCCGGCCCATCCCGGTGCTCGGCACGACGCACGCCGACACCTTCAACGGACCCGTCCCCGTCACGGCGGACCTCACCGCCGAACAGTGCGCGCGGGACTACGAGTACAACACCGGTCAGGTGATCGTCGCCCGGCTCGACGGCGACCCCCGGCGGGCCGACGAGGTCCCCGGCGCGCTGGTCTCCCGGCACGGCCCCTTCACCTGGGGCGCCACCGCGAAGGCGGCGCTGGAGAACGCCATCGTCTGCGAGGCCGTGGCGGAGATGGCGCTGCACACCCTGGCGCTCGGGTCCCGCCTCGGGGAAGCCTCCGAACCGCCGCAGCACCTGCTGGACCGCCACTTCACCCGCAAGCACGGACCGGACGCCTACTACGGCAACACCCCCCGTACCGCGGGCGCCTGAGCCCCCGCCCGCCCCCGGCGGCCGTCGCGCCGGGTGATCGCCGTCACCATCCGGGGCCACCCTCCGGAGGTCCGTGGCATAGTCGCGGCGAGGCGGCGGTCCGGCCGCGCGACCAGACGGGGGCGGGCAGTGAACACAGAGGCGTACGAGGAGATCGGCACCGAGGAGGAGCTGCGCGAACTGCTCGGCGAACCCACCCCCACCGCCCTCGCCAAGGACCGCCAGACCCTCCACGACCACCACAGGCAGTGGCTCGCGCGGTCCCCGCTCTGCCTGATCTCCACCTCCGCCGCCGACGGAACCTGCGACGTCTCGCCCAAGGGTGACCCGGCCGGCTTCGCCAAGGTCCTCGACGACACCACCCTCGTGATCCCCGACCGCCCCGGCAACCGCCGCGCGGACAGCTATCTCAACGTCCTCACCAACCCGCACGTCGGTCTGCTCTTCCTGATCCCGGGCCGCGGCGACACCCTCCGGATCAACGGCCGGGCGCGGCTGCTGCGCGACGCGCCGTTCTTCGACGACCTGACCGTCAAGGGCCACCGCCCCTCGCTCGCCCTCCTCGTCGAGGTCGAGCAGGCCTACTTCCACTGCTCCCGGGCCTTCGTGCGCTCCGCCCTGTGGAAGCCGGAGACCTGGAACCCCGACGCCGCCCCCTCCCGGGCCCGCATCTCGAAGAGCCTGGAGCGGGCGGAAGAGCCGCTGGAAGAGCTGGAGCGCTACTACGGGCCCTCCTACGACGAGAAGAACATGTACATCTGATCGCGGGGAGTGCGGGGGAGTGCGGGGGAGCGCGGCGGCTCGGTGCGCCACGGACGGCCGCCAGGGCCGGCCGCCGGGGGCCGGACGGGCCACGGCCGGGCGGTGCGCGGACGTGTCGCCGCCGGCGACGGCGGGCCTGCTGCCATGGTGGGCCACCGCGCTCGTCTTCCCCGGGAGGTACCTCCGTGTCCCGACGCCCGTACGGCCCCGCACGCCGGATCCGCTCGTCGCTGCGCCTCGCCGCGGCCGTCGCCGTGTGCGGCGCCGTGCTCGCCACCTCGGTGCAGTCCGCACAGGCCGGAGCGGACCGCAACCCGCCGCCGGGCACCTCCCTCCACCAGGAGCTGCGGGAGCTGGTGAACAGGACCGACGGGCCCCCCGGGGTCATCGCGGTCCTGCGCGACGGCGACCGTACGCGGGTCTACCGGGCGGGCGTGGCCGACATCGACAGCGGCCGTCCGCCGAGGGCGACGGACCACATGCGCATCGCGAGCGTCGCCAAGGCGTTCACCGGAGCGGTGGCCCTGCGGCTCGTCGACCGCGGACGGCTGCGCCTGGAGACCACGATCGGTGAGGTACTGCCCGGACAGCCCGCCGCGTGGCGCGAGGTGACCCTGCGTCAACTGCTGAACCACACCAGCGGGTTGCCCGACTACTCCGCGTCCCCGGAGTTCATCGGCACCATCTCCGCGGACCCGCGCCACCACTTCGAGTCGCGGCACCTGCTGGACTTCGTCTCCGACCAGGACCTCGCGTTCCGGCCGGGCAGCCGCTACCAGTACTCCAACTCCGACAACATCGCCGTCGCCCTCATGGCCGAGGCCGCCACCGGCCGCCGGTACGAGGAGCTGCTGCGCGAACTCGTCTACGCGCCGCTGGGCATGGAGTCCACGAGCCTGCCCCAGGGCTACCGGCTGCCCGAGCCCTTCCTCCACGGTTACCAGATCGACCCGCAGGAAGGCCCCGTCGACGTCAGCGAGGCCGTGAGCGCCTCGGGCGCCTGGGCGGCCGGGGGCATCGTCTCGACGCCGAAGGACCTGACCGCGTTCATCCGGGGCTACGCGGGCGGCGCGCTCGTCCCGGAGCCCACCCGGCGCCGGCAGTTCACGTTCCTCCCCGGCGCGGCGTCCCAGCCCCCCGGCCCCGGCCGAAACGACGCGGGCCTGGCGATCTACCGGTACACCACGCGCTGCGGAGCGGTGTACGGGCACACCGGCAACACGGCCGGGTACACGCAACTGGTCGCGGCCACCGCGGACGGCCGGCGCTCGCTCACCTTCTCGATCACCACCCAGACCTCCCTCACCGTCAGCCCCGGCCTGCTGGCCCGCGTCCGGGAGGTCCAGGAGGACTTCGTCTGCGCCCTGCTGCGCCCGTGACCCCGCCAGCGGGTGCGCGGCCCGCGCCCATGGGGGAAGCTGAGGTGAGCGGTGAGCAGGGCGCTGAGCAGAGCGCTGAGCAGAGCGGCGAGGAGGGCGTGGGCGTGAACGTTTCCGCAGTCGGTCGCGCGGCACGGGCCTCCCGGCACGGGATGTGGACGGCCACCCTGCTGTGCACGGCGGCGGCCGTGACGGCCGCGGTGATCCCGGCCTCCGCCCACCCCGGCGCAGCGCCGTCGGCCCGCCCCGGCGGCACGCTGTCGGCCCCGCGCCTGGATCCCCCGGACCCCGTCGTGGTCGTCGACTGCTTCTCACAGGCCCGGATGCGCCCCCAGGAGTACCTCCTGGCCTGCGGGGACGGCAACAACCGCCTCGTCTCGCTCCGCTGGGACAGCTGGGGGTCCAAGACGGCGACGGCCACCGGCACCGACATGGTGAACGACTGCCGCCCGTACTGCGCCGCCGGCCGTTTCCGCGCCTACCCCGTCACCGTGACCCTGAGCGATCCGCAGGCCTGGCCGGACCACCCCGACATCCGGCGCTTCACCACGATCCGGCTCCTCTACACCGACACCTCACCGGGCCCCGTCCCGAAGGACGTGAGCTACAAGCTCGTGTACTGAGCCCGTGGCCGCGGTGCGGTCGGCCGGGCAGCGTCAGCCCGGGTCCAGTACGAGATCCGCGCGGTCGCGGCCAAGGGCGACGAGCCGCGCGTTCGCCTCGTCCGAGCGGAGCACCCAGGCACGCGCCTGCGCCGGATCCCTGCCGTGTCGCACGTGCCGGTCGACCAGGCGCCCCACGCGCAGCGCCTCGTCGGGCGCCAGGTACCAGGCCTCGTCCAGCAGGGGCCGTACGGACCCCCAGCCGCCCGCGTCGTGCAGCAGGTAGTTTCCCTCGGTGATCACCAGCGGTACGGACGCCGCGACGGGCACGCTGCCCGCGATCGGCTGCTCCAGGCCGCGGTCGAAGGCGGGCGCGTACACGGTGGCTTCGCCGGGTGCGCGCAGTCGGCGCAGCAGGGCGACGTACCCGGCGACGTCGAAGGTGTCCGGAGCGCCCTTGCGGTCGGCGAGCCCGAGCCGCTCCAGTTCGCCCTGGGCGAGGTGGAAGCCGTCCATCGGGACGACCACGGCCGCGTCCGGCCCGAGCGCCTCGGCGAGCCGGGCGGCCAGGGTCGACTTCCCGGCCCCCGGCGGCCCGGCGATCCCGAGGATCCGCCGCCGGCCCGCGGCGACCAGCGGGCGCGCCCTCGTCACCAGGCCCGTCATCGTGTACATCCCGTCATCCTGCCCCACCTCCGGGCCGCGCGGCGGGCCCCGCCAGGACTCCCGCGAGGGCCGCGTCGACGGCCGCCTCGGCGTGCAGGCGGGCGGTGGGGAAGAGCGGCACGGAGCTGTCGCCGGAGCCGATGAGGAGTTCGATCTCGGTGCATCCGAGGACGACGCCCTCGGCGCCGCGGGCGACGAGGTCTTCGACGACCCGGCGGTAGGCGGCCCGCGAGGCTTCGCGCACGACGCCCCGGCACAGTTCCTCGTAGATCACCCGGTGCACGAGGGCGCGCCCCTCGGCGTCGGGGACGAGGACGTCGAGTTCGCGGGCGGCGAGGCGGCCCCGGTAGAAGTCCTCCTCCATGGTGAAGGCGGTGCCGAGCAGCCCCACCCGGCCGAGCCCGGCGGCGCGGACGGCGTCCGCGGTCGCGTCCGCGATGTGGAGCAGGGGGAGCGGGGTCGCGGCCTCGACGGAGTCCGCGACCTTGTGCATGGTGTTGGTGCAGATGAGGAGCAGATCGGCGCCGGCCGCCCGCAACGACCGGGCCGCGTCGGCCAGTAGGTCACCGGCCTCGGCCCAGCGGCCCTGGGTCTGCAACCGTTCGATCTCGACGAAGTCCATGGAGTGGATCAGGCACGGGGCGGAGTGCAGCCCGCCGAGCCGCTCGCGCGTCCGCTCGTTCAGGATCCGGTAGTACTCGGCGGTGGACTCCCAGCTCATCCCGCCGATCAGCCCGATCGTCTTCATGCCCGTGCGCGTTTCCATGTCCGGCTCCTCCCGCGTGCGATGTGACCGCCGATCATAAGCCCGGCTGAGGGTATGGGCGAAAACTATAAGGTTTCCTTTGGGGAGTCATGTGCTCCTCGGCCGGGGCGCGGAGCTCTGCCAGACTGGCCGGATGGGTGAGCGCGGCGCGGATCACGGCTGTCTCCTCGACAACCGGCAGTCGGAGGCGGGGATCCGGTTCGGCGCACTCGGTGAGCTGTTCGATCCGGTGACCTTCCGGCACGTCGACCGGCTCGGGATCACCCGCGGCATGCGGTGCTGGGAGGTCGGGGCCGGTGGGGCGTCCGTCCCCCTCGGGCTGGCCGAGCGGGTCGGTCCCACCGGGTCGGTGGTGGCCACCGGCATCGACGTGTCCTGGACGGGGCCGTCCGGGGAACGGGACATCGCCGGGGGCGTGGTCGAGGTGCTGCGCCACGACGTCGGAGCCGATCCGCCGCCGCCCGGCGGCTTCGACCTCGTGCACGCCCGGCTGGTCCTGGTGCACGTGGCCGACCGTGCCGAGGCGCTGCGCAGGATGGTGGCGGCCCTGCGCCCCGGCGGCCGGCTGCTCCTGGAGGACGCCGATCCGACCCGGGGCTACGGCCGCTGTTGTGCCCGGACGAGTCAGGCCCCGAACAGCGCCTCGCCAACCGGTTGCGCGCTGGCTTCCGGGCCCTGATGGCGGCGCGCGGCGCGGATCTCGCGTACGGGCGCACGCTGCCGAGGCTGCTGCCCGGGAGGCGGGCCTGGCGGAGGTGGGGGCCGACGCGTACTTCCCGATCACCTCGCCCGCCTGCGCCGTCCTGGAGGCCGCGACCGTACGGCAGATCCGCGGCCGTCTGGTGGCGGAGGGCTGGCCACGGACGAGGAGATCGACCGGCACCTGGCGAACGTCGCCGCCGGGCGCCTCGACCTGGCCACCGCCCCCATGACCTCCGCATGGGGCCGCCGCCCGTGATGCCGGGCGTCAACCGCCGCTGCCCCGCCAGATGTTGTCGAAGGCGGCGTCCTCGATGGACCGGCGCTGCCGGACGGCAGCCAGTTCCACCAGAGCGTCGTTGACGGTGGCCAGCACGGTCGCCACCGTGTCGTCGGCCGCCTCCGGGGAGGCGGAGTCCGCCGACCCCGCGCGGCGGGGCCGGACGCCCAGGGCCTGCGCCAGGCCGGCCAGGACGGGCTCGTCCGCCGCCCAGCGGTCCGCGGCCTGTCGGCGGACCGACGAGTCCACCAGCTCCGGCGGGCCGGCCCGGAAGGAGATGCCGCGCCGGGGCGGCCGTACGAGCTGGCCCTCGCCCTCCAGCTCGGCCCGGTAGGCCGCGGCCAGGCCACGGCCCCTGCGCCACAGCCAGTCGGCGACCGACTCGTAGGGGGCCTCGCGCACCAGCGCCCCGGCCGCCTCGCCCAGCAGCCGGTCGGCCACCGGGGGCGCGAGCCCCGGCACGAGCTGGTCGCCGTCTAGCCGTACGGCCTCGGCGGCGAGCAGGTCGATCAGCTCGGCCCCGGCGAGCGCGAGCGACAGATCGCCCTGTTCGACCGGGCGGCTCGTCTCGCTGTCGAGGGTGATGATCAGCAAGTCCCGCGGTGTGCTCACGAAGGGCCCCTTCCGGCCACGCAGGCGGTTTCCATGGTCGATTATGGATCGGCACACCCACGAAGCGAGCGCCCGCCGCCGACCGTTCGCATTTCGTCATGATTGGCCGACCGAGGGCGAACGGGGCGCCGGGCCCCGCGGGCGCGGCGGGGCTTTCGCGGTGCGGCGTAGGATGCGCCGGGCGGGACCGTAGCGCAGAGGTCGTCGCGCGCGGTCTCCAAAACCGCGAGGACGCCGGTTCGAATCCGGTCGGTTCCGCCCCTCTCGCCCCCCTCGCCGGGCTTGGGGAGGGGGGCGAATGGGGCGCGGTCGCTGGATCAGTGGGCGGGGCCGGGGTGGCCGTGGCCGTGGCCGTGCCCGGCGGTGTGGTGGGCGTGGACGACGGCGTGGCCCTTGCCGCGGGCGATCATCCACTTGTTGACCGGGGTCGTGAGCAGGAACGCGACGACGAAGCCGCCCAGCAGCGAGGTCCAGAACAGGACCTCGTCCAGATGCGCGTCCATCGCGCCGGGCACCAGGGCGATGATCCCGTTGTCGACGAGTTCCATCACGATGATGGAGACGGTGTCGGCGGCCAGCGCGACCTTGAGCGCGGACGTGAAGTCCAGCCCGGCCTTGCGGATCCCGAACAGGGTGAGGGAGTAGCCGAAGACGAAGGCCAGGACGATCGCCAGGATCATGGTGGACGCGTTGCCCCACCCGAGCGCGGTGCCGACGGCCATGCCGAGGATCTCGCCGATGGCGCATCCGGTGAGGCAGTGCAGCGTCGCCTGCGCGGCGGACGCCCAGGTCACCCGGGCCACCCCCTCGTGAACCGGCCCGCCGTGACCCGTGTGGTGTGTGCTGTGGTCCGTCATCGTCATCCCCGTCCTCTCGTTACGTGCCGTCCCGTGGCCGCGTTCCCGCGGTCTCCTGCCCCATAACGATATACCCCCAGGGGGTATTCCGAGAGGCCGGATCAGCCCAGGAGCGACGCGAGCAGGGTGGCGGTTTCGGCGATCAGGCGGTCGTCGGCCGGGCCGTCGGGCGCCTGGCGCGTCGTCAGGACGGAGATGACGAGGGGTGCGCGGTCCGGGGGCCAGGCGATGCCCACGTCGTTGCTGGTGCCGTACTTCCCGCCGCCGGTCTTCTCGGCGACGGCCCAGTCGGCGGGCAGGCCGGCCCGCAGTTTCGCGCTGCCCGTGGTGTTGGCCAGCAGCCAGCCGGTGAGCCGCTCGCGGTCCCCGTGCACGAGCGCGGTGCCCAGGGTGAGGCGCGCGTAACTCTGGCCGATGGCGTACGGCGTGGTCGTGTCGGTCGTGCGCCACGGTTCGGCCGAATTCAGTTCGGGTTCCCACCGGTCGAGGCGTGTGACCCCGTCGCCGATCGACCGGCAGAAACGCGTGACCGCGCCCGGTCCTCCCAGCTCGCGCAGGAGGAGGTTCGCAGCCGCGTTGTCGCTGTAACGCACGGCGACGGAGCACAGTTCCTCCACGGTCATGCCACCGGCGAGGTTCTCCGGCTTGCCGGTGACCGGCGCGTAGCCCGCGCTCGTGACGTCCTGCTCCGTGTACCGGATGCGCCGGGCCAGGAAGGCGCCGTCGCGATCGAGGTCGCGCAGGACGGCGGCGACCGCGAGGGTCTTGAAGACCGAGCAGAGGGGGAAGCGCTCGGTCGCGCGGTACCGCAGGCTCCGGCCGGTCGCGGTGTCGCACGCGTAGACCCCGAGGCGGGCGGAGTACCGCCGCTCCAGCGCCTCCAGCCGGTGGGAGAGCGCACCGGCGCCGTCGAGCGTGGAAGCGTACGCGCTGCCGCTCGCGGGCAGGCCCACGGCCAGCGCGGCTCCGGCTCCCCACGCGAGGGCCGTACGCCGGGACGGGGGCCTGGCCTCGCGGAGTTTCGGGGCGTTCGAAGGGTTGAAGGGGATCGAAGGGCTCAATGTGTCCACTCCTCATGAATGCGGCGTCATTCGGGAGGAGTGCATAAAGGGAGGAAACGGTTCCAACCGGGACGCGGAAGGAGGAGGCGTCCCTCAGGCGCGGCCGCGGCTCGCGGGTTCGCCGTTCGTGGGCGGGTACGCGGGCCGCGCCGGCGCCGTGGACCGTACGGGCAGCGGCGGGAGGGCCGGCTCGTACAGCCAGGCGGTGAGCAGCTCGTCCACCGGCTCCGCCGCGTAACGGGCCGCGTGGGTGGTGAAACCGGCGGTGTTGACCACGCCGTGGCGGTGGACGGTGGTCCAGTCGCGCAGCATGCGGAAGAAGGCGGCGTCCCCCAGGGTGCAGCGCAGCGCGTGCACGGCGAGACCGCCGCGCTGGTAGAGCCGGTCGTCGAACATCAGCTTGCGGCCGGGGTCGGCCAGCGTGAGGTCCTGCGGCCGGGACGCCAGCAACCGGTGCGCGTCGGAGGCCAGTTCATGCGCGGTCCGGCCGCCCGAACGCTCCGACCACAGCCATTCGGCGTACTTCGCGAAGCCCTCGTTGAGCCAGATGTGCCGCCAGTCGGCGATGGTCACGCTGTTGCCGAACCACTGGTGCGCCAGCTCGTGGGCGACGAGCCGCTCCGAACCCCGCGCGCCGTCCACGTGGTTGGCGCCGAACAGGGAGAGGCCCTGCGCCTCCACCGGCACGTCCAGTTCCTCGTCGGCGACGACCACCGCGTACGCGCCGAGGGGATACGGCCCGAACAATTCCTCGAACAGGCGCATCATCTCGGGCTGCCGCGCGAAGTCACGGGAGAACCGGGGCAGCAGGTGCGCCGGTACGTGCGCGCTCTGCGGCACCCCGTCGAGTCCCGGATCACCGAGCAGCACCGTCTGGTACATGCCGATGGACAGCCCGACCAGGTAGCTGGAGGTGGGCGCGGACTGCTCGTACACCCAGGTGGTCGTCGAAGCCCTGGTCGTCCGGGTGAGCAGCCTGCCGACGGTCACCACGGTGTAGGCGGAGGGGACGTTCACCGAGATCTGGTAGGAGGCCTTGTCGGCGGGCCGGTCGTTGCAGGGGTACCAGGACGGCGCGCCCACCGGCTGGCTGGCCACCATGGCGCCGTCGGTCAGCTCCTCCCAGCCGATGCCGCCCCACGGGCTGCGGACCGGCTTGGGGTTGCCCACCCAGTGCACCTCCACCGTGAAGGCCGTACCGGCGGGCAGCGGCTTGGCGGGCCGGACGAGGAGCTTGCCGCCCCGGTGCGTGGAGTGCGCGGCCCGGCCGTTCACCAGGACCCGCCCCGTCTTGAACTCGGCCAGGTTCAGGTGGAACTCGGCGAGCGGCGCCCGCCCGGCGATCGCGCTGATCCGGGCCGTCCCGGCCAGCCGGTTGGGACGGGGCCGGTATTCCAGGGCGAGTTCGTACCGGTGCACGCGGTAGCGGGGGTCACCGTTGGCCGGAAAGTACGGGTCCGACGCCGTGGTCGTCTGGCCGTTCATTGACGCTTCCGTTCCCTGCGCTGTGCCCGGCCCCTCTCAGGACCGCCACGCCTCGATCGGATTGCCCAGCCAACGGGTGCCGGCGGGTACGGATTCCCCGGCCATCACGAGCGAGGCGGGACCCAGTGTGCTGTGGGCGCCGACGGTGCTCCCGGGCAGGACGATTCCGCCCGGGCCCAGGGTGGCGCCCTCGTGGAGGACCACAGTATCCGTCCTCAAGATCCGGTCGTGGAAGAGGTGCGTCTGGAGCACGCAGCCCCGGTTCACGCTGACCGCGTCACCCAGCTCCACCAGGTCCGTCTCGGGCAGCCAGTAGCTCTCGCACCACACGCCCCGGCCGATCCGCGCCCCGAGCCCGCGCAGCCACAGGGACAGCAGCGCGGTACCGGGTACGGATCCGGCCAGCCAGGGCACGGCCAGCACCTCGACGAAGGTGTCGGCCAGTTCGTTGCGCCACACGAAGCCGCTCCACAGCGGGTGCTCCCCGGCCCGGTGGCGGCCCACCAGCAGCCACTTCGCGGCCACCGTGACCGCGCACCCGGCGGCGCCCGCCGCCAGCAGGACCGCCCCCGACAGCAGCGCCGTGCCCGCGGCGCCCACCGCCCCCGGGGCGCTCAGCGCGCAGAACGCCGCCGCGGTGAGCACGGCCAGCGCGGCCGAGCAGAACACCGGGACCAGCCGGCACAGCTCGACCAGGCCGCGTGCCCACAGCAGCCGCGCGGGCGGGTCGTACGTCCGGCTCTGGTCGGCGTCCGCCGTGGACCGCGGCAGCCGCACCGGCGGCAGCCCCAGGTACGAACTGCCCTTCTTGGCCTTCTTCGGCGTCGCCGACAGCACGCCCACCAGCCCGCCGTCCGGCACGGTGCGCCCGGGCGCGGTCATGCCCGAGTTGCCGAGGAACGCCCGGCGGCCGATCGCCGAGTGCCCGATCCGCATCCAGCCGCCGCCCAGTTCGTAGGGCGCGGTCAGGGTGTCGTCGGCGAGGAACGCGCCCTCGCCGACGGTGGTGAGGCTCGGCAGCGCGAGCACGGTGGACACCTCCGCGCCCCGGCCGATCTTCATGCCGAGCAACCGCAGCCACACCGGCGTGATCAGCCCGGCGTACAGCGGGAAGAGCGTCTCGCGGGACAGGTCCATCAGCTGGGTGACCGTCCAGGCCTGCCAGCCGGTCCTGCTGTGCGTGGGATGGACGCCGCTGCGCAGACCCAGGCTGAGCAGCCGTACGGAGACGAGCAGCAGCAGCGCGTACGCGCACCCGAAGGCGAGCGCCCCCGGCACCACGGCGAGCAGGGCGCCGCGCAGCGCCGCGCCCGCCCCTGCGCCGGCGGGCACGAAGCGGCTCGCCACGAGCAGCGCGGGCAGCGCCGCGAGCACGGGCAGAGCGGTGAGGCCGAACCCGGCCGCCCCGTACGCGGCGCGCCAGCGGACCGGCCGCGGCGGCCGCTCCCCGGGCCAGTTGCGCTTGGCCCTGCCGAGTTTGACGGCGGGCGCCCCTGCCCACCGCTGCCCGGTGGGCACCTGCCCGACGACCGCGGAACCGGGGGCCACCTCGGCCCGCTTGCCGACGCGCGCCCCGGGGAAGAGCAGGCTGCGGGTGCCCACCACGGCCCCCGCCCCGACCTTGACCGCGCCGATCACGAGCTGGTCCCCGTCCAGCCAGTGCCCGCAGAGGTCCACCTCGGACTCGACGGCGCAGCCCCGGCCGAGCTTGAGCATGCCCGTCACCGGGGGCAGGGAGTGCAGGTCCACCTCGGGTCCGACCTTGGCGCCCAGCGCCCGGGCGTAGCGCTCCAGCCACGACCCGCTGAGCGAGGTCGCGCCGGCGCACTCGGCCAGCCGCTCGGCCGTCCACAGCCGCAGGTGCACGCGGCCGCCGCGCGGGTAGCGCCCGGCCTTCACGCCGCGCAGCAGCAGGCGCGCGCCGCCGGCCGCGATCGCGAGCCGCCCCGGCGGGCTGAACAGCAGCGCCGCCCCCGCCCCGACCAGCCACCACGATGCGGTGGGCGCCCACGGATAGGGCCCGAACCAGTGCAGTACGTTGCCCAGGGCCAGCAGCGCCACCGTCCAGCGCAGCCCGACCAGGGTGAACAGCGGGAGCAGCAGCAGCGACTGCACGACCTGGGAGCGGAGCGGGACGGGCGAGACGACGCGGGCCGCGCCGTCCTCCCGTACGGACTTCTCCAGCCGCCGGGCCAGTTTGCGCAGCGTGGGCTGCTGATAGATGTCGAGGACGGCCGCCCGCGGGTAGCGGACGCGCAGCCGGGTGGTGAGCTGGGCGGCGGCGAGACTGTTGCCGCCGATCGCGAAGAAGTCGTCGGCGCCGCCGGTGACGCTCACCCCGAGGGTCTCGCTCCACTGCTCGGCGAGCCAGGCCTCGGTGCCGTACAGCTGCTCCACCGGCCCGGTGGTCTCCAGGTTGGGGAGCGGCCAGGGCAGCGCGTCGCGGTCGACCTTGCCGGAGGTCCGGGTCGGCAACTCCTCGACCGGCGCGAGCAGCGGTACGAGGGCGGCGGGCAGCTCGGCCCGCAGCCGCTCGACGGCCGCGGCGCGGTCCCAGCCCTCCTGGGGGACGAGGTAGCCGACGAGCAGCTGGTTGCCGCTGCGCGCGGTGCGCACGGCGGCGGCCGCGCCGGCCACCCCCGGCAGGGCCTGGAGCGCGGCGTCGACCTCGCCCAGTTCGATCCGGCGGCCGCCGAGCTTGATCTGCTCGTCACCGCGGCCGAGGAAGACCAGCCCTTCCGGTTCGGCGCGGACGAGGTCGCCGCTGCGGTAGGCGCGCTCCCAGCCCAGGGACGCCAGCGGCGCGTACTTCTCGGCGTCCTTCACCGGGTCGAGGTAGCGCGCCAGGCCGACGCCGCCGATGACGAGTTGGCCGCTGCCACCCATCGGCACGGGCTCGCCGGACTCGTCGACCACGGCCAGTTCCCAGCCGTTCAGCGGGAGCCCGATCCTGATCGGCTCCGCTCCGCTCAGCAGGGAGGCGCAGGCGACCACGGTGGCCTCGGTGGGGCCGTAGGTGTTCCACACCTCGCGGCCCTCGGTGACCAGCCGCTGGGTCAGCTCGGGCGGGCAGGCCTCACCGCCGAAGATCAGCAGCCGGACCTCGTCGAGGGCTTCGGGCTCCCACAGCGCGGCCAGGGTCGGCACGGTGGAGACCACGCTGATCTCCTGCTCCATCAGCCAGGGGCCGAGGTCGGCGCCGCTGCGCACCTGCGAGCGGGGAACCGGCACGAGGCAGGCGCCGTGCCGCCAGGCCAGCCACATCTCCTCGCAGGAGGCGTCGAAGGCGACGGACAGCCCCGCCATGACGCGGTCGCCGGGGCCGATGGGGTCCTCGGCGAGGAAGAGGGCGGCCTCGGCGTCCACGAAGGCGGCGGCGCTGCGGTGGCTGACGGCCACGCCCTTCGGCTTGCCGGTGGAGCCGGAGGTGAAGATGATCCAGGCGTCCTGGTCGGGACCGGGCCGCGCGGCGGCCTTCGGAGTACCGGCGGGGCCGGTGACGTCGATGCGCCGGCCGGCGCCGAGGACCGCCCGCACCCCGGCCTCGCCGAAGACCAGCTCGGCCCGCTCGTCCGGATCCTCGGCGTCGACCGGTACGTAGGCGGCGCCGACCGCGAGCACGGCGAGGATCGACACGTACAGCTCGTTGGTCCCCGACGGCACACGGACGCCAATCCGGTCGCCCGGGCCGACCCCGGCGGCCACCAGGGCGCGCCGCCGGCGTTCGACCTCGACGGCCAGGGCGCGGTAGGTCAGCCGGGCGCTGCCGTCGTCGAGGGCCGGCTCGTCGGGGTGGGCGCGGACGGAGGCCTCGAAGATGTCGAGGAGGGTGCGGGGCGGGGCGGCGGGTCCGGCGCGGAACAGGGCGGACTTACCGGGTTCCTCCCGCGCGCCGTCGCCGTCGGCGTTGACGTCCGCTGGTGCGTGGGTGGGGGCGTCGCCGGTGACTTCGGCGGGCGCGTTGCCGGCGGCATCCGCGGGCGCGTCCCCGTTCCCGTTCCCGCCCGCGAGCAGGGTCAGTTCACCGTGCTCAGGTGTGGCTGCCATCGGCCCTCGCGTCTCGGTCCCGGAAACACCCGGGTCGCCGGTGGAGCCCAGGTTTGCCAGGGTTGTTCCGGTCCAGCACCAATCGACCCGTCATTCTAGTGCGCCATCGGCGGATTTCCCGCTGGGGCCCGGCGGGCGGCGGAAAAGCGAGGCTACGGCCGAGGGGGCGCGAGAGCGCCGGAAAGCGCGCCTCTCGCGCTCCCGCACGCCGCCTCCCGGGGGTGTTCGCCCGCGGCGCGGTACGGCGACCATGACGGCCGGTGCGCAGGGCGCAGGGCGCAGGGCGAAGGGGGATGCGGTGGAGCGTCGTTGGCTGGTGACGGGGTGTTCCTCGGGGCTCGGCCGGGCCGTGGCAGCGGCCGCGGCGCGCGCCGGTGATCAGGTGGCCGCGACCGCGCGCACGACCGCGGCCCTGGAGGAGCTGGTCCGGGCCTGGCCCGGCCGGATCACGCCCCTCGCGCTGGAGCTGCGCGACGCGGACCAGTGCGAACGGGCCGTGCGCGGCGCCGTCGATCGCATGGGCGGCATCGACGTCCTGGTCAACAACGCGGGCAGCGGTCTCTTCGGCACGGTCGAGGAGGTCGCCGACGCCGAGCTGCGCGACCAGCTGGAGACCCTGCTCGTCGGTCCCTGGAGGCTCGCGCGGCTGGTCCTGCCGCTGATGCGGGCGCAGGGCCGCGGCCACATCGTCAATGTGTCCTCGCTCGGCGGCCGGATGGCCTTCCCCGGCCTCGCGTCCTACGTCGCGGGGAAGTACGCGCTGGAGGGCATGAGCCAGGCGCTGGCGGCCGAGGTCGCGCCCTTCGGCGTACGGGTGACGGTCGCCGAGCCCGGGGTCTTCGCCACCCGCTACGGGTCCTCCCTCGCGGAGGCCGCGCACCGCCTCCCGGTCTACGCGGAGGCCACCGGCGAGATGCGCGACGGGTTCCGCGGGATGGAGGACAACGCGGAGTACGGCAGACCGGAGGACTTCGCCGAGACGCTGCTGGCGCTCGTCGCCTCCGACGTGCCGACCCCCCTGCGCGTGCCCGTCGGGGAGGACGCCTACGCCTACCTGGAAGCGGCCGAGGAGGCGGCCCGCGCGGAGTTCGCCGCGGCCCGCGCCCTCGTCATGCCGGCTCAGGCGGTCCGGCTGCCGACGACCGCCTGACTTGCCTGACCTGCCCGGTCCGGCGTCACTTCTGCCAGCCGACCTTCGTGTAGTCGACGTCGGCGAGCCCGGTGGCGCCGAAATTGGCGAGGCCCTTGCGGTCCGCCAGGATGGCCGGGCGCTGGTACAGCTCGATCGAGTGCCCGAGCTTGAAGATCTCGGCATCGGCCTGGTTGTAGAGCCTCAGCGCCTCGCCGCGGTCGGTGGTCCGGCCCGCCTTCTTCAGGAGTTCGTCGATCCGAGGGCTGCCGACGGAACCGAAGTTCTGGAAGAGGTTGCCGCCCTGCGGCTGCTGGAAGACCGGGATCAGCTTGGAGGTGTAGGCCTCGTCGACGTTGCGGAAGCTGACGAGGTCGAAGTTCCCGGTGTTCACGAACTTGCCGAAGTAGTCGTTCGCCGGGACCTTCTTGATGTCGACCTTCACGCCCACCGCGCTCAACTGCTGCTGCACCAGCTGCGCCTGGTCCTCCTGCGCGGAGGAGCCGCCCGCGCTGAGCGTGTACTCCAGGGTCAGTTCCTTGCCGTCCTTGGTGCGCGGCTTGCCCTGGCCGGCGTCCTTCCAGCCCGCTTCGTCCAGGAGCTTGGCCGCCCGCGCGGGGTCGTAGGCGTCGAACTCGCTGGAGTTGTCCTGGTAGCCCGCCTGGTTCGGCATGAAGAAGTGGTTGTTGAGCGGCTTCAGTTCGAAGGAAAGGTCCTTGGCGAAGCTGGCGTTGATGCCCTTGCGGTCGATGGCCGACTGGAGGGCGTTGCGCACCTTGACGTCCTGGAGCGGGCCGCGCGCGGCGTTGAGGGTGATGTGCACCTCGTCCCAGCGGGCGCCGCGCCGGATGTCCGCGGTGGGGTCCTTGACCAGGCGCTTGTAGTCCTCGGGCTGCAGCGCCGTCGTCTCGTCCAGCTCCTTGTTGAGGAAGGCCTCGGTGCGCGCCGAGCGGTCCAGGACGCGGAAGACGACCGAGTCCAGCAGGGGCTTGTCACCCCACCACCGGGGGTCGGGCACCAGCGTGATGGTCTGGGCCGTCTTGTCGTAGGTGCCGATGGTGAAGGCACCCGCGGTGACCGGCGCCTTCTCCGTCCAGCCCTTGTTGAACTTCTCCGGGGTGTCGAGGTACGCGGCCGGGTACAGCGGGTCGAAGAGCCGTGGCCAGTCGGCGTACGGGGTCGAGAAGGTGATCTTCACGCCGTGCTCGTCGGCGCCCTGCTCGACCTTCGAGATCTGGTCGTAGCCGGTGGTGTCGGCCGCCTCGTACGCCTTGTCGGCGCCGTTCAGCGCCTTCCACTGGGCCTCGAAGTCCTTCCACCCCAGCGGCTTCCCGTCGGACCACGTCGCCTTCGGGTTCAGCTGGTACTCCACCACCTGCGGATCGGCCGAGACGACCTTCGCCGAGGTCAGGAACGCCGGGTTCGGCTGGCCGACCCCCTTCGCGTCCGCGTAGAAGAGGTGCGGCAGCACGACCCGGTCGATCTCCGCGGCGTCGCCCTGCTGGCCGTCCACCTGGTTCATGTTGTACTGCGTGATCCACTGGTCGATGGCGATCTTCAGCGATCCGCCCCGCTTGAGGGCGCTCACGGGCTGGGCGTTGATGTTCTGCCCGTCGACGGCGGGCGCCGCCTCCTTCTTCGCCGACGCGTCCCCGTCCGTGCCGGAGGAGTCGCAGGCCGAGACCGCCAGGGTGGCCGACAGGGCTGCGGCTAGGGCGACGACCGTGGTTCTGCGCATCGGGACACTTCCTCCGGTTGTGGGGGTGGTGGGGCGGGACCACAGCCCCGGCCGACCGTAGGAGATCTTGCGCTCCGCAGGGAGGCCTGCTGGAATCCCGCTATGTTTTCTTAGCATGTCCGCAACAAACAGCGGTCAAGCTGTGTCAACGAGCCGACGAATTAGCCAGGTTGACCTGCCGCGGCCGTGATTCCCGGACGACCCGGGCGTCGCGCACTTCCCACGATCCCCCGCGGATCACGAGCACTTGCGGAGGTCCCCACCCGTGGCCGCCTACCTGGCCAAGCGGCTCGGCTACTACGCCGTGCTGCTGCTGGCCGCCGTCTGCCTCTCCTACCTGCTCGCCTCGTACGCCCTGGATCCGCGGGCGTACTACGAAGGCCGCCAGCCCCCCTTGTCGCCCGGCTCCGTGGACCACCACCTGACCGCCCTCGGCGTCAACGACCACACCCCCCTGCTCGCCCGCTTCACCGCCTGGGCCGGACACGCGCTGCGCGGCGACCTCGGGCAGACCATCGACGGGACCCCGGTGGGAGCCGAGTTCGGGCGGCGGATCGGGGTCAGCCTGCGCCTGCTGCTCTTCGGCACGGTCGCCGGCACCGTGCTGGGCGTACTGGCCGGGGCCTGGACGGCCGTGCGCCAGTACCGGTTCTCCGACCGGGCGATGACCCTGGCGTCCTTCGTGCTGCTCTCGACCCCCGTGTTCCTGCTGGCCGTTCTGCTGAAGATCGGCGCGATCTGGTTCAACACCAGGACCGGCACCGACGTCGTCCGGTTCACCGGCGAGAAGACCCCCGGCGTCGACTCCGGCTTCTGGGCGGTGCTCAAGGACCGCGGCGTCCACCTGCTGCTGCCCACGATCTCGATCGGGCTCGGCGCGATCGCCGGATACAGCCGCTACCAGCGCTCCACGATGCTGGACGTGCTCGGCTCGGACTACCTGCGCACCGCCGCGGCCAAGGGCCTCGGCCGCCGGGCGGTGCTGCTCCGACACGGCCTGCGGACCGCCCTGATCCCCATGTCGACCTATTTCAGCTACGGCTTCCTCGCCCTCTTCACCGGCGCCACCTTCACCGAGACGATCTTCGGATGGCACGGCATGGGCGAGTGGTTCATCGCCTCCATCGGCAAGAACGACGTCAACTCGGTCGTCGCCGTGAACGTGTTCGCCGCCGTGACCGTGCTCGTGTCCGGCTTCCTCGCGGACCTGCTGCACGCCGCGCTCGACCCGCGCATCCGCGCCGCCTGACCCCGGATCCAGGAGAACGCCGACCATGACCGCCGTCATCGAGAGCAGCGTCCGGGGCGCGGAGCCCGCCACCCGCCCGGCCGGACGCGCCACCGTCGTCCTGCGCCGGTTCCTGCGCAACCGCAGCGCGCTGGCCGGCGCCGCCGCCCTGCTGCTGCTCTTCCTGCTCGCCTTCGCCGGACCGCTCCTCAGCCCGTGGGACTACAGCCACATCGACTACACCGCCCTGCGGTCCGCCCCGAGCGCCCGGCACTGGTGGGGCACCAACCGGATCGGCCAGGACGTCTTCGCCCAGACCGTGCGCGGACTCCAGAAGTCCCTGGTCATCGGGTTGCTGGTGGCCCTGTTCTCCACCGTGTTCGCCTCCCTGGTGGGCGCCTGCGCCGGGTACTTCGGCGGCTGGACGGACCGGCTGCTGATGTTCCTCGTGGACCTGCTGCTCGTCTTCCCGTCGTTCCTGATCATCGCGATCGTCTCGCCGAGGCTGCGCAGCGGCGGCTGGGTCGCCTTCGTCGGGCTGCTCGCCGTGTTCGGCTGGATGATCACCGCGCGGGTGGTCCGGTCGATGACGCTCTCGTTGAAGGAGCGGGAATTCGTCAAGGCGGCCGTGTATATGGGCGTCGGACCGCTCCGGATCATCTGGCGCCACGTCCTGCCCAACATCGCCTCGTTCCTCATCATCGACGCGACGATCGCCGTCGGCGGCGCCGTCATGAGCGAGACCGCCCTCTCCTACTTCGGCTTCGGCGTGCAGGCTCCGGACGTCTCGCTCGGCACGCTGATCGCGAGCACCACGGGAGCCGCCGTCACCTACCCCTGGATGTTCTTCTTCGCCGCCGGGCTGCTGATCGTCTTCGTCCTCGCGGTCAACCTGGTGGGGGACGGACTGCGGGACGCTCTCGACCCGACCTCCCGGCGCGCCGCGCGCCGGACCACCCGCGCCGGAGCCGGCCGGCCATCACCCGCCACCGCCAAGGGAGTCGGCCGATGAGCGCCCCCGCACCACCCGTCCTGACCGTCACGGACCTGGAGGTCGACTTCGACGGGGTGCCCGCCGTGCGCGGGGTCGGCTTCTCGCTGGCCCGCGGCGAAGTCCTGGGCCTGGTCGGGGAGTCGGGGTCGGGCAAGTCAGCGACCGCGCTCGCCGTCCTCGGCCTGCTGCCGGCCCATGCCGCCGTACGGGGATCCGTCCGCCTGGGCCCGACCGAGCTGGTCGGTGCCCCGGACGCCGAGCTCAGCGCCGTGCGCGGGAAGCGCATCGGGATGGTGTTCCAGGACCCGCTGTCCGCCTTCACCCCGGTCTACCGGATCGGCGACCAGATCGCGGAAGCGGTCCGCGCCCACCAGGACGTCTCGCGCGCCCGCGCCCGCGCCCGGGCGGTGGAGCTGCTCGACCTGGTCGGAATCCCCGAACCGGCCCTGCGCGCCCAGGCGTTCCCCCACGAGTACTCGGGCGGCATGCGGCAGCGCGCCATGATCGCCATGGCCATGGCCAACGACCCGGACGTGCTGCTCGCCGACGAGCCGACCACGGCCCTGGACGTCACCATCCAGGCCCAGATCCTCGACGTGCTGCGCACGGCCCGGCGGGAGACGCGCGCGGCGCTGGTCCTCGTCAGCCATGACCTCGGGGTGATCGCGGGCATGGCGGACCGGGTCGCGGTGATGTACGCGGGGCGCATCGTCGAGACGGGGACGGCGGCCGAGGTCTTCGGGCGCCCCTCGATGCCCTACACGATGGGCCTGATCGGCGCGGTGCCCCGGCTGGACGGGGGCGGGGGCCCCCTCGTCCCCATCCCCGGCTCGCCGCCCGCGGCGGGGCGGGTGGGCGCCGGGTGCGCCTTCGCCCCGCGCTGCCCGATGGCGCAGGAGCGCTGCACGGCGGACGTCCCGCCGCTGTCGGCGGTGGCGCCGGGGGCGGACGTGCGGGACCCGGGGGAGCGGGGCGCGGCGGGCGCCGGGGGAGGTCACCTCGCGGCCTGTGTCCGTTCCGGTGAGATCGCCGAGAAGGGGCTCGGGGTGCTCGACGTCTACCCCGTGCCCGCGATCCCGGAGGCTCCCGAACAGGTCACCGGAGAAACGGTGTTGAAGGTCACCGGGCTCGTCAAGACCTTCCCCGTGCTCAAGGGCGCCGCCTTCAAGCGGCGGATCGGCACGGTGCACGCCGTCGACGGGGTCGACCTCGCGATCCGCGGCGGGGAAACGCTCGCGCTGGTGGGGGAGTCCGGGTCCGGGAAGTCCACCACGCTCTTCGAACTGCTCCACCTGGCCCGTCCCGAGGGCGGCTCCGTCGAACTGTTCGGCAAGGCCCCCGCCGACCTCGGCAAGGCCGACCGACGGGCCCTGCGCGGCCAGGTGCAGATCGTCTTCCAGGACCCGATGGCGAGCCTCGACCCCCGCATGCCCGTCGGCGACATCATCGCCGAGCCGCTGCGCGCGCAGGGCGCCGACCGGGCGAGCGCCGCCCGCCGGATCCCCGAGCTGCTCGACCAGGTCGGGCTCGACCGGGCCGCCGCCGAACGCTTCCCGCACGAGTTCTCCGGCGGCCAGCGCCAGCGCATCGGGATCGCCCGGGCCCTGTCGGTCCGGCCGAAACTGCTGGTGCTCGACGAACCCGTCTCCGCGCTCGACGTGTCCGTCCAGGCCGGGATCCTCAACCTGCTGCTCAGGCTCAAGGCGGAGCTGGGCCTGGCCTACCTCTTCGTCTCGCACGACCTGTCCGTCGTGCGGTACATCGCCGACCGCGTCAGCGTCGTCTACCTCGGGCGCACCGTCGAGGCCGGGACGGTCCGGGAGGTCTTCGAGAACCCGCGGCACCCGTACACCCAAGCCCTCCTGTCGGCGGTGCCGCTGCCGGACCCGGCGCGCGAGCGCGCCCGGCAGCGGGACCGGATCCTGCTGCCGGGCGACCCACCGAGCCCAACCCGGCGCTACGCGGGCTGTCGGTTCAGGGGACGGTGCCCGGTGTACGCGGGCCTGGACCCCGAGCGGCGCGAGCGCTGCGCGACGCAGGTGCCCGAGCCGACCGCCCACGCCGCCGACCACGTGGCGTCGTGCCACTTCCCCGCGGTACGGGCGGTGCTCTGAGGAACGGACCGCCGGCGCCCGGGGCGGCGCCGAGCCGCCGAACCGGCGAGCCGGGCCCCGGGGGTGGGGGTGGCTCTGGTTCGGGTGAACCGCACGGGCCACACTCTTCCCATGAGCAGTCACGAGCCCGGCGGCCCCACCCCACCGCCGTACGGACCTCCGCACGGATCCCCGTACGGACCTGGTCCCCAGAACCCGTACGCGCAGCCCGAGCCCCCGACGCAGCCCTCGCCGCAGGCGCAACAGCAGCCGGACGCGGGGTGGTTGGGCGGATCCCCGTCCCCCGCTCCCGGCGGCGGAGGGCGGGGCCCCTTCGCCGGCAGGCGCGCCGTGCTGGTCACGGCGCTGGCGGTGGCCCTGCTGGTGGTGGGCGGCGTGGTGTACGCCGTCGCGGGCGGCGGCCACGACGCCTCGCCCGGCCCCCGCGCCGACGACGCGCACTCGGCGTCCCCGTCCGGCACCCCCACGGTCGACAAGGGTGACGGCAAGGGCCCGGGGGGCGGACCGGAACCGTACGACCCCAACGCCGGCATCCAGCCGGGCGAGGGGCGGGTCTGGCTGCGCGAGAACCAGACCCAGCTGGCCGGTTCCGGAGCCGAGCAGTTCGGCCCCTGGCGGGTCGGTGACGTCGTGGTCAAGGCCATGCACAAGGAGATCACCGGCTACTCGGCGGCCGACGGCACGGACAAGTGGAAGGCCGACCTGGAGACTCCGATCTGCGGGGTTCCGCAGGGCCCCGCGGCCAACGGCAAGCTGGTCGTCGGCCTCTTCGAGAGCAACGCGGAGAAACCCCACTGCACCCAGCTCCAGCAGATCGACCTCACCACCGGAAAGCTCGGCTGGAAGGTGCAGGTGCCGAAGGAGAACGGATTCGACACCACCAACACCTTCGAGATGGCGATCACCGGTGACACCGTCGCGGTCTCCCGGTCGGCCGTGTGGAGCGGCTTCTCGGTCACCGACGGCAGGAAGCTCTTCGGCACGCCGAAGACCGGCTGCTCCCCGTCGGGGTTCGCCGGGGGCTCCCGGCTGATCGGCCTGCGCAACTGCTTCGACCCGAAGCCCGCCGAGGTGCTGGAGGAGGTGGACCCGGTGACCGGCGAACCCAAGTGGAGCTACACCTTCGAGAAGGGCTGGCGGGTCGGCCGCGTCCTGTCCGTGGACCCGCTGGTCGTCGCCGCGCTCAACTCCGACAAGAAGGTCTGGGGCATCACGGCCTTCACCGCCGACGGCGCGGTCCGCTCGCAGAGCGAGGCGCGGTTCGGGGTGAACGGCCGGTGCAACGGCTACGGGCGCTCCGACGGCCTTCAGGACTGCCCGGGCGCCGTGGTCGACGGCGACACGCTCTACCTCGCGGGCGGCAAGGCCGGTACCTCGCTCGGTATCGACGACACCGACGAGGTCATCGCCGTCGACCTGGCCAACGGGCAGGAGAAGTGGCACGCGGCGGCGCCCGACAAGGGACGCTCCATGTGGCCGCTGGCGGTCGAGGACCACAAGGTCGTCGTGTACATCGGGGACGGCGCGGGACATTCGGGCGCGATGGCGACGCTCGCCCCGACGGGCGGCGCACCGCAGGTGTTCCTGCAGAGCCCGGCCGCCGCGCGGGGACCCCAATCGGTCTTCTACCCGCACGGCGTGCACCCGGCGTGGCTCGGCGGCCGGCTCTTCCTGCTCAACGGCCGGGTGCAGGGACCGGAGCCGGAGAAGGTCGACCACGCGCTCCTCTCGTTCGGCAAGTAGCTGCCTCCGTAGGCGTCTTGGCCGGATCGGGGGGTCCGGCCGGGCGGCGGCCGGACCCGGCCGTGGCGGGTGCCACACCGCACGCCTATCGTTACTCGCCATGTGGCCAGGACAGCAGACGCCCGGGGGCGAGCGGGACCCGCACGAACAGGGACCGCACGAGCAGCGACCGCACGAGCAGGGCTCGCACGCGCAGGACCCGCACGAGCAGGGCACGCAGGCGCCGGGACCCCACGGGCGGGGCCCGTACGCGCAGGGGCCCTACGCCCAGGGGCCCTACGCCCAGGAACCCCGCGAGGAGTTCCCCAACCCATACCGGCAGCCGCCGCCTCCCCCGGGGATGCCGCCCGCGCACGCCGCGCCCGAGCCGGTCACCACCCCCATCGCCCCGTACCCGGTGGGCGGCCCCTACGGGATGCCTCCGGGGCAGCAGCCGCCGCCCCCCGCCAAGCGCGGGCGGACGACCGTCCTCGTCGCCGTCGTCGCGGCGGCCGCCGTGGTGGTCGCGGCCGCCGCGGTCGGCGGCGTGCTCCTGCTCGGGAACGACGACCGGACCGCCGATCGGGCGGACGCCGACCCGTCGTCGTCCGCTTCCGCCCCCGCTTCGCCGTCGGGCTCCGCCTCCGGGTCGGCCTCCGCCTCGCCGTCGACCACCGTGCCGCCGACGATCCCGGGCTGGAAGACGGTCGTGAACCCGCAGCACGGCACGGCCTTCGACGTGCCGCCCGAATGGGAGGTGGCGGCGCCCTCCGTGTTCAGCGGCTACGAGGACGACACGGACCACGAGAAGATCCTGATCGGGCACACCGCGCCGGCCTTCTACAAGTCGCAGTGGTGCAGCCTCGACTCCGACGGCGACGGCCGGATCGACCACTTCCGGCTCGCCACGACGGGGACCAAGGGGGCCGACGGCGCCAAGGACACCCGGGACGTCGCCGAGAAGGAGGCCCCGACCTGGGTCTTCGCCGCGTACACCCAGCCGGACAAGTCCCTCGTCAAGTGGGACAAGCCGGTGGACTACACGACCGCCTCCGGGGTCAAGGGCACTTACGTCACCGCGCATTCCGAGGGTGCCAAGAAGCCCAACAAGTGCACGGGCGACGGCCGTTCGGTCGTGTTCGGCTTCAAGAACGGCAAGGGCGACTTCGTCGCCTGGGACTTCTACGGGCGGACCGGCGTGCCGGGTGCGGTCGGGGACGAGCTGATCATGCGGATCATGAGCACGGTCCGCCTGACGGAGATCGCCCCGGCCGACTAGGCAGAGCGGCTCCCGCCCGTCGCTGACCCGCGGAAGGGGTGGAATTCGGCCGTATCCGGGAAGCGGTGCGGGGCGGACGGAGGTGAGCGGGCTGCACCGAGGCGTGAGGGAGCATCCGGGAGGCGGCCGTTTATGGCCACGCGCCCCCGCACGCCCCCTGCGGAGACGTTCCGGCAGGGCGGTCACGGGGCAGCCGGAAGGTGCTGCTCGATCCGCGCCGCTCCCTCCCGTCCCCTGGAGAGTTCCGCATGACGAAGGTCCTCGTACTGCACAGCGTCAGCCTCGTCGGGTCCGCCCTGGCCGCCCTGTTGAGATCCGAGGGGCAGTTCGACGTCACGTCGGCGGGGTGGAGGACGGCCGCGCGCCGGGCCGAGTTGTTACGACCAGACGTGGCGGTCGTCGACATCGACTGTCCGGGTGCCACGGCCGTCCTGGCGGGGGAGGGGTGCGTCAACCGCAGGCTCCTGAACCCCCCGACCCCCCTGCTCGTCCTGGCGACGGCGGGCACGCCCGGTACGCTCGGCCGCGCGTTCCAGGCGAAGGCCCTGGGCTACGTCGACAAGGACGGCTCGCCCGCACAGCTGGTCCGCGCCGTCCGCAAGGTCGCGGCGGGCGAACGGTTCATCGACGCCTCCCTCGCCTCCGCCTTCATGGAGGCCGACCCGGTGCCGCTCAGCCCGCGCGAACTGAGCGTCCTGGCCCGCGCGGCCGAAGGCGACTCGATAGCCGAGATCGCCCGCGCCCTGCACCTGGCCAGCGGCACCGTCCGCAACTACATGGCCGCCGTCACCCGCAAGACCGGAGCCCGCAACCGCATCGACGCGATACGCATATCGCGCAGCGCGGGCTGGGTGTAACCCCCCGCAGCCGGGCGGCTTCAGCGTGAACCGACCGCGCCGTCCGCGCTCCACATCCCCACCAGGTCCCGGTACAGGGCCGACCGTGCCGGGAGTTCCGCGTGCGTCCCGCACACCGCGCGGGTCCCGTCCAGGACGAGCACGCGGTCGGCCCGGGTGGCCGAGGAGATCCGGTGGGCCACCACCACGAGGGTGCCGGGGCGGGCTGCGAGGGCCCGTTCGGCCCGCTCCTCCGTCTCCGCGTCGAGATGGCACGTCGCCTCGTCGAGCAGGAGCAGCGGAGCGGGGGAGAGGTGGGCCGCGGCGAGTGCCAGCAACTGCCGCTCACCTTGTGACAGTTCGGAAGGATCGAGGATCGCGTCGAGGCCGCCGAGGCGCCCGAGGAGGGGTTCCAGGCCCAGGGCGGCGACGGTCGCCTCCAGCCGGGCCGTGGACACACCGCCCGTTCCCTTGCCCGCGCCCGTTTCCGTTCCCGTGCACAGGTGGGTCAGGTTCTCGCGCACGGTCCCCGTGAAGACGTACGCCTGCTGCGGCAGCAGCGTCCGCCGCGGGTCCGGGATGCTGCCCGCCGGGCTGGAGCCGGGCGGCCGGGCGGGCGCTCCGGCCACCAGGACCGTGCCCCGGTCGGGCGGCAGCAGGCCTGCCAGCAGGGCCGTGAGCGTGGACTTGCCGATGCCGCTGGGTCCGACGACGGCCAGGTGCTCGCCCGGCCGGACGGTCAGGTCGAGCCCGTCGAGCACGGGGTGCGCGTGGGGCCCGTAGGCGAAGCGCACCCCGTGGAGTTCGGCGGCGGCGGCGTGCTCGCGCGCCGCGGGCGGCGCACTCGGTCCGGCGGCGGGGAGGCTCCCGCCGGGCTCGGGTCCGCAGAAACGGTCCAGGACCACCAGCAGCCGCGTCCCCGCCGAACCGAGCGCGGCCATCAGGGTGTCGAGGGCGGGCAGCAGCGACTGCGTCAGGTACGTCAGAGCACCCGCCAGCGCGCCCGCCGTGATCCCGCGCCCCAGCAGCCAGGGCGTGGCGGCGAGCAGGGCGACCACGGGCGCGCGGCCCGCCACGCCGAGGGCCACCGTCCGTACGGACCCCCACCGGGCGAGCCGGCCCGTCAGCCGCTCCTGGGCCGCGATCAGGGGCTCCACCCGGGCTGCCGCGGCCCCGCCGCCCCCGCAGGCCACGATGTCGCGCAGCCCGGCGGCCACCTCGCCGACCCGCGCCGCCAGCGCCTCGTCCGTGTCCAGGGCCTCCCGCTGCACGGCCGCCATCGGGCGCAGCGTGGCCAGGAAGGCGGCCAGCCCCAGCAGCAGCGGGGGCACGGCGACGAGCAGCAGTACGGGCGCCAGGGCCGCCATGCCGAGCAGTGCTCCGGCGGCGGTGAAGACGAACGAGCGGGCGGTCAGGACCAGTCCGGCGAAGGAGTCGCGGGCCATCTCGGTCTGCTGGGTCAGCCGGGACACCGCGCTCGCGTCGACGGCGCGCGCGGGGTCGGCGACCGCCGCGCCGAGGGCGCGGCGCACCGCCCGGCGGACGAGTCCGTCCCGCAGCGGTTCGACGAGTTCCGCGAGGGCGGCGAACACCCCCCGCAGCGCGACGCCGCCGAGCAGGGCCCCGGCTCCGGCCGCCGCGAGCCAGCCGACGCCGGCGGCAACCCGGCCGGCGAGGAAGCCGTCGTCGAGGGCGCGGGCCACGCCGTACCCGCCGAGGAAGGTGTGCGCGGACTCCAGCAGGGACCACAGTGCCAGCGCGCCCAGCGCCCGCCCCCGCCCGCGCAGGAACCGCCGCCCCTCCCCGCCCACGCGCCGCCACGCCCCGCGCGGCCCTCCGGCGCCCCGCGCCCCGGACGCGCCGTCCCCCCGCTGCTGCGCCCCGATGGCCTCGACCGAGGCGTTACGGACCTCCGCGCCCGGCTTTCGCCCGCCCGGCCCGCCGGGGCCGGAGGGAGGGTCCGCGGGCGCCGCACCCGCCCCCGGCCCGGCATCGCAAGCGGCGGCCGGAAGGACCGGACGCGGCTCCGCTCCCGGCGCCGGGGAGGTCCCGGGAGCGGTAGCCCGCGCGGCCCCGGGACCGGTCGCCCGCAGGGCCGGGGCGGCGAAGACGGCGCGGTAGTCCGGGTCGTGCCAGAGGTCGCCGTGGGGGCCCGTGGCCCGGACGCGGCCGTGCTCCAGCCAGACCACCTGGTCGGCCCGGGCCGCCGAGGAGATGCGGTGGGCGACGACCAGACGGGTGCCCGGGCGGATCCGCTCGGCCAGCGACCGCTCTACCTCGCGCGCGGTGAGCGTGTCCAGGCTGGAGGTCGCGTCGTCGAGCACCAGCAGCCGTCCGGCGTGCAGGAACGCCCGGGCGAGGCCCAGGCGTTGGATCTCGCCCCCGGACATCGGCGCGTCCGCGAGCGGGGTGTCGTACCCCTGGGGCAGCCGCCGTACGAAGAGATCGGCGCCCGCCGCCCGCGCCGCCTCCCGGACCGCTTCCCGCCCGGGCGGCGGTCCCGCGCCGAAGGCGATCGCGTCGGCGACCGTCCGCCCGGCCGGCACGGGCCGGTCGAAGGCGTGCCCGACATCGCGCCGCAGGGCGTCGTGGGACAGCTGCGCCAGCGGGACCCCGTCGAGCAGGATCCGCCCGGCGTCGGGGTCGGTGAGGCGCCCCGCCACCGCCGCGAGCAGGGTCTTCCCCGAGCCGGAGCGGCCCACCACGGCGACCGTCGTACCGCCCGGCACCAGCAGGTCGACGCGGTCCAGCACGGCCCGGCCCCCGCGCACGACGCGGACGCCGCGCAGTTCCAGGGTCCCCGGCCCGCCGGGGGACAACTCCCGGGTCCCGTACGGCAGCTCGGGCAGCACGAGGAGGGCGGCGGTGCGCCGGGCGGCGGCCCGGCCGCGGACCACCGCGGCCAGCCGGCCGGTCACGGCGCCCACCCCGGCGGCCAGCCCGGCGTAGCGGACGGCGGCGAGGAGGGCGCCCACGCCCAGCGCCCCGGCCGCGAGCCGCAGCCCGCCCACACCGAGGACCACGTACAGCAGCAGCGGCATCAGGGCCGAGGTGCGGGCGCTGGTCCCTCCGTAGACCCGCCACATCCGCCGCCCCTCGGCGCCGAGCGCGGGCAATCCGCGCAGGATCCGGGCCCGTTCGCGGAGCAGGGTGCCGGCCGCGGCGATGGTCCGGGCCCCGGCGAGCGCTTCGACGAGGAGCCCGGCCATCGTCAGCTGGACCTGCTGGTAACGGCTCACGCTGTCGGCCGAATCGCGGCTGAACGACCGCAACAGGACGGCCAGCAGCGGCAGTCCGGTCACGAAGGCGAGGGCGGTCCAGACATCGATGACGAAGAGGGCGATCAGCCCGCCGAGCGGTGGCAGCAGGGAGGCGAGGCCGCCCGCGGCAGCCGCCGGTGTGGTCCCGGCCTCGGTGGCGTGGGCCGTCAGCCGCGCGGCGACGTCACCGGGGGCGTGCCGACAGGCGTGGTGCGGGGCCGTCGACAGCAGCCGGGTCAGGCCGAGGCGGCGCAGCCAGGCGGTGGAGCGGCCGTTCACCCGACCCGTCAGGGCGCTCACGGCGGCGTCCAGCAGGACTTCCGCGGCGATGACCGCGGTGCACCACACGGTCCAGAGGGGGCCCGCAGGATCGCCGCGCAGCAGCAGGTCGAGGGTGTGGCCGAGGACGGCCGGTTCGGCGAGGGCCGCCAGGGCGGCGCCGGTCGAGCACGCGCCGACGGCGGCGGTGCGGCCGGTGCTGTGCCGGGCCGCCGCGAGCAGGGCGCGGTCGCCGGCGCGCGCGAGCGCCGCCTCGTCGGACACGTCGGGCGAGGTCATCCGCGCGGCTCCACGGGCACTGGGGGAGAAAAGGGGTGCGGGCCCGGGCGGTGGAACCGCCCGGGCCCGGAAGGGACCTTAGTTACAGGTCGTGATGCTCAGGCTGCTGTCCCCGCAGAGCAGCAGGCTGGCGCGGCTGCCGCCACCGCCACCGCCGAAGGTGGCCTCCGTGGACTCTTCCTTGGTGGTTTCCATCGACTGCAGGTCGAGAAGCGTCATGTCTGATTCCTCTTCTTCGCTGGATCATTCCGATGGGTCACGGCCCCGCGGTGCGGGACCGGTTCTGGGACCGCCGCGGCGTGCCGCAGCGGTGGGAGGAACGGCAGCTGCGCGCGCCCGCCGGGCGCGGCGCTGCCGAGGGCGAGCAGTGCTCCGGCGGTGCCCGTGGACAGGTCCATGGACAGCCGCATCAACTGCTCGCCGGGGAAGGCCAGATGGCCCTGGTAGGGGACGGCGTGCCGGGCCAGGGCGTCGATCTGGCGCGCGATGTCCTGCGCGCGGGTGCCCGGTCCGGGGGTGGTGGTCCGGGCCAGGTACAGCACCATCCCGGCGGCGCCGCGGAAGAGCCCGGGCTGCGCGTAGAAGGTGGCCTGGGCGGCCCGTACGATCTCCAGCCGGGCTTGCTCGAACCGCGGTTCGCTGGCGTGCCGCAGCCAGTCGTCCAGCACCATCCCGATGCCCACGCTGCCCTCGCCGAGGTAGGGCATCGTGCGCCACCCCTCGTCCACCTGGAGGGTGCCGAAGGCGCTGGTCACGCACCGGTCGAGGTCGCGGTGCAGGAACTCGCCCGCCCGCAGGAGGTGTTCGCGCTCGCCGGTGCGCTCGTAGAGGCGCAGGAGCAGCAGGGCCGGTCCGGAGCCGCCGTACAGCAGCCCGGCGCGGCGCGGGGCGGCGCCGTCCCGGCAGGCCAGTTCGGCGCACCGCTCGGCCGCCGCGTGCAGCGCGCCCTCGCCGGTCGCCGTGCCCAGCGCGTCCAGGGCCAGGCCCACGCCCGCCAGACCACTGTGCAGGTCGGGGCCGATCTCCTGCCACGGCTGCTCCAGCAGCAGTTCGGCGAGGCCGAGGGCGCGGTCCCGGTGGCCGAGCCGGTCGAGGGTCCAGGCGGTGCCGGCGAGGCCGTCGTAGAAGCCGAGCGGGGTGCCGGAGCCCGGCTGCGCCGTCCTGGCCAGCAGCCATTCCTCGGCCTGCGGCCAGGGCTCGGCGCCGGTCTCGGCCAACGCGTAGAGGACGCCTGCGGCGCCGTACCCGAAGCCGACTCCGCCGCCCTCGCTGCTGAACTGGGCGATGTCGCCGGGGAAGAGCCGGTCCTCGCGCTCCGGTGTGGCGCAGGCGCGCAGGACCGCGGTCATCGAGTCCCGGGCGGCGGGCCAGTCCCCGGGCGCGACGGGCAGGTACGGCCCCGTCGGCGCCGGTATCCGGCCGCTCGGCGCCCGGCGGGAAGCGGCCGCGGATTCCCGGCCGGGCCCGGAGTCCGGCCCGGAGCCCGGATCCGGGTCCGGCCCGGAAAGGATCTCCTCGACGGCCTCGTCCAGGAACCGGCGCGGTACGGGGAACTGCTCCGCGGCGATGTCGGCCAGGTGCGCCGCCTTCGCCCGGTCCAGGGAGAACAGGCTCGTCAGCGGGAGGAACAGGGCCAGCCGGAGACAGGCGAGCGCGTAGCGGTCCACCGCGAAGCCGCGCCGCTCCGCCGGGGCGACGAACGCGGGGTTGGCCACCGTCTGCCGCAGCCCCTCGTCGACGTGGGCGGCGGCCTCGAAGTCCAGCAGCGCGACGGCCGGTTCGCCCGAGGCGTCCTCGCTGACCATGATGTTGAAGAGGTGCAGGTCGTTGAAGACCACCCCGCGGGCGTGCACGGCGTCCACCGCCGCGCTCACGCGCTCGTGGATCTTCAGCGCCCACTCCGTGTAGGCGGCGAGTTCCGCCGGCTCGGGATCGGCCTCGATCAGCGGGTGCCTGCGGGCGAAGTAGGTGTTGAGGGGCTTGCCCTCCAGGTACTCCAGCGCCAGGAAGTGGTGGTCGCCCACGGTGAAGGAGCCGAGGACGGAGGGGACGCAGTCCAGCCCCGCGAGCCGTTCCAGCGCCGTCCGCTCCCGGTGCAGCCGGGCCACCGCGTCCGCGCCGTCGGCGGCGAGTCCCGCGTACGGCCGGGCCTCCTTGAGCACGAGGGGCCGGCCGGTCCGGGTGTCCCGGGCCGCGTAGACCCCGCCGCCGTTGGAGAAGTGCAGGGCCCGCTCGACGGCGTAGGGGATGTCGGCCAGCGTGACGGAGGAACGCGCGTCCAGGTGCGGCTTCAGGAACGGCGGCAGGTCCACCCACTCCGGGGGCTGGAACACCGGCCCGCGGGCGTCGGGCACCAGGCGCCCGGACGGGTCCTCGACGGCCGGGACCAGCTCGCCGCGCTCGTCGTAGCAGTGCCGCAGGGTGAAGCTGCCGTAGCGCAGGTGGACGGGGCCCGCGCCCCAGCGTAGATCGCTCAGGATGTACGGTCCGGGCTCGCCCGGCAACAGGCCGTCGAGGTCCTCGGCGATCCGGCGGCACTGCTCCTCGTCGGCGGGGTACACCGTGAGGAACTTGCCGCTGGCCGCGCGGTCGGCGTACTTGGCGTTGCGCAGGTGCAGCAGGTAGCGGCTCGGCACGAACTTGAAGGCGATGCGCCGGGCCAGGCAGTAGGCGTACACGCGCTCCAGGACCGATTCCGCGTTGTCCAGGCAGGCCGACACGTGGATCTTCCAGCCCTGGGAGGGCAGTTCGCAGCCGACGGGACGCAGGGCGTACCAGTCGCCGCTGCGGTGGGAGCGCCATCCTTCGGGTACGGGAGCGAGCGCGGCCGCGTAGTTCTCCTCGGCGCGCCGGTACGGCGCGTCGTAGAACCAGCGGTCTGCGTCGCAGAAGGCGGCGTACCCCTTGTTCACCCGTACTCCCTCGGTCGGTGCCCGGTCGGTGACCCGGCTGGAACACCGTGTCATCCGAGCCGGGTGCCGCGACAGTCACGGCTGTCACCGATGCGGTGTGCAGTACGCACGGGTCACTTGGCGCCCCGGACCGCCCGCCTCCCGACCGTGAGGGGAGACCGGAGACGGGCGGGACCGGGCGCCCCGGATCAGCCGACCCAGGGCCGCCAGAGGTCCTCGTGGCGCTCCACCCACTTCTGCGCCGCCTGCCGCGGCGTCAGCTTGTCCTCGGCGATCATCAGGGCGACCTCGTTCTGCGCCTCGACGGTCCAGTGGAACTTCTTCAAGAAGGCGGCGGCCCGCCCGCCCTCGTCGGCGAAGCGCGCGTTCAGGTACTTGCGCAGCGGCGTGTGCGGGTAGGCGCAGGCCACCTTCTCCGGGTCGGCGTCGCAGCCCTCGGTGTACTCGGGCAGCCTGACCTCGGTCATCGGCACCCGTTCGAAGAGCCACTGCGGCTGGTACCAGTACGTCAGGAAGGGCTTCTTCTCCTTCGCGAACTGCTTGATCTGGGTGATCTGCGCCGCCTCGGAGCCGGCGAAGACCACCTCCAGGTCCAGCTTCAGGTTCTTCACCAGCGCCTTGTCGTTCGTGACGTACGAGGGGGAGCCGTCCAGCAGCTGCCCCTTGCCGCGGCTCTCCGCGGTGCGGAGCCGGTCGGTGTACCTGCCGAGGTTCTTCCAGTCGGTGACGTCCGGGTGCTCCTCGGCGAAGTACGTCGGGACGAACCAGCCGATGTGGCCGGTGACCCCGAGTTCGCCGCCGTCGACGATGGTCTTCTTCTCCTCGACGTAGCGCTTCTGCTGCTCGGGGTGGCCCCAGTCCTCCAGGATCGCGTCGACCCGGCCCTGGCTGAGGGCGTCCCAGGCGGGCACCTCGTCCACCTGGACGGTGTCCACCCGGTAGCCCAGTTCGTGTTCGAGCAGGTAGCCGGCCACGGCCGTGTCGGCCTGTGCGCCGACCCAGGACTGGACCGAGAGCGTGACGGTCTTCGCGCCGCGGGCGGCGGCGTACGGGGACGACTGCCGGGTCATGTCCGCGGCGCCGCATCCGGTGACCAGGGCGAGGGCGGTCGCGGCGGCGAGCGCGGCGACGGTCGTACGGCGGGACGGGCGCGGCTCAGGCATCCCGGGCCTCCTTCGCGGGCTGGGTGAGGCGGTCGAGCACGATGCCGAGGCAGACGATCGCCGCGCCCGCCACGAGGCCGGTGGCCAGGTCGCCCTGGGCGAGGCCGAGGACCACGTCGTACCCGAGGGCGCCCCCGCCGACCAGGCCGCCGATGATGACGACGGCGAGGACCAGGACGACGGCCTGGTTCACGGCCAGCAGCAGAGCGGGCCGCGCGAGCGGCAGTTGGACCTGGCGCAGCTGCTGGGACCCGGTGGCCCCCAGCGAGCGCGCGGACTCCAGGGCCGCGGGCTCGACGCCGCGCAGCCCCTGCGTGGTGATGCGGACGACGGCGGGCAGCGCGTAGACGACCGCGGCGGCGGCCGCCGGGGCGCGGCCCACCCCGAACAGGGCGACGACCGGGATGAGGTACACGAACTGCGGCATGGTCTGGCAGATGTCGAGCACGGGGCGCAGCAGCCGCTCGGCGCGCGCGCTGCGGGCCGCGCCGACGGAGACCGCGAAGCCCAGGACGAGCGTCACCGCGACCGCGGCGAGCACCTGCGAGAGGGTGTCCAGCGCGGGATCCCACACGCCGAGCACGCCGATGGCGGCCAGGGCGAGGACGGCGGTCAGGGCGCTGCGCCAGGTGCCGACCACCACGCCGACGGCGGCGACGACCAGCAGGAGCAGCCACCACGGAGCCGCCTGGAGGCCGCTGCGCAGCGGGTCCAGGAGCAGCCCGGTGAAGCCGGCGGCCCAGTCGGCGGTGCCGCCGACGAAGGGGACCCCCGAATAGAGGTGGCCGGTCATCCAGGCGACGGCCCGGTTGACGGGATCCGCCAGGGACACCGTCCAGGAAGCCGGCCACTGCGCGGTGCCCAGCATCCGGCCCAGGACCGCCACGGCGACCGCGGCCAGGAGGCAGAGCAGCCGCCCGTACCAGCCCGCGAACACGCGGCGCAGGAAGTGCCGTTCGGCGGTAGGCGACGGCGCCGCGCCGAGCCGGGTGCCCGCCGCGTCGGCCGTGCGGTCCAGGACGACGGCGAGCAGCACGATCGGGATGCCCGCGGCGAGGGCCGCGCCGACGTCGACGGAGGCCAGGGCCTGGTAGACCCGGTCGCCGAGGCCGCCCGCGCCGATCACCGAGGCGATGACGGCCATGGACAGGCCCGTCATGATGGCCTGGTTGACGCCGAGCAGGATCCGCGTGCGGGCCAGCGGCAGCCGGGCGGTCAGCAGCCGCTGACGCCCCGTCGCGCCGAGCGAGGCCGCCGCCTCCAGGACCCCGGCGTCGGCCTCGCGCAGTCCGAGGGCGGTGAGGCGGGCCATGGGCGGGGCGGCGTAGACCACGGTGGCCAGCACGGCGGCGGGCACCCCGATGCCGAAGACCAGCACCATCGGCAGCAGGTACGCGAAGGCGGGCAGGATCTGCATGGTGTCGAGCACGGGCCGCAGGACGCGCTCGGTGCGCGGTGACAGCCCGGCGGCGAGGCCGAGCAGGCCGCCCACGACGACGGAGGCGGCGACGGCCACGGCCATCAGGGCCAGGGTCTGCATCGTCGGCACCCACATGCCCAGCAGGCCGCACACGACGAAGGCGGCCATCGACGTCAGCGAGAGCCGAACCCCGGCCAGGCGCCAGGCGACGAGCCCGGCGAGCGCGGTGACGCCTGTCCATCCGGCGGCGAGCAGCACCGTGTACACGGCGCGCACGGACACCACGACGGCATTGCTGACGTGCCCGAAGAAGTAGAGGAACAGCGGGTGGCTGTCCCGGTGGTCGATGATCCAGGCACCGGCCCGGTCGAGCGGTCCCGACAGGTCGACGCCCAGGGCGCCGGGCCAGCCTCCCGCTCCCGGGTACAGCACGCCCAGCGTGCCGAGTACGGCCGCGGCCACGGCGAGGGGCAGGACCCTGCGGCCGACGCGGAGGAGTCCGGGCGAGGCGGAACGGCGGCCGTGTGCTCCGGCGCGAGCACCGGAAGCGGCGGCGGCCGAGGAGGGCGCGGCGGGCGGGCGCGGATCGCGGGCGGAGCCGGACCCCGGCGGCGCGGGATCGCGTACGGGCGTGGTCGCGGAGGTCATCGCCGCCACCCCCGCGCCCCGGCCGTCCAGGACACGGCCGGCGAAGGGGTCGGAGAGGCCGTGGGAGCGGCCGTGGACGAAACGGTACTGCTGCGCGGGCGCGCGGTGCGGTCCCTCACGCGGCCGCCTCCCCGGTCGCCGCACCGGGTATCCCGGCGACGACCGCGAGCAGCGCGGCGTCGTCGACCACGCCCAGGCAGCGGCCCGCGTCGACGACCCGGGCCGGGGCGCCGCTGCGCGCGACCGCCTCGATGGCGCGGGCGACGGTGGTCGCCGGGGCCAGGGACACGCCGTGTTCCGCCTCGGCCGACGTCGCCGGGCGCATGGCGCTGCGCACGGTGAGCACCTGCTCGCGCGGCACGTCGCGGACGAAGTCCCGTACGTAATCGTCGGCGGGGGAGCCGACGATCTCCTCCGGGGTGCCGAGCTGCACGATGCGGCCGTCGCGCATCAGGGCGATCCGGTCGCCGAGGCGCAGCGCCTCGTTCAGGTCGTGCGTGATGAAGACCATGGTGCGGCCCTCCTCGTGGTGCAGCCGGGCCACCTCCTCCTGCATCTCCCGCCGGATCAGCGGATCGAGGGCGCTGAACGGCTCGTCGAAGAGGAGGACTTCGGGATCGGCGGCGAGGGCGCGGGCGAGACCGACGCGCTGCTGCTGACCGCCGGAGAGCTGGCCGGGCCGGCGTTCCTCCAGGCCGTCGAGACCGACCTTGGCGGTCATCTCGGCCGCCCTGGCGCGCCGTTCGGTCCGGCCCATCCCCTGGATCTCCAGGCCGTAGGCGATGTTGTCGAGCACCGACCGGTGGGGCAGCAGGCCGAAGTGCTGGAAGACCATGGCGGCGCGGTGGCGGCGCAGTTCGCGCAGCCGGGCGCGGTCCATCGCGAGGACGTCCTCGCCGTCGATGGCGAGGGAACCGGCGGTGGGCTCGATCAGCCGGGTGAGGCAGCGCACGAGCGTGGACTTGCCCGAACCCGACAGGCCCATCACCACGAAGGACTCGCCCTTGCGGACGTCGAAGCTCACGCCCCGGACGGCGGCGGTGCAGCCGGTGCGCTCGCGCAGATCGGCCGCGGACAGCGCGGCGTCCGCCGAGCCGGGCACCTTGGCGGCCCGGGCCCGGGGACCGAACACCTTCCAGAGGTCCCGGACGGCGAAGACGGGCGGCGCGGTGGTGGTCGCAGTAGCGGTGGTGGTGTTCATCGTGCGTCGCCTCCCAGCAGATCGGCGGCTTTCTCCCCGACCATGAGCACTCCGATCATCGGGTTGACCGCGGGCATCGTCGGGAACACCGAGGCGTCCGCGATCCGGATGCCGTCCAGGCCCCGCACCTTCAGGTCCGGTCCCACCACGGCCCCGGCGTCGTCCGCCGCGCCCATCCGGCAGGTGCCCGCCGGGTGGTAGACCGTGTGCGCGACGGAGCGGGCGTACGCGCTCAGCTCCTCGTCACCGGTGACCTCGGGACCGGGACACACCTCGCGCTTCAGCCAGCCGGCCAGCGGCTGCGCCGCGGCGATCTCGCGGGCGAGCCGGATCCCGTCGACCAGGGTGCGCGCGTCGTAGTCCTCGGCATCGGTGAAGTACCGGAAGTCGAGGGCGGGCTTCACCCCGGGGTCGGCGCTGGTGAGGTAGAGGCGGCCGCGGCTGCGCGGCTTGGGGATGTTCGGGGTCAACGACACGCCGTGGGCGGGCCGTTCGTAGCCGATCCGCTCCGGATTGTCGGTGAAGGGGATCTGGTAGAAGTGGAACATCAGGTCCGGCCCCGCGGACCGGGGGTCGCGGCGCACGAACAGTCCGGCGTCGCTGTCCATCGCCGAGTTCTCCGGGATCGGACCGTCCGTCTCCCACACGATCACCGACTCCGGGTGGTCGAGCAGGTTCTCGCCGACACCGGGCAGATCGTGCACGGCGGGTATGCCGAGCGCCGCGAGGTCCTCGCGCGGGCCGATCCCCGAATGCAGCAGCAGCCGCGGGGTGTCGACCGCGCCCGCGCACACGACCACCTCGCGGCGGGCGCGGACCAGCGCGTCCGCGCCGTCCGCCGTGCGCACGTGCACCCCGCGCGCACGCTTGCCGTCCAGCTCCAGCCGGTGCGCCCAGGTCTCCAGCAGCAGCGTCAGGTTGGGCCGGTCGTCCATGACCGGGTGGAGGTAGGCGACCGAGGCGGAGGAGCGCTGGTTGGTCTCCGGGTGGTAGGCCAGGTCGAAGAACCCGACGCCCTCGTGGAACGGCTTGGCGTTGAAGCCCTCGACGCGGGGGACGCCCAGCGCCTGCTCCGCGGCGCTCACGAAGTCGCGCGCGATGGCGTTGCGGTCGGCCTCGGCGACCGGGACGATGTGGTTCAGGAGCCGGTCGAAGTACGGGTCCATGGCGGCGGCGTGCCAGCCGTCGGCTCCGGCGTCCGACCATTCGTCCCAGTCCGACGGCAGCGGCTTGAAGGCGATCAGCGTGTTGTGCGAGGAGCAGCCGCCGAGCACGCGGGCGCGGCTGTGCCGGATGTGCGAATTGCCGCGCGGCTGCTCGGTGGTGGGGTAGTCGTAGTCGAGTTCGCCGCCGAGGAGGCCCATCCAGCGGCGCAGCGTCAGCACTTCGGGGCGGTCGACGTCGCTCGGGCCGCCCTCGATGACGGCGACGGTGACGTCCGGGTCCTCGGTCAGGCGGGAGGCGATCACGGAGCCCGCGGTGCCGCCGCCGACGATCACGTAGTCGTACTCCCGTACGTCCCGGGGGAGTTCGGGGTCCAGGGGCTGCTTGCTCGGGTCGTGGGGGGTGGTCGTCATGGAGTGGGTTCCTCTCAGCCGGCGAACCAGCGGACGGGACGGGGCGCGAGGTTCTGGTAGACGTGCTTGGTCTCGCGGTATTCGGCCAGCCCCGACGGGCCGAGTTCACGGCCGATCCCGGACTTCCCGAAGCCGCCCCACTCGGCCTGCGGCAGGTAGGGGTGGAAGTCGTTGATCCAGACCGTGCCGTGGCGCAGCCGGCCCGCCACGCGACGGGCACGCCCCTGGTCGGCCGTCCACACGGCGCCCGCGAGCCCGTACTCGGTGTCGTTGGCCAGGGCCACCGCCTCGTCCTCGGTGAGGAACGTCTCCACCGTCAGCACCGGCCCGAAGACCTCCTCGCGCACCACGCGCATCGTGCGGTCGCAGCGGTCCAGGACCGTCGGGCGGTAGAAGTAACCGGGCCCCCCGGGGCGTTCGCCGCCCGCGCGCAGCACGGCGCCCGCGGCGAGGGCGGAGGCGACGTACGACTCCGTGCGCTCCCGCTGCGCGGCGGAGACCAGCGGGCCGCACTCGACGCCCGGTTCGGTGCCGCGGCCGAGCCGGATCTTCTCGGCGCGGCGGGCCAGTTCGCTGACGAACCGGTCGCGCACCGAAGCCTCGATGATCAGCCGCGAGCCGGCCGAACAGACCTGGCCGCTGTGCATGAAGGCGGCGTTGAGCGCCTGGTCCACGGCGGTGTCGAAGCCCGCCGCGGTGGCGCAGGCGTCGGCGAAGACGACGTTGGGGTTCTTTCCGCCGAGTTCGAGGGCGACCTTCTTCACCGTGTCGGCCGCCGCGTGCGCGACCTTCGTACCGCTGCCGAGACCGCCCGTGAAGGAGACGAGGTCGACATCCGGGTGGGCGGCGAGCCGCGCACCGACAGGATCCCCGGCGCCGGTCACCAGATTGGCGACGCCGGCCGGCAGCCCGGCTTCCACCAGCAGCTCGATCAGGGCCACGGTGCTCAGCGGGGTCAGTTCGCTCGGCTTGATGACGAAGGTGTTGCCCGCGGCCAGCGCCGGGGCCACCTTCCAGCTCGCCTGGAGCAGCGGATAGTTCCAGGGGGTGATCAGGGCGCACACGCCCACCGGCTCGTGGACGACCACGCTGTGGATCTCGGGGGACCCGGCGTCCACGACCCGGCCGCCGCCCTCGCCGATGACGAGGTCCGCGAAGTACCGGAAGGCGTCGCTGACGCAGTCCACGTCCACCCGGCCCTCTTCGAGGGTCTTGCCCGCGTCCCGGCTCTCCAGGAGCGCGATCCGCTCGCGGTCGCGCTGGAGCAGGTCGGCCGTGCGCCGGAGCAGCGCGGCGCGCTCGGCCACCGGGGTGCCCGGCCACTCCCCGCCGTCGAAGGCGGCGCGCGCGGCGCCGACGGCCGCGTCCGCGTCGGCGGCCGTGCCCTCCGCGACCACCGCCAGGACGGTGGCGTCGGCCGGGTCGAGGATCTCGCGCGTGGCGCCCGTCGAGGACGGGCGCCACCTTCCGGCGGTATGGATGCTCTGCTGCTCGGACACGACGCGCTGTACCTCCGGAGTTCGCACCGCGGCCTGCCCGCGGTGATTGCGGTGGGGCCCGCCTGCCCCCGGTCCCGGAAGCCATGTCCCACACGTCACAGGAAGTGACTGGTGTCACGTCGGGTGTGAGGGTCCAGCGGACCGCTTTCTCCGCCGGGACCGCAGGACGAACCGGGCGTAACCTGGTCGGACCGCCGTACCCGTGCCCGTCAGGGAGGCGGAACCATGGAGGCGGCGCATGACCGACCCGTTCGGCTTCCTTAGGACGCCCCGGCGCTCCGTGCCCGCGCGCCCCGCCGACGAGCGGCTCGGCGACTGGCGCGAGGTCCACGCCGGTCAGGCCTGCCTCCCCCTGGTCTCCGAGCAGGCGAACCGCTGCATGGACTGCGGCATCCCCTTCTGCCACGCGGGCTGCCCGCTGGGGAACCTCATCCCGGACTGGAACGCGTACGCCGCCCACGGCGACTGGCGGGCCGCCTCCGACCGGCTGCACGCGACGAACAACTTCCCCGAGTTCACCGGCCGCCTCTGTCCGGCGCCCTGCGAGGAGGCCTGCGTCCTCGCGATCAACGCCGACCCGGTGACCATCAAGAACGTCGAGGAGACCATCGCCGACCAGGCCTGGGCGCACGGATACACCGCGCCCGTCCCGCCGGACAGGCTCAGCGGCAAGGCCGTCGCCGTCATCGGCTCGGGCCCCGCCGGGCTCGCCGCCGCCCAGCAGCTGACCCGCGCCGGGCACACCGTCGTCGTCTTCGAGCGGGCCGACCGGATCGGCGGACTGCTGCGCTACGGCATACCGGCGTTCAAGATGGAGAAGGCGCACCTGGACCGCCGCGTCCGGCAGATGCGCGATGAGGGGACCGTCTTCCGTACGGGCGCGGACATCGGCGGCGGCACCGACGCGGCCCGCATCCGGGAGACCCACGACGCGGTGATCGTCGCGGTCGGCGCGACGGAGCGCCGGGAACTGCCCGTTCCGGGCCGCGGACTACGGGGCGTCCACCAGGCCATGGACTACCTCACCGGCGCCAACCGCGTCGCCGAGGGCGACCTCGCGGCGCCCGAGGTGAGCGCCGAGGGGCGCCACGTGGTGATCGTCGGCGGCGGGGACACCGGCTCCGACTGCCTGGGCACCGCGCTGCGCCAGGGGGCCCGCTCGGTGGTCCAGCTCGACATCAACCCGGAGCCGGGCCCCACCCGGCCCCACGCCCACCCCTGGCCCCTGTACCCGAAGGTCTACCGGATCTCCCACGCCCACGAGGAGGCGCGCGGCCGCGACGGCGCCGACCCGCGGGCGTTCTCCAGCGCGACCCTGCACTTCGAGGGCGACCCGGCGGGAAGGGTACGGGCCCTGCGCCTGACCGCGGTGGAACCCGCCGGGCGCCGTCCGGTCCCCGGCACCGAGCGGGTGATCGATGCGGACCTGGTGCTGCTGGCCCTCGGGTTCTCGGGTCCCGACCGCGCCTGCCCGCTGGGCGCGCAACTGGGCCTGGTCCGCGACGAGCGGGGCGGCTTCGCGCGGACCGCGGACTTCGCGGCGCTCGGCGCCCCGGGCCGCTCCCCGGACGGGGTGTTCGTGGCCGGCGACGCCGGACGCGGCCAGTCCCTGGTCGTGTGGGCGATCGCCGAGGGCCGCTCCGCGGCGGCCGCCGCCGACCGCTACCTCACCGGCCGCACCACCCTGCACGCCCCGATCGGCCCCCGCGACCGCCCCCTGCTCCAGCCCCTGGACGACCGCACCTGGTGACCCGTCGCGCACTACGCGGCCCGTCCGGACCGGCCGCCGTCAGTCGCCCAGCGCCCGGTTCAGGCCGAGCCGGTCGGTGCCCAGTTTCGTGAAGGCCGCGGAGAGCAGCTCCGAGACCGACTGCGCGTCCGTCTTGAGCTCCGCGGCGATCGCCGTGTTGTCGAGGCCCAGCGCGGCGTGCCGCGCGGCCTCGTGCTCCGCCACCGTCAGGCTGTCCCGCTCGAAGGTGTGCAGCCGGCGCGGCCGCAGTCCGGCCGAAGCGAGCTGGGTTCGGGCGCGGCCCGCGAGCCCCTCGGCCCCGCACGCGGCGGCGGTCTCCATGCCGCGGTAGAGCTGCTGGGCCGCGTGGTGGCGGCTGCCGATCGTGTGCAGGGCCGTGCCGTGCTCGATCAGCGCGTACGCGAGTTCGTAGGCGGCGGGGGACTGTTCGAGGTGGTCCACCGCTTCCTGGAGCAGGGTGGCCGCGCGGGCGGGATCCACCGTGACCGCCGCGGCGACCCGCAGCGCGTGGCCGAGGGCGCTGGACGTGCCGAACGCCCGGGCGCGCGCCAGCGCTTCGGAGGCGGTGGCCCGCGCCTGCTCCGGCTTGCGGCCCATCTGTCCCAGGGCCAGGTCGAGCTGCCAGGGACTCCACGACGGGTTGCGCGCGCCGCGCAGGTCGAGCCGCCTGCCCGCCGAGAGGAGGTGCTGCTCGCCTTCGTCGATCCGGCCCCGGGCCAGCAGGAGCTTGCCCCACACGGCCTGCGGGTCGGGGTAGACCACCGCCTGCGGGAAACCGTCCCCGAGCTTGTAGGAGTCGGCGACCCGCTGGGCTTCCTCGGTGTTCCCGCGGGCCAGCAGGGTTTCGATGAGGGTGCCGATCGCGTACCACTGCGCCGGGATGCCCTGGCCGACCCGGTCGGCGATCTGCAGGCCGTTGCGTACGAAGTCCTCGGCCTCGGCGAGCCGCCCGCGCCGGTAGCGGACGTAGCCGAGCAGGGTGTAGACGAACGACAGGTGCGCGCCGCGCCAGCCCTTCGCCTCGAACTCCACGATGCCGGTGTTGAAGAGTTCCTCGGCGCGGCCGGGCTGGTCGCAGTACATCAGGGTGAGCGCCACGACGGCGGGCACCTCGAAACCGAAGTCCTGGTCGGTCCAGCTCAGGCCGCCGTCGAGGGCCTGTTCGGCGTAGGACAGCGCCGTCGCGGCGGGTTCGCCGCGCAGCACGGCGTCCCAGGCGCGCAGGCCCAGGATGTGCCGTTCGGGCAGGCCGCGGCCGGTGAGCCGCTTGGCGAACTGGGCGAGGAGCCGGGAGCGGGCGGGCGAGTTCTCCTCGTCGACCCGGACCGAGTTCCACTTGAACTGCTCGGCCTGCATCCGCAGCCGGGTGCGCGAGCTGGTGGCCTGCCGGGCCTCATCCGCGAGGAGCGCGGAGGCCTCGGCCAGCTGACCGGTGTGGCCGAGCGCCTGCGCGAGTCGGTAGGTGATCGCCTCGCGCAGGGCCTGTTCGGTCCTGGGCTCCTCCAGCGCGGCGCGCAGCTGGTTGATCGTGGTCCCGGGGTCGTGCAGCAGGTTCGCGGAGCCGAGTTCGAAGAGCACCTCGGCCCGGTCCTCGACCTCCGGAGGTTCGCGCAGGGCGCGGGCCAGGTAGCGGCGAGCGGCGTCGGGGGCGCCCGCGGAGAAGCTGTCGCGCGCGGCCTGGCGCAGCTGCTGCACCACCCAGGGATCGCCGTCCGGGTGCATCTCCAGCAGGTGCCGGGCGGCGGCCGCGGCTCCGTGCCCGTCGTTGACCAGCGCCGTCGCGGCCATGCCGTGCATGGCGACGCGCACACCGGGCGGGATCGACCGGTAGACGGCGGTCGCGATGAGCGGGTGGAAGAACTCCACCACCTGCTTGCGCCGTACGCTGGTGAGCACGGTCAGGATGCGTGCGTCGCGCAGCTGGGCGATCGCCTCCGCGGCCTGGGCCTCGCCGAGCGCGGCGACACCGGCGACGATGTCGGTGGGGACCGCGGTGCCGAGGACGGCGGCGGCCCACGCGAGCCGGACGGTGGAGGGACCGAGCTGTTCGAGGCGGTCGATGAGGCCGCTGCCCTTGACGGCGGAGGCCAGGTCGCGCAGTTGCGGGATGCTGTCCTGGTGCGGCTTGAGCCCGCGGTCGCGGCCCTTCATCGCCAACTCGACGACTTCGAAGGGGTTTCCGCCGGTGATCGCCCAGCACTCGCGGCAGAAGACGTCGTCGGCGTCCTCGCCGAGGGAGTTGCGCACGATGCGTGCCACCGCGCTCGTGGTCAGCGGCGCCAGCTCGTGCGGACGGGAGCCCTGGCGGCCCATGAGGGCGCGTAAGGCAGGGGCGTCGGCGGGGATCTCGTCCGGTCGGCAGGCCACCATGATCAGCATGGCCAGCTCCTCCGCCCGGGCGGTGAAGGCGGTCAGCCACGCCAGTGACTCCGCGTCCGCCCAGTGTGCGTCGTCGACGACCAGCACGACGGGAGCGCTGCGGACCGCCAGGTGCGTGACTACCCAGTCCAGGCCGTCCCGCACGCCCTGCGGGTCCGGCGCGGCCGGGCCCTTCGGCGCCGCGGTGAGCCCGAGGGCCGGGGCGACGATGCCGTACCAACTGCCCAGCGCCTCGCGCCGTTCGTCCTCGCTCATGGCGGCGAACGTGGGCTGGATGAGCTGGCGCATCACGTGGAACGGCACCTGCCGTTCCTGCTCGCCGCCGCGCGCGAACAGCACGGTGCAGTTGCGCTCGGCGGCCAGGTGACGGGCCTCCGCCAGCAGGGTGGTCTTGCCTATGCCGGCCGATCCGGCGAAGGTCAGCACGCCTCCGCGACGGGCGGCCGGGCCCGGGCCGTGGCCCGGGGCACCGCACAGGTCGTCCACCGCGCGGTGGATCGCCAGGATTTCGGATTCACGTTCGAGCAGGGGCTGGGCCGCCCCTCCTCGTGGTTCCGTGACATGTGACACTCGTGCCCCCTCCAGCGCGTGCGCCCGAGTGTACGGCGCACGGGGTGAGTTCATCCTGCTTAAGCACATTCTTGCGGTATCTCGCCACCCGTACGAGAAGAACCGGGTATTCTCGGCCGCCCTCGCGCCCGGTGCGGCACGGCACCGGCCGTCAGCGCCGCGCCGCCGGGATCATGGGGAGTTCACTGGGCTGCGGGATGCCCGCCGGGACCTCGCGGACGGTGATCCCCGGAGCGGGGACCAGCCGCCACCGGGACGCCACGCTCGCCACCGCCGTCAGGATCTCCGCCACGGCGAACGAATCGCCGATGCACTTGTGCTGGCCCGCGCCGAACGGCAGGTAGCGGTGGGCGCGCGGCCGTTCACCGGCGTCCTCGTGCCAGCGGTCCGGATCGAAGCGCGCCGGCTCGCGGAACAGCGCCGGGTCGCGGTGCAACGCGTGGGGGCTGTAGGCGAGTTCGGCCCCCTTCGGGATGGCGACGCCGCCGAGCGTCAGCGGCTCCAGCGCGCGCCGGGTGAAGAGCAGGGGCGAATGCAGACGCAGTGTCTCCTGGAAGACGCTGTGCGTGTAGGTGAGGCGCGGCAGGTCGTCGGGGCGCACCGGGCGGTTGCCCACCACGGCGTCGACCTCGGCGTGCAGGCGCTTCTCCACCTCGGGGTGGCGGCCGAGTTCGTGGAACATCCAGGAGAGGGTGGTCGCCGAGGTCTCGGTACCGGCGAACATGATCGCGATCACCTCGTCCCGCACCTGCTCGGGGCTCATCCCTTCGCCCGTCTCGGTGTCCACGCTGGACAGCAGGAGGCCCAGCAGGTCCTTGTGGTCCCCCTGCCCGCCGTCGTACTGCGCGATCACCTGGTCGATGATCCGGCGCAGACGCGCGGCGGCGGCGTCGAAGCGCCGGTTGTACGCAATGGGCACTCCGTCAAGGAACTTGGGCATGACCGCGCGGACGAGCATGCCCTCCAGGACGATCGGCAGCGAGCGGTGCACCTCCGCGACGGCGGGCCGGCTCATCTCCCCCGAGAAGATCATCTCGGCGACCGAGGAGAGGGCGTAGCGCCGGGCCTCCGTCACCATGGAGACTTCCCGGCCCGCCGTCCAGGAGGTGACCATCTCCTCGGCCTGACGGCACATCACCTCGGAGTAGTCGGCGATGTGGTTGCGGTGGAAGGCCGGCTGCATCATCCGCCGCTGCTTGCGGTGGAATTCTCCGTCGGTGGTGACGATGCCGTTGCCGAACATCGGCCGCAGCCGGTCGAAGATCCGCCCACGCCCGAACTGCTGGGCGCGCTGGACCAGTACGGCGTGCACGTGGTCGGGTTCGGTGAGCACGTGGACGGGCCAGGTGCCGATGTCTATCCGCACGATGGCGCCGTGCGTGCGCAAGGACTCCAGGAACGCGATCGGCTCCCGCCACAGCTGCAGCGCGTGGCCCAGGAGCGGTAACCGCCCCGGAACCACCGGTGCCCGGGCCCCGGAGCCGCGCTGCTCGACGTCTGGCATGGGCCCACTCCCTGTCATGCCGCGGAGACCAGGTCCGGGCGGGTGTACGCAGACTCCATCCCGGCCGCGAACCGTTCGTCGCTGTACCGCGTGCACTCGTAACGCTGCCACAGATCCGCGCCGATCATCCAGTCCTCGTAGCTGCGCACGCACCGGTCGACCGCGTCGAGCAGGGCCGGGTCACCGGCGTGGTCCGCCTGCATGGCCTCGGTGAGCCGCCGGCGCGCGACCAGGTACTCCTCGATGCGGACCTGGATGTGGCCCTCCACCACCTCGACGGCGTCCATGAGCGAGCAGCCCTCCCGGGCGGCGACGAGGGAGACCAGGTTGTTGTTGTCCCCGCAGGCGTGCTCCTTCGGCAGCGAGAAGACGTCGTTGCCCCAGGAGATGACGTCCAGGACGCTCGCGGTGAGGTCCAGGAATTCGGGCCTGTCGTGGACGTGTTGGGGCAGGTCGAGGCCGAGTCCCGCCTCGACCATGTCCATCATCGGCAGGATCTGGGAACTGTGCCGCCGCATGAGGATGTAGTCCTGCACGGTCGGGTCGCCACTGGTACGGCGGTTTCCGGCCTCCTGGTCCAACGAGTGCAGCATGAGCGGGACATGGGCGCGGTAGCGGGCGGCGGTGCCCTCGGTCATCCCGGCGAGGATCCGGTCGCACAGATCGATGAAGCCGTTCACCAGAGGATTGCCCAGGGCCGAGGCCAGATCGCTGCGACCGGTCTCCAGATGTTCGGTGATCGCGTCGATGACGGGTTGCCACGCCCCGAGTTCACCCGTCCTGATGAGGTGGTCGTGCTGGTCGTCGAGGACGAACGACCACGCCATCCACTCGGCGAGCAGGACGACCCGCTCGTAGGGCACCTCGCCGCTGACCCGCCCCGCGAGGTGGCCGAAGCCGATGCCCGCGAACTGCTCCACGGCCTCGCTGACCAGCTCGTGGTGCACGGCCCAGGCGGTGGCCTCGCTATTCGCCAGGGCGGCCTGCGGATGCTTGGAGTTGCCGAACGGAAGGTGGAAATCGGGCACGGAGAAAGAGTCGAGCTGGGTCATTGATCCCCCCACGGAAAGTCGGATTCGCCAATACCCGCTCAATGTACGATCACCAGGGCGGTCCCCACGCGGCACACCCCCCTACTCCTGCACCACCATGACGGCGGCTCGCTGCAAACAGCGGGGGTGGGACCGGTCACGGACTGACCCGATCCCGCCATGTGCGACCACATCAGGCCACCTGAGAAGTAATTAACTCTCAGGGCGGAGCGCACTGTCAATGTAGGACGAGGGGGGTAATGTCGAATTCATTTCGCCGTTGTCGAAAGCATATTCATCCCTGAATATGCGTGCGGCATGCCCCGATCGGTCGTGCGCTCGGCCGGTGGCGGCCCCGGCGGGCAGGGGAGGGCCCGCGCGTGGCCGAAGACCGACCCCGCGTCAGGACGCGGGCGCCGCAGTCGCCGACGGCGCCGCGGGCGTGGGGGCGGGGGAGTCGCCGGGAGCGCCGGTGGGCGTCGGTGCCGGTGTGGCCGTGGGGCTCGCCGAGGGGTCCGGGACGCAGGTGACCTCGTCGCGCGGGGTGTAACGGGTGCGGTACGTCTCGCGCTTGACCTCGTGGCCGCCCTGGACGAAGACGCGGTCGACCGCCACGTCGAACCCCTCCAGGGGGGTCTGCGCCTCGCAGTCCGGGCCGGTGGCGGTGCGCTTGCCGGGCGGGGTGACGTGGGTGCGCGGGCCCTCGGTCGCGCGTATCTCGTCGTACGTCGGCGTGCCGTGCAGGGAGATGGTGACCGAGGTGCCGGTGGAGGCGGCCCGGATCCGCACCGGGTGGCCCGAGTCGTTGCGCCAGCGCAGGTCGAGGGTGCCCCAGGCGACGGTGGCCTCGCGGCCCGCGGGATAGCGCTCGATGTAGAAGGAGTGGGCGCCGTGCTCGACCGGCGCCAGGCCGGCGAAGAACATGGCGTTGTACATCGTGGTCGCGACGGCCGAGACGCCGCCGCCGGGAGCCTTCACGTACCGTCCGTCGTTGATCATGACGCCGTCGACGAAGCCGTTCTGCTCGGTCCGCTCGCCGACCGCCCGGTTGAAGCTCCACGTCTCGCCGGGCCGCACGACGGCGCCGTCGATCAGCTCCACCGCGCGCGCGATGTTGTGCGTGCGGTAGGGCGCGGCGGGGAAGGAGACGGTGAAGGACGACAGCCGGCGCATGCCCTGCGCGTCGACCCGGCCCGACGGGCGCTCGGCCGCGGTCACCGCGGGGCGCTCCGCTGCGGGGACCGGCGGGCGCTCGGCCGCCGTGGCCGGGCCGGGGAGCAGGGCGGTGAGGGCGAGCGCGGCCGCCGCCCCCGCCGTGGTGAGGGTGATCCGCCTGGTGTCCGTCCGGCCGTGTGCGCGTCGCATCTCTCTCCCGGTGGTTCTGACGATGTCGGTACCGTCCCAGAGTGCTTTGATTTCCGGTAAATAGGGCAAAATGTGGCGATTTTCACCACGGAAAGCCAGGCCAGTGGGTCCGTTTTGGCCCTGTCCGCTGGTTGAGCGGGGGCCACATGATGGCGTGATCCGCCCCGTGGCCCCCCGAAAGGTTCCCCGTGCCCTCGCCCTCGCCCCGCCCCCCGCGCCGCCTCACCCGTCGGCTCGTCCAGCTCTACGCCGGGCTGGCCCTCTACGGCGCCAGCTCCGCCTTCCTGGTCCGGGCGGGCCTCGGGCTGGATCCGTGGGACGTCTTCCACCAGGGCGTCGCGGAGCGCACGGGGTGGAGCATCGGCGCCGTGTCCGTGGCCGTGGGCGCCCTGGTCCTGCTGCTGTGGGTGCCGCTGCGGCAGCGCCCGGGGCTGGGCACGGTGTCCAACGTGTTCGCCGTCGGTCTGATCATGGACGCCACGCTGGCCCTGGTCCCGGACGTGCGCGGAGCCGTCGCCCAGGGGGCCCTGCTGGCGGCGGGCGTCATCCTGAACGGAGTCGCCACCGGCCTCTACATCGCCGCCGCCTTCGGCCCGGGGCCCCGGGACGGCCTGATGACCGGCCTGCACCGGCGCACCGGCAGGTCGCTGCGGCTGGTGCGGACCTCCATCGAGGGCACCGTCCTGGCCGCGGGCTTCCTGCTCGGCGGCTCCGTCGGCGTCGGCACCGTGGCGTACGCGCTGGCCATCGGCCCGCTCTCGCAGTTCTTCCTGCGCGTGTTCGCCCTCCGGCCGCTCGATCCGGAGCCCGCCCCGGCGGCCGTCCCGGCGCCGGCGTAACGGCATCGGGACGACGCGGGGCCGAGCCGGCTCAGGACACCGACCGGATCCGGCGGACGAGCACCGAGCCGACGACGGCCAGTGCGCCCGCCAGCGCGTACAGAGCGGTGTACCCGCCGAGATGGGTCACCACCGGAGCCGCGATCACCGGAGCCAGGACCTGCGGCAGCGCATTGGCGATGTTGATGACGCCCAGGTCGCGGCCCCGGTCCTCGGCCGTCGGCAGCACGTCCGTGAGCAGTGCGAAATCCACCGACGTGTACACGCCGAAACCGATGCCCAGGACGAGCGAGGCGACGACCGCGCCCGTCCAGGTCTGCCACACCGCGAGCAGCAGGGTGGCCGCGGCGATGAGCAGCCCCGAGCGGATCACGTACGGCTTGCGGCGGCCGCTGCGGTCCGACCGCACGCCGCTGATCACCACGGTGCAGAGCAGGGTGAGCGCGTTCAGCGCGGTGAGGATCAGCACGCCCGTGTCCGCGTCGTCGGCGTAGTGCACGGCGTCGGTCAGGTAGTAGAGCAGGTACATCGTGCTGATGGAGTACGACAGGTTCATCAGGAACCGGGTCAGCCAGGCCCACCCGAAGTCCGGATGGCGCCGCGGGTCGATCCAGAATCCGCCGAGGAAGGCCCGCCAGCGGAAGGCGGGCCGCGCCGCGGGGGACAGGGCGGTGTCCCGGCGCATCAGGACGTACGGCACGACCGCGACCACCGAGAAGAGAGCGCAGGCCAGGTATCCCGCGCCGGTACCGCCCGCGACCGTGGCCAGCGCCGTGCCGACCAGGATGCCGACGACCTGCGAGACGCCCAGCCAGCCCCCGACCAGGCCGCGCCGGCGGACCGGCACCTGGTCGGGCACGGCCGCGGTCAGGGCCGCGAACGACGCGTTGAGGGCGAGCTGCACCAGGCACCAGCCCGCGATGACGGCCGGAACGCCGCGGGCCAGCGACAGGACGACGAGCCCGGCGGCGCCGCCCGCCGTCCCCGCGACCACCCAGGGGACGCGCCGCCCCACGCGCGCCGTCGTACGGTCGGACAGCGCCCCGAAGACCGGATTGGCGACCATGGAGACCGCCGCGCCCAGGCCGGTCACCAGGGCGAGGGTGGCGGCCTTGTGGCCGGGAGTGAGCTGCTCCGCCTGGCGGGCCAGCAGCAGCTGGAGCGGTCCGAACCAGCCGACCCAGACGCCGAGGTTGGCGAGCGAGAGGGCCCCCACCCAGCGCCCGTCCGCCGCGGTGCCGCCCGCCGCCGCGCCGGTCGCCGCTGCGGGCGGCCCGAAGGTCACCGGCCGTCCTTGATCAGGTCGCGGTACCAGGCGTACGACTCCTTGGGCGTGCGCCGCAGCGTCTCGTAGTCGACGTGGACGAGGCCGAACCGCTGCCGGTACCCCTCCGCCCATTCGAAGTTGTCGAGGATCGACCAGATGAAGTAGCCCCGCACGTCGGCCCCTTCCTCCATCGCCCGGTGCAGCGCCCGCAGGTGGCCCTCGTGGTAGGCGATCCGGCGCGCGTCGTCGATCCGGCCCGTGACGGGGTCGGGTCCGTCGCCGTAGGAGCAGCCGTTCTCGGTGATGTACAGCGGCGGCAACCGGTCGCCGTAGCGCTCCCGCATGAGCCCGAGTAGTTCGCGCAGGCCGTCCGGGACCACCGGCCAGCCGAAGTCGGTCCGCTCGTGGCCCTCGATCGGCCGGATGGAGAAGGGCAGGTCCGCCGGGATCTCGATGCCCCCGAACTCGCCCGTTCCGGAAGCCGGTCGGGGGGCTCCGACGAGCATGGGGTTGTAGTAGTTGATGCCGTACCAGTCCAGCGGGGCCGCGATCGTCTCCAGGTCCTGCGCGACCGGCCCGGGGAGCAGCTCGGCGATGCCGTCCGGGTAGCGGCCGGTCAGCAGGGGGTCGGCGAAGAGCCGGTTCGTGAGCGTGTCGTACAGCTCGGCGGCGGCGCAGTCGGCCTCGCCGTCCCCGGCGGCCCAGACGGGGCTGTGGGAGGCCGCGATGCCGATCCCGCGGGCGCCCGCAGCGCGCAGGGCCCGTACGCCGAGGCCGTGGGCCAGGAGCTGGTGGTGGGCCGCGGGCAGCGCGTCGAAGACGAGTCGCCTGCCGGGGGCGTGCTCGCCGAGCCCGTACCCGAGCAGCGTGACCTCGGCGGGTTCGTTGAGGGTGATCCACTGAGGCACGCGGTCGGCGAGCCGCTCGGCGACCACCGAGGCGTACCGCGCGAAGTGCTCGGCGGTGTCGCGGTTCAGCCAGCCGCCCCCACGCTCCAGGGCGAGCGGGGTGTCCCAGTGGAAGAGGGTCGCCACCGGGGCGATCCCCGCGGCGCACAGCTCGTCGACGAGCCGGTCGTAGAAGTCCAGCCCCTCGGCGTTGACCCGGCCACCGCCCTCCGGCAGGACGCGCGACCAGGAGACGGAGAACCGGTAGGCCCCGACGCCGAGACCGGCCATCAGGGCCACGTCCTCGCGGTAGCGGCGGTAGTGGTCGGTGGCCACGTCGGCGTGCGATCCGTCCTTGATGCGGCCCTCCTCCCGGGTGAAGGCGTCCCAGGTGGAGGGGCCCCGGCCGTCGGCCGCCGGCGAGCCCTCGATCTGGAAGGCGGAGGCGGAGACGCCCCAGAGGAAACCGGCCGGGAACCCGGGTACGGACGCAGTCATGCGGACTCGCTTCGGTCGGGGTGCGGAGGGCGCGCGCGGGGGGCGCACGGGGTGCGGAGATCGCTGACGGAACTCTCGGGTCCCGGGGCCCGCCGTGTCAATGGAAAGTGAACAATCCTCAGGTTCCCCTTGCCCGGGGTGGCACCCCCGGGGCGGGGCCCCGGACCGGCGGCCGCACGGGCGTGTGCATCCGGGGAGGGGCGGGCAGACGGCAGGGGAGAGCGAGAGAGACGAGAGTCGGGTGCGATGGCTGTGAAAGAGCGGGCGGTGCGCAAGACCGGGCCACAGGCCCCGGCCGACGCGGCCGATGCCCGCGCCCTCGTGGCAGCGCTCCTAGACGCCGGGCCGGGCGCGTCCGTTCCGGCCGTGAGCGGGGCCACCCTGGCGGACGCGCTGCTGGTCACCTCCGAGCTGGTCACCAACGCCTTCCGGCACGGCGGCGGCCTCGCCGGTTTCGAGGCCGAGATCGACCCGGACGCCGACGCCCTGGAACTCACCGTCACCGACCGCAGCAGCGAACTCCCGCACACCGTGCCCGGTCGCGCCCTCCTGGGGGGCGGCCCGCCGGCCGGCCCGGTCGAGGGCGGCTTCGGCTGGCCCCTGATCCGGCTCCTGGCCGATCGGGTGTCGGTGGCCCCGCTGCCCGCCGGGGGCAAGCGCATCCGGGTATGGCTGCGGCTGCACGGACGGGCGTAGCCGTCCGCGTCCCGCCGACCGCCCGGATCAGTCCAGCGGCCGGGCCCGCACCGGCGACGTGGTGTCCTGGTGCGCGCCCGTCGCGAGGATCCGCACCTCGCCCTGGTCGCTGATCTCCGCACGCAGGATCCCGGTCTCGTCCGCGTACACCGGGTGCCCTCCGGGCCCCGTCTGCGCGGTGCGCGTGACCACGACGGCGTCCGTGCTCCAGGCCGTTCCCGTCCCCGCGGCGCTCTTGAACACCAGCTCGTACCGGTTCACCATTCCATTGTGGAATGCGTGCGCGGCCGCCGCGAGGCGGGCTTCGGCGGGGGAAGCGGCACATGGAGCGACGGGTCGGGGGCACACGGGCTTCGCAAGGTTCAGCCGCGAGGGAAGGGCCGCATGATGTCGCACGTCGAAGAGCACGTCGAGGTGAACGTCCCGCTGCGGACGGCGTACAACCAATGGACCCAGTTCGAGGAGTTCCCCGCCTTCATGGAGGGCGTCGAACGGGTGGAACAGCGCGGCGACACCCTCACGCACTGGGTGACGAACGTCAACGGCGTGGAGCGCGAGTTCGACGCGCGGATCACCGAGCAGCTCCCGGACCGCCGCGTCGCGTGGATGAGCGTGAGCGGCGAGGCCCGCCAGGCCGGGCTGGTCACCTTCCAGCCGGTGGACGCCACTACCACCCGCATCGAGCTGCACCTGAACTGGGCCCCCGACGGCATCGCCGAGAGCGCCGCGGACAAGCTGGGCTTCGTCAAGCGCCAGGTCAGCGGTGACCTCAAGCGTTTCAAGACGTTCATCGAATCCCGCGGGGTCGAAACCGGCGCCTGGCGCGGCGAGGTCTGAGCCCGGTGAGCGCGGGAGTGGCGAGAGAAGGCATACGCACCGCGTCCCAGGGCGGGACGGGGCGGGCGGTGGTCGCGCGCTGCGGACTGGCGGCGCGCGGAGTGCTGTACGTACTGACCGGAGTGCTGGCCGCCCAGGTCGCCTTCGGTGAGCCCGTCGGCGAGGCGGACCGGAAGGGCGCCCTGCAGACGCTGGCCGGGCAGCCGTTCGGCGGCGTCATGGTGTGGGCCGTCGGGGTCGGGCTCGTGTGCATGGTGCTGTGGCGCCTGGCGGAGGTGGCCTTCGGCGCGGCCGGGCCCAAGGGCGGCAAGGCGGGGAAGCGGCTGGCCTCCGCGGGCCGCGCGGTCTTCTACACGGCCGCCGCGTCCTCCGTCCTGTCCTTCGCGGCCGGCTCCGGTGGTGGCGGATCCGGCGACGACCAGTCCCGCGACGTGACGGCGCGCGCACTGCAACTGCCCGCCGGGCAATGGCTGGTGGGCGCCGTCGGCGCCGGCATCGCCATCGCGGGCGTGACCATCGCCGTCCGGGCGGCCCAGCGGCGCTTCCGGAAGCACCTGCGCATGGGCGGAGCCTCCGCCCGGTGGCGCAAGGCGGTCGACTTCCTCGGGGTCACCGGCGGCGTCGCGCGCGGCGCGGTCTTCGCGGTGGCGGGCGGCTTCGTCTGCTACGCCGCCTGGCGCTACGACCCCGGCCAGGCCAAGGGCGTCGACGACACCCTGCGCTCCTTCACCGAGACCCCCGCCGGACCCTGGCTGCTCGTGGCGGTGGCCGTGGGCCTCGTGCTGTTCGGAGTCTTCTCCTGGGCGATGGCCCGGTGGCGCGAAGTGTGAGCCGCCGCCCCCGCGGGGCGGCCCGCGCCGGGGCCCGGGCGGCCGTCGCCGCCCGGGCCCCGGCGTTTCAGGTGACGTGGATGCCGATGAGGCAGGTGTCGTCGTCCGTGTCCGAGCGGCTGTCCTTGAGCAGCCGGTCGAGCAGCGCGTCGAGGTCCGGGGAGCGGCCGGACGCGGTGCGCATCAGGCGTCCGAGCGAGTCGCTCACCGAGGAGTCCCGCCGCTCCACCAGACCATCGGTGAACATCAGCAGGGTGTCCCGCGCTTCGAGCCGGACCTCCCGCTCCGCGTACACGGCGTCCGGGAGCGCCCCGAGCAGCAGGCCCCCGATCAGCGGGAACGCGTGGGCCTCGCCCCCGCGCAGCAGGACCGGGGGCAGGTGCCCGGCCCGCGCCCAGCGCAGGACCCGGGTGCGCGGGTCGAAGAGGCCGCACACGGCCGTGGCCGTGACCTGGTTCGTCAGGTGGTGGGTGACGATGTTGAGCCAGGACAGCAGCTGCGCGGGTCCCGCGCCGGTGACGGCGAGGCCGCGCAGCGCGTTGCGCAGGACCACCATGCCGGTGGCCGCCTCGATGCCGTGGCCCGCGATGTCGCCGACGGACAGCAGCACCAGCCCCGACGGCAGGACCACCGTGTCGTACCAGTCGCCGCCGACCAGGGACTCGGTCTCGGCCGGCCGGTAGCGCACGGCCACCCGCAGGCCGGGGGCCTCGATGGCCGGCGGGGTCGCCGGCATGATCGCGTGCTGGAGCTGGAGGGCGAGCCGGCTGTGCTCGGCCGACTCGGCTTCGGTGTGCGCGAGCTGGTCGCGCGTCGCGGCCAGCGCGACCTCGGTCCAGTGCTGGGAGGAGATGTCCTGGTAGGCGCCGCGGACCGCGTGCAGCCGCTGGTCGGCGTCCAGCACGGGTTCGGCGATGACCCGGATGTGCCGGGTGATGCCGTCCGACCGCTGGAGCCGGAAGTCGACGGACGAGGGCCGCCGGTAGCGCAGCACCGTCCGCAGGAAACGGCCGAGGGTCTCCGAGTCGTCCGGGTGGGCGTAGACCGGCAGTTCCCGCAGCGGGACGGGATCCGCCGTCGGCGGCAGCCCGTGCAGGGCGTACAGCTGGGCGTTCCAGGTGATCGCGCCGGAGGTGAGGTTCTCCTCGAAACCGCCGATGCGGCCGAGGCGCTGCGCGTGCTGCAGGAGGCTCGCCAGCCGGGCCGTCTCGTCCTCGATCCGCCAGATCAGCAGGACTGCGACGCCGTGGCGGCTGATGCTGATGTCGGCGACCGTGGTGAGCGGCACCTGGTCGACCAGGGCGGTGAGGTTCATCCGCTGCGCGCGGAAGGGCTCCCCGGTGGCGTGGACCCGCTCCACGGTGTCGAACAGCCCGCTGTCGCCCGCGGCCATCGGGTAGGCCTCCAGAAGCAGCGCGCCGTTGACGTCGCCGCGCGGGCGGCCCGCGGGGTCGACGAACTTGCTGCTGACGTGGCGGATGCGGAAGTCGTCGAGCCGCCCCGAGTGGTCGAGCACCGGGGTGAGCACCATCGCCGGGTCGTGCAGACCCTCGGCGAGGTCGATCAGCTCCGCGACGTCCGGCAGGACCACGTCCGGGCCGGCGTCGCCGTGCGGGGGCCACATCTCCATGGTGTGCGCGCACAGTTCGGCGAGGCTCTCCAACTGCCGCTCGACCTGCGGCGGCTGCGGGGGCAGCGGCTGCGGCCAGCACACTTCCAGGACGCCGTGGATGCGCCCGCCCGTCCCGGCGGGTACTGCCATCCGCCCGCCGTCCGGCCACTGCAGGCGGCCGACCGACGGCGGCCCGTCCCGGCCCGGACCGGGCAGGGACACCGGCCCGCGCTCCCGCAGCGCGAGCCGCGCGACCGTGGAGACGCCCGGCGGTACGTGTCGCCAGCGCACCGCCTCCTCGACCGGGAACCCGGCGTGTCCCGCGAGGGTGAGCGAACCGTCGGGCACCGCCGTCCACACCGCGACGGCCACGGCTCCGAGCGGGGCGAGCGCGTTGGTCAGCAGCGATTCGGCGACCGCCTGCGTGTCCCCGGCGGCCAGCGCGCCGCTCTCGGCCATCCGCAGCCGCACCTCCGCGCCGGGATCCTCCGGGGCCGAGCCCGGCGCGCCGATCCGTTCGACGAACGCGGCCGCGACGTCGCCGACGTGGTCGCGGGCCGCCTGGTTCACGATGTCGGCGGCCAGTTCGAGCGCCGAGAGACCGGACTGACGGCACAGCTCGTCGAGCTGGCGGGCCGCCGCCGCGGGCGTGCAGTGCAGGCGGCCGATGAGGATGCCCTTGGCCAGCTCGATCAGCGCCCGGCCGTCGGCCGCCGCCTGCGCCGCCCGCACCTCCTCGCGCAGCCGCCCGACGGTCGCGACGAGCCGCCCCAGGGCGGAGGGACCCTGCTGGGGGAGGGCAGGCGGCTCCGCGGCGCCGGAAGCCCCGTCCGGGGCCTGTCGCGGGGTTTCGGGCACGGTCACGGTGCGATCCAGTGGCGGACCCGGCCGATCAGGTCGTTGGCGTCGACCGGTTTGGTCACGTAGTCGCTCGCCCCGGAGGCGAGGCTCTTCTCCCGGTCGCCGGGCATCGCCTTGGCGGTCACCGCGATGATGGGGAGGTCGGCGTACCCGGACATGCGCCGGATCTCCGCGGTGGCGGCGTAACCGTCCAGCTCCGGCATCATCACGTCCATCAGGATGAGGTCGACCTCGGGATGGGCGGTCAGCATCTCGATGCCCTTGCGGCCGTCCTCGGCGTGCAGCACGCGGATGCCGTGCAGTTCGAGGATCCCGCTCAGCGCGTACAGGTTGCGCGCGTCGTCGTCCACCACGAGCACCGTGCGCCCCTTCAGCCCCTCCCCGGCCCAGGGTGCGGACTGCGGTCGCGGGTCGTCCGCCCGGACCAGGGGCAGGACGTCCCCCGGCTGCTCGGCCGACAGGTGCAGCGCGATGCGCTCGCGCAGCTCGTCCAGGCTGGACAGCAGCTCCATGTGCAGGGAGTCGGCCCGGCCGCGCAGTTCCCGCTCCCGGGCGGGATCGAGCCGGCGGTTGTCGTGGGCGAGGACCGGCAGCGAGGTCAGCGCCGCGTCCCCGTCGAGCGCGTCGAGGAAGCGCAGGGCTTCGCCCGCGGGCAGGTCCACTTCCAGGACGACGCAGTGGAAGGGCTCCGACGCCAGGGCCGCGGCCGCCTCCCGCGAGTTCGCGGCGTGGACCACCTGGATGCCTCCCCGGTCCCCGGCCAGCTCGCGGGACGGGGCCAGCTCACGGGCGGCGCTCTCCGCGACGAGGGAGAGCAGGCCGTTGGGCCGCTCCTCGATGACCAGGAGGCGGCGGGCCTGGCGCGGCGCCGCGGGGAGGGACGGCTCCGCACGGCGCGGTTCGGGCAGCGCGGCCGGGGGGCCGTCCAAGGAACGGGGCGTGCCGTCCGCGTCCGGCTGCTCCTCGAAGTCCGGCCGGCTGACGGGCAGGTAGAGGGTGAAGGTGCTGCCCTGCCCGGGCGTGCTCTGCGCGGTGACGGCGCCGCCGAGCAGGTGGGCGATCTCAAGGCTGATCGACAGCCCGAGGCCGGTACCGCCGTACTTGCGGCTCGTGGTCCCGTCGGCCTGCTGGAAGGCCCCGAAGACCGACCCCAGCTGCTGCTGCGGGATGCCGATGCCGGTGTCCCGGACCTGGAAGGCGACCATCGCGACCTGGCGGGGCAGACCGGAGGGGAGCGAGGCGGCCGGGGCGCGCTCGATGTGCAGGGTGACGCTGCCGCGCTCGGTGAACTTGACCGCGTTGGAGAGCAGGTTGCGCAGGATCTGACGCAGCCGGGAGTCGTCCGTCAGCAGGTCGGCGGGCGCGTCGGGGGCGGTGGTGATCGTGAAGTCGAGGCTCTTCTGCGTGGTCATGGGGCGGAAGGTCGCCTCGACGTACTCCAGCAGCTGCGGCAGCTGGACCCGCTCGGGGTTGATGTCCATCTTTCCGGCCTCGACCTTGGACAGGTCGAGGATGTCGTTGATCAGCTGGAGCAGGTCGGAGCCGGCGGAGTGGATGATGCCCGCGTACTCGACCTGCTTCGGCGTGAGGTTGCGCGTCGGGTTCTGGGCGAGGAGCTGGGCCAGGATGAGCAGGCTGTTCAGCGGGGTGCGCAGCTCATGGCTCATGTTGGCCAGGAACTCGGACTTGTACTTCGAGGCCAGCGACAACTGCTGCGCGCGGTCCTCCAGTTCCTGCCGTGCCTGCTCGATCTC
>NZ_JBEXPB010000008.1:0-217695 GCF_040611795.1 Streptomyces sp. NPDC006529 | reverse complement strand
TATGGCCGACCGTCCACTGCGTCCTCGCTGTTGTGGTTGCCTGCAAGCACCCGAAGGCCTCACAGGTCTTTTTCAAAGGAACCTCATCCACCGAAGTGGACGGGGTATCAACTTCTGGCGTTGATTTTTGGCACGCTGTTGAGTTCTCAAGGAACGGACGCTTCCTTCGTACTCACCCTCGCGGGTTTTCCTCCGGGCTTCGTTCTTCGTTTCCGACTCTATCAGACTCTCTCGTGTCCGATTCCCGGTCGAAGCGGGATCCTGCTTTTCGCTTTCCAGGTTTCCGCTTTCGCGTTTCCCTTTCCGGCGAGTCCGACTCTATCAGATCCTTTCGGGCCTGACTCCCAGTCAGTTGGGCTTGTCTTCGCGGCCCTTGAGCCGTTCCGACGAGGTGAGACAGTAGCGGATTCCTTGCCCCCGGCCTAATCGGCGGGGGTGCCACTCGGGCACGGTTTCCTCATTCGCAAATACGCATGAAAACGAGACGACAACGTACGTCGCTTCGTTCGAATGTGTAGGGGCGGATGGCTGTCCGGGGGACCGACCGGGGTCGGCAGCTCACTTCGGACAACTCGAAGAACCTTACGGATGACGCACGGGCGTGTCAACCCCTGTGTGGCCCTACCCGCTGCGGGTGCCGGTGCGTACGCTGGGGACATGACTACGCATCTGCTCAGCCTCGGCTGGTGGGCCGCCTGACGGCGGCCGACCTTCCACGCGCGCACTGATGCGTTCACGGCCGCCGCTTCCGGCGGCCGTTCTTGTTTCTCCCCGCCCGGGGGTGGCTCGGTCGCCGACGGTGGCAGAGGAGAACAAGGACATGACGAGGATCTTCAGCGGGGTCAAGCCGACCGGTCACCTGACGCTGGGCAACTACCTGGGCGCCGTACGGCAGTGGGTCGAGGTCGCTCAGCACGAGGCAGAGGCCGTCTTCTGCGTCGTCGACCTGCACGCCCTCACCGTGGAGCACGATCCGGCGCGGGTGCGCAGGCTGAGCAGGCAGGCCGCGACCCTGTTCCTCGCCTCCGGGCTCGATCCGCAGCGGTGCACCCTGTTCATGCAGAGCCACGTCGCCGAACACACCCGCCTGTCCTACCTGCTGGAGTGCACGGCCACCGACGGCGAGCTGCGGCGCATGATCCAGTACAAGGAGAAGGCGGCCAAGGCGCAGGCAGCGGGGGACGGCGTACGGCTGTCGCTGCTCACCTATCCCGTGCTGATGGCCGCCGACATCCTGGCCTACGCCGCGGACGAGGTGCCGGTCGGTGAGGACCAGGCGCAGCACGTCGAGCTGACCCGGGACCTGGCCGTGCGCTTCAACCAGCGGTACGGGCACACCTTCACCGTGCCGAAGGCGACCCTCCCGGCCGTCGCGGCGCGGGTCATGGACCTCCAGGACCCGCGGTCCAAGATGGGCAAGTCCCACGAGAGCGGGGCGGGGATCGTCTACCTGCTGGACGAGCCGGCCGCGATCACCAAGAAGGTGATGCGCGCGGTGACCGACAGCGGGGACGGCGGGGTCCTCTACGACCGGGCGACGCGGCCGGGGGTGGCGAACCTGCTCGACGTGCTCGCCGCGTGTACCGGTGGCGATCCGGCGGCGCTGGCCGACGGCTACCAGGGCTACGGGGCGCTGAAGCGGGACGTGGCCGAGGCCGTGGTGGAGCTGCTGCGCCCCGTGCGGGAGCGGCACGCGGAGCTGGCGGCCGATCCGGGCGCGGTGGAGTCGGTGCTGCGCGCGGGCGCAGAGCGGGCCCGGGCGCTGGCGACGCCGGTGGTGGACCGGGCGTACGAGGCCATCGGGCTGCTCGCGCCCTGAAGGGGAGCCGCGCGGGGGCCCGCCGGGTGGGCGGGCTCCCGTACGTCCTGCGTGCGTGTGCGCGTACGGGCGTCAGCTGTTGCCGGTGGCCAGCTCGCGGCTGCGGTCGCGGGCCGCTTCGAGGGCAGCGATGAGGGCCGCCCGTACGCCGTGCTTCTCCAGCTCGACGATCGCGTTGATCGTGGTGCCGGCCGGGGAGGTGACGGCTTCGCGGAGCTTGACGGGGTGTTCGCCGCTGTCGCGGAGCATGACGGCGGCGCCGACGGCGGCCTGCACGATCAGCTCGGCGGCCTGGGCGCGGGGCAGCCCGAGGAGGATGCCCGCGTCGGTCATGGCTTCGACGAGGAAGTAGAAGTACGCCGGACCCGAGCCGGAGAGGGCGGTGGCGGCGTCCTGCTGGGACTCGGGGACGCGCAGGGTCTTGCCGACTCCGCCGAAGATCTCCTCGGTGTGGGCGAGGTGGGCACCGGTGGCGTGGCTGCCGGCCGAGATGACGGACATGGCCTCGTCGACGAGGGCGGGGGTGTTCGTCATGACGCGGACGACGGGGGTGCCGGGGGCGAGCCGGTCCTCGAAGAAGGAGGTCGGGATGCCCGCGGCGCCGCTGATGACCAGGCGGTCCGCCGGGACGTGCGGGGCGAGCTCTTCGAGGAGCTTGCCCATGTCCTGCGGCTTGACCGTGAGGATCAGGGTGTCGGCGCGCTTGGCGGCCTCGGCGTTGCTGACGGCCTCGACGCCGTAGCGGGTGCGGAGTTCCTCGGCGCGTTCGGGGCGGCGGGCCGTGACGAGGAGCTTCGAGGCGGGCCAGCCGCCTCGGATCATCCCGCTGAGGAGGGCCTCACCGATCTTGCCGGTACCGAGAACGGCGACTGTCTGGGTCATGTCCTCATCTTTGCACCCGGGCTCAGGGGGTGCGGCGGCGCAGGGTGGCCGCGCCGAGGGCGAGGACGAGCAGGGCGCAGGCGGCGACGACGGTCGCGTCGCGGACGAAGTCGGCGGTCATGTCGGTGTGGGTGAGGACCTGGGTCATGCCGTCGACCGCGTAGGACATCGGCAGCACGTCGGAGACGGCTTCGAGGACCGGCTGCATCGTGTCGCGGGGTGCGAAGAGTCCGCACAGGAGCAGTTGGGGGAAGATCACGGCCGGCATGAACTGGACGGCCTGGAACTCGGAGGCGGCGAAGGCGGAGACGAAGAGGCCGAGCGCGGTGCCGAGGAGGGCGTCGAGGAGCGCGACCAGGAGCAGCAGCCAGGGCGAGCCGACGACGTCGAGGCCGAGGAGCCAGAGGGCGAGGCCGGTGGCGAGCAGGGACTGGACGACGGCCACGGCGCCGAAGGCGAGGGCGTAGCCGCCGATCAGGTCGCCCTTGCCCAGGGGCATGGCGAGGAGGCGTTCGAGCGTGCCGGAGGTGCGCTCGCGCAGGGTCGCGATGGAGGTCACCAGGAACATCGTGATGAGGGGGAAGATCCCGAGGAGTGACGCGCCGATGCTGTCGAAGGTGCGGGGGCTGCCGTCGAAGACGAAGCGCAGCAGGGTCAGCATCAGGACGGGCACGAGGAGCATGAGCGCGATGGAGCGCGGGTCGTGGCGGAGCTGGCGCAGGACGCGCAGGGCGGTGGCGGTGGTGCGGGCGGCGTTCATCGGGTCTCGCTCTCCCCCGGGGCGGTGGCCCGGACGTGGGTCACGGCGTCGGCCTGGATGGTGGCCCGGGTGCGGGGCCGGGCGTCGGCTTGGGCGTCGGTTTCGGCATCGGCCTGGGCGTTGGCCTCGTCGACGAGGTGCAGGAAGCCCTCTTCGACGGTGTCGGCGTGGGTACGGGCGCGCAGCGCGTCTGGGGTGTCCTGGGCGAGGATCCGGTCCTCGCGCATGAGGAGCAGGTCGTGGCAGCGCTCGGCCTCGTCCATGACGTGGGAGGAGACGAGGAGGGTGGCGCCGCGGGTGTCGGCGAGGGTGTGGAAGAGGGCCCAGAGGTCGCGGCGCAGGACGGGGTCGAGGCCGACGGTCGGTTCGTCGAGGACGAGCAGCTCGGGGGTGCCGAGCAGGGCGACGGCGAGGGAGACGCGGCTGCGCTGGCCACCGGAGAGGTTTCCGGCGAGGGCGTCGGCGCGGCTGGTGAGGTCCACGTCGGCGATGGCGCGGGCGACGTCGGCGCGGCGGCGGTCGGCGGCGGCCCGGCCGGGGTCGAGGACGGCGGCGAAGTAGTCCAGGTTCTGCCGGACGGTGAGGTCGTCGTAGACGGAGGGCGCCTGGGTGACGTAACCGATGCGGGAGCGCAGTCCGGGGTTGCCCGCGGGGCGGCCGAGGACCTCCAGGGTGCCGGTGACCTGGGCCTGGGTGCCGACGACGGCGCGCATGAGGGTGGATTTCCCGCAGCCGGAGGGGCCGAGGAGGCCGGTGATCCGGCCGCGGGGGACGTCGAAGCCGATGCCGTGGAGGACCGTGCGGGGGCTGCGGCCGGTGCCGCGGCGGACGGTGAGGCCGTGGGCGTGCACGGCGGGGGCGGGCACGGACGAGGTGGTGGCCGCGGCTTCGTCCGCCGATTTATTCATCATGTGATGAATAATGCTCCCGGGGGTGCCGGTCGTCAACCACCCCGGCAGGTGCGGGAGGAGAAGGGGAGGTCAGGGCGAGACGGTGGCGATCTTGCGGCGGTCGGCCAGCCGGACGACGAGCAGGCAGTAGAGCGGGGTCGCGACGAGTTCGAGGGCGAGGGCCTGCCAGGGCGCGTCGGCGGCAGTGCCCTCGGCCCCGAGGTCGCCCGCGAGGGCGTCGAGGGTGAAGGCCAGCAGGTTGTTCACCATGTGGTGCGCGATGGCGGCCTCCAGGCCGCCGGTGCGCAGGGTGAGCCAGGCGTACCAGGCGGCGGAGTAGAGCAGCAGGGCGAAGCCGGACCACTGGCCGAAGCCGTGGCCCAGCGCGAAGAGGACGGAGCCGACGGCGATGCCCGCCCACGGGCTGCGCAGGTGCGCACCGAAGGCCTGCAGGATCCAGCCGCGGAAGAGGTACTCCTCCGCGGCGGCCTGGAAGGGGACGAGCAGCCACACCACGGCGAGGCCGAGCAGGAGCGCGGGCCAGGCGGGCGGGTCGAAGAAGTCGGCGGGTCCGTCGGGGCCGTCGCCACCGGTCACGGGCAGCAGCCAGACGAGCAGCGCGATGTCGGCGGCGAGCACGGGCAGGGCGAGCCCGGCGCAGCGCGCCAGCCAGCCGAGGCGCAGCCGCCCGGTGACCGACGAGATCGTGCCGGCCGGGCGGCGCTGGATCCGGCGCACGACGAGGAGTACGGCGGGTATCGCGAGGGCGAGGCTGAGCAGGCCGAGGGCGACCTCGGCGGCCGGGTCCACGAAGATCGCCCCGCTGTCGGCGTCGCCGGCCGGTATGCCCAGCACCGTCACGAGCACGAGCGCGAGGACGAACAGCGCGACCATGCCGACGACGACCGCGGCGAGGAGCAGCGCGGTGCCGCCCAGCTCCCGCCGCAGGCGCTGCCCGCCGTTGCGGGCCAGGGCGGCGTACGGCGAACCGGCGGGTGCGGCGAACGGACCGGCTTGCGCCGGAACCGGGTACGGGTGGGGGTACGGGTACGGGTGCGTGCGGGCCCCGGGGTGGGGCGGGGGCGGTACGGACGGGGGGCCCGGGAGCGGCTCGGGGTGCGGGCCCGGGGCGGAGGTCTCGGGCGTGGGGGTGGAGCCGCTCATGTGTCGCTTCCTACTTCTTCTTGCGCTTGGGGCGGCGGGCCGCGGGGTTTCCGGTACGGGCGCCCCGGCGGCGGGTGAAATCGGCGCGGGCGCGCTCGTACTCGGCGCGGGCGAGCTTCTCACCGGGTGCCTCGACGAGGCAGCGCAGGAAGTACGCGATCAGGCCGCCGATGAAACCGATGGCTTTGAGCCCCTTGAGCGAGGCCTCGTCCGAGGAGGGCGCGGGGCGGCGGCGGAAGGACTCCCAAGCCTTGGCAAAGGCGATGGAACTCGCGATCGCGAAGAGGACGACGACCGAGATGCTGAGGAACGGGCCGACGTTGCCGATCTGCAGGCCCTCGTACGCGAAGCGCAGCAGGAAGGCCGCAACGACGGCGGCCAGCAGCGAGGCGACCGCCATGCCCGCGCGGCGCAGGTGGTAGCCCTGGTCGTGCGCGACCCAGCTGGTGCCGAAGAAGAGGATCGGCTCGGGCCGGGGGCCCTCGGCGGCGGGCTGTTCGGCGCCGCCGCCCGGGTGCCGTCCGCCGGCTCGTTCGCCGTCTCGCCCGTCGGTTCGTTCGTCGTCTCGTTCGTCGCTCACAGCGGCGATTATCCCCCGCCGGGGCGGCCCGGCGGGGTGCGTCTCACGTGGCAGACGAGGGGCGGCCCGGGGTGGAACGGCTAACCGCAGTGGGTGGCGACGTAGCCGTCGCTGCCGGTCTTCACGTATGCGTCCGCGACGTAGAGGCCGTTGCCGATGCAATCCCAGATGTTCGAGGTGCCGTAGGGGCCGGAGACCGTCGTGCCCGGCGTCTGGCAGTCGATCTTCACCCAGGCGTCGTACGGAAGGACCTTCTTGACCGGGTATCCGGTGCCCGGGCCGCTGCGGACGTTGACCCGCGTGTCGGGCGCCACCGGGAACGTCAGGTACCCGCCGTCCCCGGATTCCGCGGTGATGGTTTCCACCGCGTCCGCTGCCTCGTCAACCGCCATGCCGCTCTCCCCCATTGGCTGAAAATGACCGCTACCGGGCCATCACGCCCGGCAACTCGCGGAGGATAGCAGCCCCTTACGGAATCGCACGCACCGTCGACTAGGCTCCCGCGGGGGTGATGGGCGATGCGATCGCTGCGCGCTGAGCAGTCCGGGTTTCCGGAGTACGCCGGGCTGTACCGGCTGGAATCCGTGCTTGGTTCCGGCGGCATGGGCGTCGTGCATCTGGCCACTTCCGCGTCCGGGCTGAAGCTCGCCGTGAAGATCGTGCACGCGCAGCACGCGGTCGATCCCGAGTTCCGCGCCCGCTTCCAGCAGGAGGTCGCCGCGGCCCGGCGGGTGAGCGGTGCGTTCACCGCGCCCGTCGTCGACGCCGACCCCGATGCCGAACGGCCGTGGATGGCCACCCTGTTCATCGACGCGCCGACGCTCGCCGAGCGGGTGCGCGAGCGGGTGCTGGACCCGGCCGAGGTCGGGCGGCTCGGCGCCGGGCTGGCGGAGGCGCTGCGCGACATCCACCGGGCCGGGGTGGTCCACCGGGACCTCAAGCCGAGCAACGTCCTGATGGCGCCGGACGGGCCGAAGGTCATCGACTTCGGGATCTCGCGGCCGTACGACAGCGATCTGCGGACCGAGACCGGGAAGCTGATCGGGACCCCGCCCTTCATGGCGCCGGAGCAGTTCCAGCGGCCGCGCGACGTGGGGCCCGCCGCGGACGTCTTCGCGATGGGGGCGCTGCTGGTGCACGCGGCCACCGGGCACGGGCCGTTCGACTCCGAGAGCCCGTACATCGTGGCGTACCAGGTGGTGCACAACGAGCCCGACCTCAGCGGGGTGCCGCAAGAGCTGGCGCCGCTGATCGCGCGCTGCCTGGCGAAGGACCCGGCCGCGCGGCCGACCGCCGACGAGCTGATCGCCGTACTGCGCTCGGCCGCCTATCCGACGAACGAGGACACGCGGGCGTTCATACCGCGGCCGCGGCTGCGGCTGCCGGGGGCGGACCCGGTGGCGGAGCCGGTCACGCACCGGCGGGACGGGCTGCCGGGCGGGATGCCCGCGCCGGTGGACGTGGCCGGTGACCCCGCCGGCGACGAGCCTGGCGGTACGGATCGGCGTGCGGGGCGGCGGTCGCGGGCGCGGTGGCGGGTCGCCGCCGTGCTGGGAGCCGGGCTGCTGGTGGCCGGCGGGGCGGTCGGCGGGTACGCGCAGTTCCGGGAGGACCCGGCCGCGGCGGTCGCCGGCCACCGGGACGGGCAGCCGAACGGGCTCGGGACCGCGGCCGGGACCGGGGCCGCGCGGATCGTGCCGTGGTCGGTGTCCCCCGGTGCGCCCGGGGCCGCCCGGCGGATCCCGGCCTGCGGCTGGATGTCGGACGCGCTCTACTGCTCCGCGCCCGGGCTCGCGGCGGTGCGGCTCGACCCGGCGACGGGCTCGGTGCGGTGGTCGGTGGCCGGGGTCACGGGGCCCGCGGACCCGGCGCCCTTCCCCGGGGGCGGGTCCCTGCTCGTGTACCTGTCCGGCAGCCATCTGCTCCAGGCGCTCGATCCCGCGACCGGTGCGCAGCGGTGGAAGGCCGACACCCCGCGCGGGGCGGACCTCGTACCGGCGGGTGCGCTGGTACTGATCGCCGCCGCCGACGGGCAGGTCACGGCGCGGGACGCGGCGACCGGCGCCGTGCGCTGGACGAAGCGGCCGGCGGGTGCGGGCGCCGGGGCGCAGCTGATGGCGTCGGCGGACGGTGCGCAGGTGTACGCCGTCACGCCCGCGGGGGACGGTGCCTCGACGCAGGTGGCGGCCCTCGCCGCGGCCGACGGCAGCGCCCTCTGGCAGCACCGGGCGGCCGGGCTGCTGGAACCGGTGGGGGTGGCGGACGGGGCGCTGCACCTGCTGGCGGGGGACGGGATGGCGACGGGCGCGGTGGTACGGATCGACCTGCGCACCCGGGTCGAGCGGCGGACCCTGCTCCCGACGACCTTGCCGCAGGCGCAGGCCGGGGTGGGCGGGGACGGGACGGTGTACGTCTTCGGGAGCGGCGGTGCGTTGGCTGCCGTGGGCGCGGAGCGGGAGGTGTGGCGGCTGGAGACGGCCGCGAGCCAGGGGTCGCGGCCGGTGGTGGCGGACGGGCGCGTCCACCTCATGGCCGCGGACGGGCGGCTGCTGGCGGTGGACGCGGTGCGGGGGCGGCTCGTGGGGCAGACCGCTCCGCGGATGGCTACGGGGGCGCACACCTTTGTGCCGGTGCGGCCTGCGCCGGTGGTGGCGGGTGGGCGCGTCTTCGGCTGCGCGCCGGACGGTTCCGTCTTCGCCACCGACCCCGGCCCGTGGCGCTAGCCCCGCGACCCCCCTCCGGGGGCCACCCTCCGGGGGCGCCTCAAACGCCGGCGGGGCTGGGTATGGCCCCCGGGCCAGCGCCTTGCAGCCGCGCCAGCTGGACTGGGTACGGCCCCTGGGCCACGGCTTTGCGGCCGCGCCGGCTGGGACGGAGTGGCCCGCCACCCCAAGCCCGCCCGGCGATTGAGGGCCCGCCGGAGGCGACGGCAACCCGCATGCGCATGAGCGCAGACCGACATCAGCCCTCGGCCCTCTGGGGGCGCCTCAAACGCCGGCGGGGCTGGGGATGACCCCCGGGCCAGGGGGCTCGCGGCCGCCGACGGGGCTGGGTAGGACCCCTGGGCCAGGCCTGCAGCGCTGGGTGTGGCCCCTGGGCCACTTCAAGCCGCCCGGCGATTGAGGGCCCGCCGGAGGCGACGGCAGCGCACGCGCGGGTGCGCCGGGCGGTCGCATGAGCCCGCCCGGCGGTTGAGGGCGCGCGCGCCGGGCGGGTGGGGGGTCAGCCCAGGAGGGAGACGTCTCGGACGGCGCCCTTGTCGGCGCTGGTGGCCATGGCGGCGTAGGCACGCAGGGCCGCCGAGACCTTGCGCTCACGGTTCTTCGGGGCGTACACCCCGCCGAGGGCCTCGCGGCGGGCCGCCAGGGTCTCGTCCGTCACCAGGAGGTCGATCGAGCGGTTCGGGATGTCGATCCGGATCCGGTCGCCGTCCTCGATGAGGGCGATGGCGCCGCCCGAGGCCGCCTCCGGGGAGGCGTGGCCGATGGAGAGGCCGGACGTACCGCCGGAGAAGCGCCCGTCGGTGATCAGCGCGCAGGACTTGCCGAGGCCGCGGCCCTTGAGGAAGGACGTCGGGTAGAGCATCTCCTGCATGCCGGGACCGCCGCGCGGACCCTCGTAGCGGATGACGACGACGTCACCCGGCTTGATCTCCTTGCGCAGGATCTTGTCGACGGCCTCGTCCTGCGATTCGCAGACCACGGCCGGGCCCTCGAAGGTCCAGATCGACTCGTCGACGCCCGCCGTCTTGACGACGCAGCCGTCCACGGCGATGTTGCCGTGCAGGACGGCGAGCCCGCCGTCCTTGGAGTAGGCGTGCTCGACGGAGCGGATGCAGCCGCCCTCGGCGTCGAGGTCGAGGGTGTCCCAGCGCTCGGACTGCGAGAAGGCGGTCGCGGAGCGGACGCAGCCGGGGGCCGCGTGCCACAGCTCGACCGACTCCTCGGAGGCGGTGCCGCTGCGCACGTCCCAGGTGCCGAGCCACTCCTCGATGGTGGCCGAGTGCACGGTGTGGACGTCCTTGTTGAGGAGCCCGCCGCGGTACAGCTCGCCGAGGATGGCGGGGATGCCGCCGGCCCGGTGGATGTCCTCCATGTAGTACGTGCCGCCGGGCGCCACGTTCGGCGCGACCTTGGCGAGGCACGGGACGCGCAGCGAGACCTCGTTGATGTCCTTGAGGTCGTAATCCAGGCCCGCTTCCTGCGCCGCGGCCAGCAGGTGCAGGATCGTGTTGGTGGAGCCGCCCATGGCGATGTCGAGGGCCATGGCGTTCTCGAAGGCCTCGCGCGTGGCGATGGAGCGCGGCAGGACCGAGTGGTCGTCCTGCTCGTAGTGGCGCTTGGTGATCTCGACGATCGTCCGGCCCGCGTTCTCGTACAGCGCCTTGCGGGCGGTGTGCGTGGCCAGGACGGAGCCGTTGCCGGGGAGGGCGAGGCCGATGGCCTCGGCGAGGCAGTTCATCGAGTTGGCGGTGAACATGCCGGAACACGAGCCGCAGGTGGGACAGGCGTTCTCCTCGATGCGCAGGACGTCTTCGTCGGAGACGTTCTCGTTCGAGGCGTCGACCATCGCGTCGATGAGGTCGAGCTTGCGGACGGTGCCGTCGACGAGGGTGGCCTGACCGGCCTCCATCGGGCCGCCGGAGACGAAGACGACCGGGATGTTGAGGCGCATGGCGGCCATCAGCATGCCCGGGGTGATCTTGTCGCAGTTCGAGATGCAGATCAGGGCGTCGGCGCAGTGCGCTTCCACCATGTACTCGACCGAGTCCGCGATGAGGTCGCGGGAGGGGAGGGAGTACAGCATGCCGCCGTGGCCCATCGCGATGCCGTCGTCCACCGCGATCGTGTTGAACTCGCGCGGAATGGCGCCCGCTGCCAGGATCGCGTCGGAGACGATCCGGCCGACCGGGGCGAGGTGGGTGTGCCCGGGGACGAACTCCGTGAAGGAGTTGGCGACCGCGATGATCGGCTTGCCGATGTCGGCGCTCGCTACGCCCGACGCCCGCATAAGGGCGCGCGCGCCCGCCATGTTGCGGCCGTGGGTGACGGTGCGGGACCTCAGCTCGGGCATCGGGTTCACTCCCCATAGGTGGCGCTCGGATGGGCGCTCGGACGGCGCTCACACAGCACCGGTCAGAGACGACTGGCTCAGATTACGAGGCTACGCCTGCCGCCCGGGATCCGGACAGGGTGTCCGTATGCCGGGACGAGGGATTCACGCCTCGGTCAGGTACCGCTGGAGGGTGGGCGCGACCAGCGTGACGATGTCCTCCGGGTCGGCGGAGGCGAGGGGCTCGACCTGGACGACGTACCGCAGCAGGGCGATGCCCACCATGTGCGAGGCGGCCAGCTCGGCACGGAAGGTGGGGTCGGGGACGTCGAGGTCGGCCGCGACCCGCTCCAGGACCCGGCGCAGGATGAGGCGGCGCAGCACCTTCGCCGCGGCCTCGTGGGTCAGCGCGGAGCGGATCACCGCCAGCAGCGGGGCGCGGGAGACGGGGTTCTCCCAGATGCCCAGGAAGTAGCGGGCGAGGCGCTCGCCGATGCCGTCGGGGCCCTCGCCGACGATGGCCGGGACCACGAGGGCGGGTTCCATGCTCATCTCGATCGCGGCGGCGAAGAGGTCGTCCTTGGTCCCGAAGTAGTGGTGGACCAGCGCCGGGTCCACGCCCGCGGCCTTGGCGATGCCGCGTACGGACGTCTTGTCGTAGCCCCGTTCGGCGAACTCGGAGCGGGCGGCGAGGCGGATCCGCTCCTGGGTGCCGGGGCCGTCGCCGGCCTCGTCCTGGCGGGGGCGGCCGGGGCCGCGGCGCTTCGCGCGTCCCTCGGGGGCGTCCGTCATCGGCGCGGGGCCCTGGTGGCGGGGCCGGGGGTGGGGCCCGGAGTGGAGCCGGTGCCGGTGGCCGTGCCGGTGCCGGTGGCCGTGCCGGCGCTGGCCAGGTGCAGGCGGGTGAAGGCGAGGGCCTCGGCGAGGTCCGCCTCGCGCTCGGCGGCGGACATGGCGCGGCGGGTGTTGACCTCGATGACGACGTGGCCGTCGAAGCCGGTACGGGCGAGGCGGTCCAACAGTTCGGCGCACGGCTGGGTGCCGCGGCCGGGGACGAGGTGCTCGTCCTTGGCGGAGCCGTTTCCGTCGGCGAGGTGGACGTGGGCCAGGCGCTCGCCCATCCGGTCGACCATCGCGGTGGCGTCGGTGCGGGCGGTCGCGGTGTGGGACAGGTCGACGGTGAAGTGCCGGTAGTCGTCCTTGGTGACGTCCCACTCGGGGGCGTACGCGAGCATCTCGCGGTCGCGGTAGCGCCAGGGGTACATGTTCTCGACCGCGAAACGGACGTCGGTCTCGTCCGCCATCCGCCAGATGCCGGAGACGAAATCGCGGGAGTACTGGCGCTGCCAGCGGAAGGGGGGGTGGACGACGACCGTGCTCGCGCCGAGCTTTTCGGCTGCCGCCTGGGCGCGCTGGAGCTTGGTCCACGGGTCGGTGGACCAGACGCGCTGCGTGATGAGGAGGCAGGGGGCGTGGATCGCGAGGATCGGGACGCCGTGGTGGTCGGAGAGGCGGCGCAGGGCCTCGATGTCCTGGCTGACGGGGTCCGTCCAGACCATCACCTCTACGCCGTCGTAGCCGAGGCGTGCGGCGATCTCGAAGGCGGTCGCCGTGGACTCCGGGTAGACGGAGGCGGTGGAGAGGGCGACTTTCGCGTCCGGGATGCGCACTGGTTCTGCCACGGGGACAGGGTACGGGGGCGCGGCCCCCGCCCCCCGCACCGGGCTCCGCCCGGACCCGGGCCGCCGCGGGGTGCCGCGGGGGCGGCTGGTGCGGCTGTGCCCTCAAGCGCCGGGCGGGCTTATTGTGCCTCCGGCGGGCCCTCAAACGCCGGGCGGCTGGATTTGGCCGGGGCTGGGCGGGCTGGGTTTCTGCCCCGCGGGCCGTCGGCGCCTTCGGCGTCGCCCTCAAAGGCCGGGCGGGCTGGATTTGGCCGGGGCTGGGCGGGCTGGATTTGGCCGGGGCACATCCAGCCCCGCCGGCGTTTGAGGCGCCCCCGCAGGGGTCGGCGGGTCAGGTGGGGAGGTGGTCCAGGCGGCGGAGGATGATGCCCTCGCGGAGGGCCCAGGGGCAGATTTCGAGGTCCTCTATACCGAAGAGGTCCATGGCGGCTTCGGCGACCATCGCCCCGGCCAGCAGCTGCGCCGCGCGCCCCTCCGAGACGCCGGGAAGGGCGGCCCGCTGGGTCGTGGTCATCTCCGCGAGCCGCGGCAGCCATTCCGTCAGGGACTTGCGGGTCAGCCCCCGCGGCACGAACAGGCCGTCCGCCGAGCGCGCCGCGCCCGCGATCCGGGCCAGCTGCCGGAAGGTCTTGGAGGTGGCCACGACGTGGTCCGGCGCGCCCGAGCGGCTGAATTCGCCGACCGTCCGCGCGATCTCGGCCCGTACGTGCCGGCGCAGGGCCCGTATGTCCGCCGGGTCCGGCGGGTCCCCCGGCAGCCAGCCCGAGGTGAGGCGCCCCGCGCCCAGCGGCAGGGACACCGCGGTGTCGGGGTCCTCGTCGATGCCGGAGGCGATCTCCAGGGAGCCGCCGCCGATGTCGAGCACCATCAGCTTGCCCGCCGACCAGCCGAACCAGCGGCGTACGGCGAGGAACGTCAGCCGGGCCTCGTCCGCGCCGCTGAGGACCTGGAGGTCGACGCCGGTCTCCTCGCGGACCCGGGTCAGCACCTCCTCGGCGTTCGCCGCCTCCCGCACCGCGCTGGTGGCGAAGGGCAGGACGTCCTCGCAGCCCTTGTCCTCGGCCGCCTGCGCCGCGCCCGCGATCACCGCGACGAGCCGCTCCACGCCCTCGGCGCTCACCGCGCCGTGCTCGTCGAGCAGCTCCGCCAGCCGCAGTTCGACCTTGTGGGAGTGGGCCGGCTGGGGGCGCGCGCCGGGGTGCGCGTCCACCACCAGCAGGTGGATCGTGTTCGAACCCACGTCTAGGACACCGAGTCTCATGCGCGAAACGCTACTGGGCCGCAGGCGTAGGCGTGACGTAAGGGCGGCTTAGGCTTGGGTTTGTGCCCAATACGAAGAAGGCCGGCAAGAGCGGGACCAAGAAGACCGGCAAGACGAGCGTGGCGGACGAGGTCGGGCTCGACTTCGCCCGGGCCTGGGTCGAGTTCCCCGATCCGGCCGACGACGAGCAGGTCTTCCGCTGCGACCTGACCTGGCTCACCTCCCGCTGGACCTGCATTTTCGGCAGCGGCTGCCAGGGCATCCAGGCGGGGCGCGCGGACGACGGCTGCTGCACGCTCGGCGCGCACTTCTCCGACGAGGACGACGAGAAGCGGGTCGCCGAGAACGTGGCGCGGCTGACGCCGGACCTGTGGCAGTTCCACGATGTGGGCACCGAGTCCGGCTGGGTCCAGAAGGACGAGGACGGCGAGCGGCAGACCCGGCGGTGGGAGGGGTCGTGCATCTTCCAGAACCGGCCCGGGTTCCCGGCGGGCGCGGGCTGCTCGCTGCACATCCTGGCGCTGCGGGAGGGCCGCGAACCGCTGGAGACGAAGCCGGACGTGTGCTGGCAGCTGCCGGTGCGGCGGACGTACGAGTGGATCGACCGGCCGGACGACACACGGGTGCTCCAGGTGTCGATCGGCGAGTACGACCGCCGCGGCTGGGGCCCGGGCGGCCACGACCTGCACTGGTGGTGCACCTCGGCGACGTCCGCGCACGGCGCGGGTGACCCGGTGTACGTGACCTACCGGCCGGAGCTGACGGAGCTGATGGGCAAGGAGGGCTACGCGGCGCTGGCGGCCCTGTGCGAGGCGCGGCTGGCGTCCCTGCTGCCGATGGCCCCGCACCCCGCCGACCCGCCGGTCGTGGACGTGACGCAGCGGGCCGGGGCGACGCGGGCCGAGAAGCCGCGCGTCGAGAAGCCGCAGGTCAAGGGGAAGCCGGCCAAGGGGAAGTAGGGCGGGATAGGTCAGGAGGACGGCGACGGCCCGGGGTCCGGGGGCGGGGAAACCGGTCCCTGCGACGCGGTCGGCGTCGGCGTGGGGGTCGGTGTCGGCGTGGGTGTGGGCGTCGGGGTCGGGGTCGGCGTCGGTGTGGGGGGCGTCGGCGTCGGGTCCGTCGGCGGCGTCTGGCTGGGCTGCGGGGCCGGGCGGCCGCGGCCGGAGACCGAGATCACGGCCCCGCTCGGGTCCACGCCGACCCGGGCGGTCCAGGCGCCCACCGGCTGCGCGTCGGGGTCCACGACGATCCGCAGGGTGACCGATTCTCCTGGGGCCAGGGTGCCCGCGGTGCGGCTCGCGCGGAGCCAGGGCGCGTCGGTCCAGAGCCGCCATTCGACGGGGGCGCCGCCGGAGGCGGTGAGCAGGAGCAGGGTGACCGCCGCGCGGGAGCCCGCGGTGACGGTGAGGCGGCCCGGGGAGCCGGGCTGGGCGGGGCTCGGCGGGGCGCCGCTGCTGATCACCTTCACGGAGACGTCCGATACCTCGTCGCCCTCGGTGAAGCGGGGCTCGGCGCCGGTGGTGCGGGTGTTGCCCGCGTTCTCGTAGGCGGCGTAGGGGTGGCCGTCCGCGTGGGGCGGGATCTGTAGGTCGCCGGCGGAGATGCGGGTGCTGGCGTTGCCGGCCGGCTCGCCGGTGCTGGGGGCGTCCCGGTATGCGGCCCAGAGGGCCAGGACCGGGGCCGCGACCACGGTGGCGACCACGGTGGTGGTGACCGCGCGGGCCCGGATCCGCTCGCGGCGGGCGGCGCGGTCCTTGGGGTCGAGGGGGAAACCGGTCCGGGCGAAGCGCGGGGCTCCCGCGCGGCCGCGGACCCGGGCGGACCGCAGCATCGCGGTGCGCACCCCCGTCCGGGGGGCCGGGACGAGCGGGAGGGCGCCCGCGGCGACCCCGCCGGAGCCGGGCCAGGGGGCGGCCGCGCCGACGCGTTCGGCGACGCGGCGGCAGAGCGGGCAGTCGTCGACGTGGCGGACGAGTTCGGCCCGCAGAGTGCTGGAGAGCAGCACCTGGCTGTCGCCGGTGAGCCGGGAGACGGCGGGGCAGTTGCCGCTCTCGACGACGGCGAGGGCGGCGCGGGTGCGTTCGACCTCGCAGGCGGCGCCGGTGAGCAGGTCGCGGGCGGCGGTGGCCGGGGTGCCGAGGACGGCGGCGAGTTCGCTGACGGTCAGCCGGTGGCGGACGGCAAGTTCGAGGGCCTCGCGCTGCTCGGGGGTGGTCCCGGCGGCCTCGGGCCAGGCGAGGCGGGCCAGCTCGGTACGGCGGTACGCGGTGACGTCGAGCCCGTCGGCCGGTCCGGCGGGCTCCCCGGCGGGGAGCTGCGGATCCGCCTCGGGGGGCGTGCCGGGGTGGTCCGCACCCGGCGCACGGCCGGTCGCGGTGTGCTCCGGCGTACGCCGTGCGGTGTGCGCCCCCGCGGGGGCGTGCCGGGCGCGCCGCTGCTCGGACAGCCTGCGCAGACAGCCCCACCGGGCCAGCGCGTACAGCCAGGCCCGGCGGTCGCCTTCGTCCGGGCAGCGGCCCGGATTCCGCTCGGCCACGGCCAGGACCTCGCCCAGCACGTCGGTGGCGCTGTCGTGGTCGCAGAGGACGGACAGGCAATAGGTGAACAGGCCGTCCAGGTAGGGCTCGTGGCGGAAGGAGGGCGGCTGCTCCCCTTCGGAGGGAGTGCGCCCGTGCGCCCGGTGTGCGCCGGTGCGTGTCGTGGGGGTTCCGTGGTTGCTGCTGTTCACCTCGTGACCGTAGGCGGCGCACCGGCGAGGGCCCGGAAGCCTTCGGCACTTTTAGCCCTTACGGGTGAAGAGATCGTGTCGTTGCTGACGGCGGCCCTGACGCCGGTAGCAACGGCGGTCCGGGTGGGGGCCGGGCGGCGGTCCGGGCCGGGCTGTCGGTGGCGGCCGTTACCGTTGGCGCCATGGCAGCAGCCCGTACATCCCGTTCATCCGCCAAGGACCGGCCGTCCTACCGCTGTACCGAATGCGGCTGGACCACCGCGAAGTGGCTCGGCCGGTGCCCCGAGTGCCAGGCCTGGGGGACGGTCGAGGAGACGGGCGCGCCCGCCGTACGGACCACCGCGGCCGGCCGCGTGTCCACCGCCGCCGTCCCCATCGGTCAGGTCGACGGCCGCCAGGCGACGGCCCGCTCCACCGGCGTCGACGAACTGGACCGGGTGCTCGGCGGCGGTCTCGTCCCCGGCGCCGTGGTGCTGCTCGCCGGGGAGCCCGGCGTCGGCAAGTCCACGCTCCTCCTGGACGTCGCCGCGAAGGCCGCGAGCGACGAACACCGCACCCTCTACGTGACGGGCGAGGAATCGGCCAGCCAGGTGCGGCTGCGCGCCGACCGGATCGGCGCGATCGACGACCACCTCTACCTCGCGGCCGAGACCGACCTGTCGGCGGTGCTCGGACACCTGGACGCGGTCAAGCCGTCGCTGCTGATCCTCGACTCCGTACAGACGATCGCCTCCCCCGAGATCGACGGCGCGCCCGGTGGCATGGCCCAGGTCCGCGAGGTCGCGGGGGCGCTGATCCGCGCGTCCAAGGAGCGCGGGATGTCCACGCTGCTCGTCGGGCACGTCACCAAGGACGGCGCGATCGCCGGACCGCGGCTGCTGGAGCACCTCGTCGACGTGGTGCTCAGCTTCGAGGGTGACCGGCACGCGCGGCTGCGCCTCGTCCGCGGCATCAAGAACCGGTACGGCACCACCGACGAGGTCGGCTGCTTCGAACTGCACGACGAGGGGATCACCGGGCTCGCCGACCCGAGCGGCCTGTTCCTGACCCGGCGCGCGGAGGCGGTGCCGGGCACCTGCCTGACGGTGACGCTGGAGGGCAAGCGGCCGCTGGTCGCCGAGGTGCAGGCGCTGACCGTCGACTCGCAGATCCCCTCGCCCCGGCGGACCACCTCCGGGCTGGAGACCTCCCGGGTCTCGATGATGCTGGCCGTACTGGAGCAGCGCGGCCGGATCACCGCGCTCGGCAAGCGGGACATCTACACCGCGACCGTCGGCGGGGTGAAGCTGACCGAGCCGGCCGCCGACCTGGCCGTGGCGCTGGCCCTCGCCTCGGCCGCCAGCGACGTACCGCTGCCGAAGAACCTGGTCGCGATCGGGGAGGTCGGGCTGGCCGGTGAGGTGCGGCGGGTGACGGGCGTACAGCGCAGGCTCGCCGAGGCGCACCGGCTCGGCTTCACCCACGCCCTGGTCCCCTCCGATCCGGGCCGGGTGCCCGCGGGGATGAAGGTCATCGAGGTGGCCGACATGGGGGACGCGCTGCGGGTGCTGCCGCGCGGCCGGAGCCGGACGCCCGCCAAGAGCGAGGCCTGACGGGGGCGTAAGGCGCTGGTCAGGGGGCCCGTCCGGGGCCCGCTGAGGACCGTAGTGGCCAAGCCACGGCGGGGGTGTGGCGCGCGCCGGTAGACTTTGTGCTGGTCCGCCCGGCCGTACGCACTCCCCTGTGCCCGTGGTGCGGGGCGGCGGAACCCGCGACCGGAGGAGTGCAGTGGCAGCCAAGGACGGGGCAGCAGCATCCGGGAAGTCCGGCGCAGGCAGCAAGCAGGAGGCCCTCATGCGGGCCTCGCTGAGCGCGGTCGCACCTGGTCAGCAGCTGCGCGACGGCCTGGAGCGGATCCTGCGCGGCAACACGGGCGGTCTGATCGTCCTCGGCATGGACAAGAGCGTCGAGGCGATGTGCACCGGCGGTTTCGTGCTGGACGTGGAGTTCACCGCGACCCGGCTGCGCGAGCTGTGCAAGCTCGACGGGGCGCTCATCGTGGACAAGGACATCACCAAGATCCTGCGGGCGGGCGTCCAGCTGGTGCCGGACGCCTCGATCCCCACGGAGGAGACGGGCACCCGGCACCGCACGGCCGACCGCGTCTCCAAGCAGTGCAACTTCCCCGTCGTCTCGGTGTCGCAGTCGATGCGGCTGATCGCGCTGTACGTCGACGGCGAGCGGCGCGTGCTGGAGGAGTCCGGGGCGATCCTGTCCCGGGCCAACCAGGCGCTGGCCACGCTGGAGCGGTACAAGCTGCGGCTCGACGAGGTCGCGGGCACGCTGTCGGCGCTGGAGATCGAGGACCTGGTGACGGTCCGGGACGTGACGGCGGTCGCGCAGCGGCTGGAGATGGTGCGGCGGATCGCGACCGAGATCGCCGAGTACGTGGTGGAGCTGGGCACCGACGGGCGGCTGCTGTCCCTCCAGCTGGACGAGCTGACGGTCGGGATCGAGCAGGAGCGGGAACTGGTCATCCGGGACTACGTGCCGGAGCCGACGGCGAAGCGGTCCCGCACGGTGGACGAGGCACTGGCCGAGCTGGACTCCCTCTCGCACGCGGAGCTGCTGGAGCTGGCGACGGTGGCGCGGGGGCTGGGTTACACGGGCTCGCCCGAGACCCTCGACTCGGCCGTCTCGCCGCGCGGTTACCGGCTGCTGGCGAAGGTGCCGAGGCTGCCGGGGGCGATCATCGAGCGTCTGGTGGAGCACTTCGGGGGGCTGCAGAAGCTGCTCGCCGCCAGCGTGGACGACCTGCAGACCGTCGACGGCGTCGGCGAGGCGCGGGCTCGGTCGGTGCGGGAGGGGCTGTCGCGCTTGGCGGAGTCTTCGATCCTGGAGCGCTACGTCTAGCCTGCGGCGCGAGCGTGGGCTGCGGGCCGGTGCCCCCGCCCTCTGGCAGTGGCCCCACCTGCACCCCTCCGGGGGCGCCTCAAACGCCGGCGAGGCTGGGATGGCCCGCCGGCGGCGCTGAAGTCACACGGCGCGGCCCGACCCCGCCCGTCCCCGCGCATGCCCTCCGGGGGCGCCTCAAACGCCGGCGAGGCTGGGATGGCCCGCCGAGCCCGGCCCGAGCGCACCCACCCAGCCGCCCGGCGCTTGAGGGCCCGCCGGAGGCGGCACCAGCCCACCCGGGCGGGCCAGGGTGAAGGCAGCTCCCCAACCCACCCCCAGCCGCCCGGCGCTTGAGGGCCCGCCGGAGGCAGTACCAGCCCGCCCGGCGATTGAGGGCGGCGGTTGGGGTGGGGGCGGGCCCGGGCCGGGGTCAGTCCTGTTTCAGGACGAACGAGGTGCGGGCCACCGGCATGCCGGGGGACTTGACCTCGACCACGTACGTGTCGGCCACCGCACCCCCCGCCGGAGGCGTCTGGCACTGGGCCGCCACACTCGGCTTCCGGTCCCATTCCAGCGACTGCGTCGTCTCGCCGTTCGCCGGCAGCCGGTGGAAGACGTTGCCCGCTCCCGCCGGGCAGTCCGCCGAGGACCAGACCGTCTTGCCCGTGGTCGCCTGGGTGATGCTCAGGATCGCCTGCTTCGGGCCGAGGTCGACCTTGCAGGTGGTGCCCGAGGTGTTGCGGGCGATGAGGTCGAGGCGGGGGCGTTCGTTCGGCTCGTACTCGTTCTTGGTGCTCTTGACCTCCCACTGGAGCGCACCGGGCGCACAGGTGGGGAGCGGGGAGTCCGCCGGGATCCGGCCCGGCCCGGAGGAGGACGTGCCGTCCTCGCCACCGCCGCCGCCCGGTTCGCCGTTCTTGCCGGTGGCCGAGCCTCCCGCGCCGCCCGCACCGGTACCCGCCGCCGCGCCCCCGTGGTCGCCCCCGGTGGCACCGCCCGCGCCCGACTCGTCGCGGCCGCCCGGGGCCTGACTGATCGCCGGCCCGGATCCGGGCGCGCCGGGCGTGATGGAGACCGCCGGGTGCGGGCCGCCGCCGCCCTTGCCGTTCTGAGTGGTCTTGCCCCCACCGGAACTGACGGTCCATACGGCGAGGAGCGCCAGCAGTGCGGCGACGGACGCCAGAACGGCCCTCCGTCGCCAGTAGATGGAAGAGGGGAGCGGCCCGACCGGATTGCGCAGAGATCCCACGGAGGGAACTTTACGAGAGTCGGGGGCGCGATCCGTGCCCCACATGCCGCACGTCCGGCGTGTTTTGGCGATGATCATCCCGCTGCTCCCCCCGGTACGGCCGTCCGGGCCATCCAGGCCGTCCGGATGGCGGCGCCGGGCGGCCGTTTGCGTAAGGTCGGCGGGATGGACAGTTCCGACCTCTACCGAGACGTCACCGACTTCGCGCACACCACCCCCGGCTGGGTGCGGTCCCTCGCCGAGGCGTGGACCACGAGCGGGCTGCTGGTGTTCGGCGCGCTCTTCCTCCTCGTCTGGTGGCGCGCCCGCACCCGCGGGGACGGGGCGATGGCCCTGGCCGTCCTCGCCCCGCTGGCCACCGCCGTCGCGTACGTCGCCTCCGAGGTCGCGAAGAGCGGCGTGCACGAGGAGCGGCCCTGCCGGGCCGTCTCCGGCGCGCTCGCCCCGCTGGTGCCGTGCCCGGCGTCCGGCGACTGGTCGTTCCCGAGCAACCACTCCGTGATCGCGGGCGCCGCGGCCGTCGCGCTGGCCCTGGCGGTGCCGCGGCTCGCGCTGCTCACCGTGCCGCTGGCGCTGCTGATGGCCTTCTCCCGGGTCTTCGTCGGGGTGCACTATCCGCACGACGTGGCGATGGGCCTGCTGCTGGGTGCCTCGGTGGGCGCCCTGGTGGTCCTCGCACTGACCGGCCCGGTCCGTAGGATCATCCGCTCGGCGCGTACGGGCGGGGGCCGCGCCGCCGTCCTGTTCACCGGTCCGGGGCCCGCGCCGCGGGGGCGAACCGTGCCAGGATTGCCCCTGCCATGACTGCATCCCCCGAATCCCCCGCCCTGTCCGAGGCGTCGGCCGTGCCCGGCGCCGCATCCGCCCGCGCGCTGCACGCCCCCGTCATCGCCTGGTTCCGCGAGAACGCCCGTGACCTGCCCTGGCGCCGTCCCGAGGCAGGTCCCTGGGGCGTCATGGTCAGCGAGTTCATGCTCCAGCAGACCCCGGTCGCCCGCGTGCTGCCGGTGTACGAGCAGTGGCTGGCCCGCTGGCCCCGGCCGGCCGATCTGGCCGCCGAGGCGCCCGGGGAGGCCGTACGGGCCTGGGGCCGCCTCGGTTATCCGCGCCGCGCGCTGCGGCTGCACGGCGCGGCCGTCGCCATAACGGAACGGCACGGGGGCGACGTACCGCGGGACCACGACCGGCTGCTGTCGCTGCCGGGCATCGGCGAGTACACGGCCGCGGCCGTGGCGTCCTTCGCCTACGGGCAGCGCCACCCGGTGCTGGACACGAACGTGCGCCGGGTCTTCGCGCGGACCGCGACCGGTGTGGAGTACCCGCCGAACGCCACCACCGCCGCCGAGCGGCGCCTGGCCCGCGCGCTGCTGCCCGACGACGAGGAGACGGCCGCGGGGTGGGCCGCGGCGTCGATGGAGCTGGGCGCGCTGGTGTGCACCGCGAAGAACCCGGACTGCGGGCGCTGCCCGGTGGCCGGGCTGTGTGCCTGGCGGCTGGCGGGCAAGCCGGCGCACGAGGGTCCGCCGCGGCGCGGGCAGACGTACGCCGGTACGGACCGGCAGGTGCGCGGCAGGCTGCTGGCGGTGCTGCGCGAGGCGGTGGGGCCCGTTCCGCGGGCCGTGCTGGACACCGTGTGGGACGAGCCGGTGCAGCGGGCCCGGGCGCTGGACGGGCTGGTGGCCGACGGGCTGGTGGAGCCGATCGGCGACGGGGACGACGGCGGTGACGGGTCGCTCGCGACCGCCTACCGGCTCCCGCTCGGCTGACTCCCTCATTCCGCTTGAGCCCGCTAAACCCCAGCTCACGGGCGCTGTTACACAACCTATGGACAGCCGTGTTCCCACCGAAGGCTGACCCGCACAGTGCCGTGACAACCGCTCCGTACCTTCGGTTCCGCAAGCACGGGACGAAGAGCGGTAAACGGGCGGAGGCGGTCTGAGATGGCGCACGGCGAGGTACTCGAATTCGAAGAGTACGTACGCACTCGGCAGGACGCGCTGCTGCGCAGTGCCCGTCGCCTGGTCCCGGACCCCACCGACGCGCAGGACCTCCTCCAGACCGCCCTCGTGCGCACCTACGGCCGCTGGGACGGCATCGCCGACAAGTCGCTCGCCGATGCCTACCTGCGCCGGGTCATGATCAACACGCGGACCGAGTGGTGGCGCGCCCGCAAGCTCGAAGAGGTCCCCACCGAGCAGCTGCCGGACGCCCGCGTCGAGGACGGCGCCGAGCAGCGCGCCGACCGCGCGCTGCTGATGGACATCCTCAAGGTGCTCGCGCCCAAGCAGCGCAGCGTGGTCGTGCTGCGACACTGGGAGCAGATGAGCACCGAGGAGACGGCCGCGGCGCTCGGCATGTCGGCCGGTACCGTGAAGAGCACGCTGCACCGTGCGCTGGCCCGCCTGCGCCAGGAGCTGGAGAGCCGGGACCTGGACATGCGGGCGCTGGAGCGCGGTGACCACACCGTGCGGTACGAGGGGCGGGAGCGGTGCGCGGCCTGACAGGCCTACGGGGCAGGAGCCCGCTGGTACTGATGTCGACGGGGATGGTCATCCTCGTCGGCACTGTGCTGTTCGCGGTCGGCTGCTCCACCGGCGGTACCGGGCTGCGGGACGGCGGCCCGGCGCGCACCGAGTCCGTGTCGAAGACGGCGCCGCCCACCGCGGCCGGCCAGCCGTCCGCGTCGTCCTTCAAGAAGGTCCAGGACGTGGTCGCCCTGGTGAAGGCCGATCCCAAGGTCAGCGACGCGGTCAAGAAGGACCTGAAGCCCTGCTCGGGCAAGGAGTACCCGGTCGACGTCAGCTACGGCAAGGTCACCGGGAGCACCGCGCCCGACCTGGTCGTCAACGTCCTGTCCTGCGCGGACGCGATCGGCGTGGGCACGTACGTGTACAAGCAGGAGGGCGCGGCGTACGAGAATGTGTTCTCGGACGAGGCGCCCCCCGTCTACGCGGAGATCGACCGGGGCGACCTGGTGGTGAGCAAGCCGGTCTACGTCAAGAGCGAGGCCTACGCCACCGGCGAGGACGTGATCACCTTCCGCTGGAACGGGGAGAAGTTCACCGAGCACGACCGCGTGCACTCGGAGTACAGCAACGTGGGCGGTGGTGGGAGCCAGCCCGCCCCGGCCGTGACACCGCAGAAGAACTGAACCCCAGAAGAACTGAACCGCAGAAGAACTGAGGCGACTGGGCATGGCCGAGACCCATGTGCTGTTTGTGGAGGACGACGACGTCATCCGGGAGGCCACGACCCTGGCGCTGGAGCGCGACGGGTTCGTGGTCACCGCCATGCCCGACGGCCTCTCCGGCCTGGAGTCCTTCCGCGCGGACCGGCCCGACATCGCCCTGCTCGACGTGATGGTGCCCGGCATGGACGGGGTCAGCCTGTGCCGGCGGATCCGTGACGAGTCCACCGTCCCCGTGATCATGCTCTCCGCGCGCGCCGACTCGATCGACGTGGTGCTCGGCCTGGAGGCCGGCGCCGACGACTACGTCACCAAGCCCTTCGACGGCTCCGTCCTGGTGGCCCGGATCCGCGCCGTCCTGCGCCGCTTCGGTCACGCGGGCGGCCCGAACGGCGGCGGCCCCGGCTCCGACGGCGACCCGGCCGGGGAGCGCGGGGTGCTCTCCTTCGGCGACCTGGAGGTCGACACCGAGGGCATGGAGGTGCTCAAGGCCGGAGCCCCGGTGGCGCTGACGCCGACCGAGATGCGGCTGCTGCTGGAGTTCTCCTCCGCGCCCGGCACCGTCCTGTCCCGGGACCGGCTGCTGGAGCGCGTCTGGGACTACGACTGGGGCGGTGACACGCGGGTCGTCGACGTCCATGTCCAGCGGCTGCGGACCAAGATCGGACAGGACCGGATCGAGACGGTCCGTGGCTTCGGATACAAGCTGAAGGCATGAGGAGCTTCACCTTCCGCACCGGCATCCGCTGGAAGATCACCCTCGCCATCGCGGCCGTGGGTGCGCTGACGGCGCTCGCGCTGAGCCTGGTGGTGCACAGCGCCGCCCGGGTGTCGATGCTGGAGAGCGCCCGCGAGGCGCAGCTGGAACGCGTCCAGTACGTCTCGCGCAACGCCGAGTCCGGCCGCAAGCCCTTCATGGGCGCCAAGCTCAACGACCCCGACCTGCCCGCCGACCTGCGGGAGAAGGCGCGCTCGGGGCGGCGCGGCACCTACATCCAGGAGAAGCCGAGGGGCGCCCCGGAGGTGTGGGCCGCCGTACCGCTCGGCAACGGGCAGGTGCTGTCGATGCACTCGGGCTTCCAGCAGAGCGCCAACATGGTGCGCGACCTGGACCGGGCCCTGGTCGTCGGATCGCTCGCCGTCGTCATCGGCAGCTCGGCCCTCGGCGTCCTCATCGGCGGCCAGATCTCGCGGCGGCTGCGCAAGGCGGCCGCGGCCGCCGGCCGGGTCGCGCTCGGCGACCCCCAGGTCCGGGTGCGCGACGCGGTCGGCGGAGTGGTCCGGGACGAGACCGACGACCTCGCGCGCGCCGTCGACGCCATGGCCGACACGCTCCAGCAGCGGCTGGAGGCCGAGCGCCGGGTGACCGCCGACATCGCGCACGAGCTGCGCACGCCGGTGACGGGCCTGCTCACGGCGGCGGAACTGCTGCCCCCGGGGCGGCCGACCGAGCTGGTGCGGGACCGGGCGCAGGCCATGCGGGTGCTGGTCGAGGACGTGCTGGAGGTGGCCCGGCTGGACAGCGCGTCCGAGCGGGCCGAGCTCCAGGACGTGGCCCTGGGCGAGTTCGTGGGGCGGCGGGTGGCCTCGCTGATGCCGGAGGCGACCGTACGGATCGTGGCGGACGAGATCGTGAACACCGACCCGCGGCGCCTGGAGCGGATCCTGGGCAACCTGCTCGCCAACGCGGCGCGGTACGGGCGCCCCCCGGTCCAGGTGGACGTCGAGGGCCGGGTCGTGCGCGTCCGGGACCACGGGCCCGGATTTCCCGAGGCGCTGCTGCGCGAGGGGCCGAGCCGGTTCCGGACCGGCTCGACGGACCGCGCGGGCGTGGGCCACGGGCTGGGCCTGACCATCGCGGCGGGCCAGGCGCGGGTGCTGGGCGCCCGGCTCACGTTCCGAAACGTCGCCGCTCCGGGCGGACTTGACCGCGAGGGCGCGGCGGCGGGCGCGGTGGCGGTGCTGTGGCTGCCGGAGCACGCGCCGACGGCGACGGGCAGCTTCCCGATCATCCGGCTGCCGGGCTGAGGGGAACGCGCGCCGCCGTCCCGCCGTCTTCATGGGCCTCCGGCCTGTCTGGCGGCGGCGGCAATGTTTTAACATCCGTGCCATGACTGACGGTACGGATCGCCCGAACAGCCCCCAGCCCGGTCCCGCGCACGCGAGCGGCGGCGGCAGCGGGAGCGGCGGCTACGGATATCCGTCCGCTCCCGGCGCGGGCGGACCGGGCGCCGCGGGCGGCTACGGCTATCCGCAGGCGCCCGTACCGGGCGGCGCACCGGGTGTACCGGGCGTGGCGGGCGTACCGGGCGGGTACGGCTTTCCGCAGCCCGGGCAGCCGAACCCGTACCAGCAGGACCCCTACCCGCAGGAGCCGCGGCCCGAGCCGCTGCCCGGTCCCGCCTTCACCCCGGCGCCGCAGCCGGACTGGCAGGCCATGGCGGAGCGCTCGGACACGAGCCGCCGCACCCGGCGCCGCCTGATGATCATCGGCGCCGCCGTCGCCGTCTGCGCCGTGGCCGCCGCGGGGACCCTGTGGTTCATGAACGACTCCGGCGGCGACGACCCGAAGCCCGGGCCGGTGGCCGAGGGCTCGCAGAGCCCCTCCGCCTCCCCGAGCGAGCCCGCCTGGGACGACCCGCACACGGTGCCGGGCCAGGCGAACCTGCTGCGCGACCGGACCGGCTCGACGAACATCGCGCTGGGCCCGCAGGCCGAGCAGGGTACGGGCACCAAGCGCGGTGAGGTCCGGTTCAAGGACAACGCGAATTCCTACGCCCAGGGCGCGGGCCAGGCCGTGGACACCACCAAGAGCTTCAGCGTCTCGGCGCGCGTCTACACCTCGGCGAAGAGCGGCAGCCACATCGCGGTGAGCCAGGGCGACGGGGTGTCCTACTCCTTCGAGCTGGGCCACGAGGCGGTGAACGGCAAGAACGCGTGGATCTTCCGCGTCCAGAGCGGCACGGACGGCGCCGAGGCCACCACCGCGCAGGTCGCCTCCGACGGGCTGAAGACCGCGAGCGCCTGGGCGATGATCACCGGCACCTACGACGCCACGACGAAGACCATCAAGCTGTACGTCGACGGGAAGCAGGCGGGCGAGGTGCCCGTGGCGGCCGGGATCTGGGCCGCTCCGGGCCCCATCCAGCTGGGCCGGGCCCGCCACCACGACATCTGGGCCGGCCCGTGGGCCGGGGCGATCGACAACGTCCGCACCTGGGACAGCGCCTTGACGCCCGCGCAGGTGGCGAACGTCAAGGGCGGCAAGAGCGAGGTCAAGCCGACCCACTCGTGGCTGATCAGCTGACGGCGGACCGTCGTCAGAGGCGGACGCCCGCCTGGCGCAGGAAGGCGACCGGGTTCACGGCCGAGCCGTAGTTCGGGGTGGTGCGGATCTCGAAGTGCAGGTGGGGGCCCGTCGAGTTGCCGGTGTTGCCGGACAGGGCGATCAGCTGGTCCGCGGAGACCTTCTGGCCGACCTTCACCTGGACCCTCGACAGGTGGGCGTACTGCGAGTAGGTACCGGTCGCGTGCTTGATCACGATCGCGTTGCCGTAGGCCGGACCGTCACCGGCGCCGTTCGGGCCCGCCTTGACGACGACGCCCGCGTGGACGGCGTGCACCTTGGTGCCGACCGGCACCGCGAAGTCCTGGCCGGAGTGCTTGTGCGACCAGAGGTTGCCGCCCTTGCCGAAGGTCGCGGACAGCGTGTAGGACGCCACGGGCGCCTTCCAGGCGGCGGCCTTGCCCGCGGCGGCCTTGCCGGCCGCGGCCTGCGCGGTGGCCTGGGCCTCGATCAGGCCGGCCGTCCCGGTCAGCGCGGCCGGCGCCTCGTCGGCGAACGCGGTACCGGCGCCGAACGTCACGGCCGCCCCGAGCCCTGCGGCGAGGACGGCGGTACGGATGCGGTGGGTACGGGCGCTCTTCGACATGGCGGAACCTCCGGGGGATGGAGCACGGGGGCGGAGCACGTCGATGGATCACGGGCTCACGGGGCACAGGGCGACCCGGCACGCTGAGCGGTGTGCCGGGCTGCGGATCCTTGGTAACCCGAGCCGCGCGAACTTCCCAAACCCCCCGATTACTACCGCGCCTCGTAGCGGTGAAGAGGGCCTCCGGGCCTGTTGACCGCGTCCTTACTGGGCCGGAGCCGCCCCCGGAGGGCCCCCGAGGTCTACGACTGCGCGTAGTACGTCCGATTTGCCCTGTGCGGCTTGTCACCGGCCCAGGACCTCCGGCCCGCCCGTTCCGGGACCGAAGACCGGTCGGCGGAGCCGGGCTCGCGCGCGGCGGCGGAGACCGGGGTGGGCCGCCACGCAGGCCGGCCGGCCCGACACGCGCGGCCAAGCGGCCCTGACGGCCCTGGAGGCGGCCCGTCCCGGCCCGCGGGCCTTCGCCGATGCGCTGCGCCCCCGGGCCCTCCCCGGGCCCGAGGGGGCGCCCTGAGCGCGGGGGCACGGCAAAGGGGCGGGCCCGGAACCTGTCGGTTCCGGGCCCGCCCCTTCGTACCGCCGCTCGAGCGGGAGCGCTACGCGCCCTTGCTCAGGTCCGGGCCGGAGCCCGTGGCCTCGATCGGGGGGACGTCCGGCAGTGCGGACTTCTCCTCGCCGCGGAAGGTGAACTTGGCGGTCTCGCCCTCACCCTCCACGCCGACGACCACGATGTGACCGGGGCGCAGCTCACCGAAGAGGATCTTCTCGGAGAGGATGTCCTCGATCTCGCGCTGGATCGTGCGGCGCAGCGGACGCGCACCCATGATCGGGTCGTAACCGCGCTTGGCGAGGAGCTGCTTCGCGTCACCGCTGAGCTCGATGCCCATGTCGCGGTCCTTGAGGCGCTCGTCCACCTTGGCGATCATCAGGTCGACGATCTGGATGATGTCTTCCTGCGTGAGCTGGTGGAAGACGACCGTGTCGTCGACGCGGTTGAGGAACTCGGGCCGGAAGTGCTGCTTGAGCTCTTCGTTGACCTTCGCCTTCATCCGGTCGTAACCCGTCTTGGTGTCGCCCTGGGCCGCGAAGCCCAGGTTGAAGCCCTTGGAGATGTCCCGCGTACCCAGGTTGGTCGTCATGATGATGACCGTGTTCTTGAAGTCCACGACCCGGCCCTGGGAGTCGGTCAGACGACCGTCCTCCAGGATCTGGAGAAGGGAATTGAAGATATCCGGGTGCGCCTTCTCGACCTCGTCGAAGAGGACGACGGAGAACGGCTTCCGGCGGACCTTCTCGGTCAGCTGGCCGCCCTCTTCGTAGCCCACGTAGCCGGGGGGCGAACCGAAGAGACGGGAAACCGTGTGCTTCTCGCTGAACTCCGACATGTCGAGGGAGATCAGCGCGTCCTCGTCGCCGAAGAGGAATTCGGCGAGCGTCTTGGACAGCTCGGTCTTACCGACACCGGACGGACCGGCGAAGATGAACGAGCCACCGGGACGCTTCGGGTCCTTCAGACCCGCACGGGTCCGTCGGATCGCCTGCGAAAGGGCCTTGATGGCGTCCTTCTGGCCGATGACGCGGCGGTGGAGCTCGTCCTCCATGCGCAGGAGCCGCGAGGACTCCTCCTCGGTCAGCTTGAACACCGGAATGCCGGTCGCGGTCGCGAGGACTTCGGCGATCAGCTCGCCGTCGACCTCGGCGACGACGTCCATGTCGCCGGCCTTCCACTCCTTCTCGCGCTTGGCCTTCGCCGCCAGCAGCTGCTTCTCCGAATCACGGAGGGAAGCCGCCTTCTCGAAGTCCTGGGAGTCGATGGCCGACTCCTTGTCGCGGCGGACGTTCGCGATCTTCTCGTCGAATTCGCGGAGGTCCGGCGGCGCGGTCATCCGGCGGATGCGCATCCGGGAGCCGGCCTCGTCGATCAGGTCGATCGCCTTGTCCGGGAGGAAGCGGTCCGAGATGTACCGGTCGGCCAGGGTGGCCGCCTGCACGAGGGCCTCGTCCGTGATGGAGACGCGGTGGTGGGCCTCGTAGCGGTCGCGCAGGCCCTTGAGGATCTCGATCGTGTGGGGGAGGGAAGGCTCCGCCACCTGGATCGGCTGGAAACGGCGCTCCAGCGCCGCGTCCTTCTCAAGGTGCTTGCGGTACTCGTCCAGCGTGGTGGCACCGATGGTCTGCAGCTCACCACGGGCCAGCATGGGCTTCAGGATCGAAGCGGCGTCGATGGCGCCCTCGGCGGCACCCGCACCGACGAGCGTGTGCAGCTCGTCGATGAACAGGATGATGTCGCCGCGGGTGCGGATCTCCTTGAGGACCTTCTTCAGGCGCTCCTCGAAGTCACCGCGGTAGCGGGAACCGGCGACGAGCGCACCGAGGTCGAGGGTGTAGAGGTGCTTGTCCTTGAGGGTCTCGGGCACCTCGCCCTTGACGATCGCCTGGGCCAGGCCCTCGACGACGGCGGTCTTGCCGACGCCGGGCTCGCCGATGAGGACCGGGTTGTTCTTGGTCCGGCGGGACAGCACCTGCATGACCCGCTCGATCTCCTTCTCGCGCCCGATGACCGGGTCGAGCTTGGATTCGCGGGCCGCCTGGGTGAGATTGCGGCCGAACTGGTCGAGGACCAGGGAGGTCGAGGGGCTGCCCTCGGCCGGTCCGCCGGCCGTGGCCGCTTCCTTGCCGCCCCCGGAGTAACCGGAGAGCAGCTGGATGACCTGCTGCCGGACCCTGTTGAGATCGGCGCCCAGCTTCACCAGGACCTGGGCGGCGACGCCCTCGCCCTCGCGGATCAGGCCGAGCAGGATGTGCTCGGTGCCGATGTAGTTGTGGCCGAGCTGGAGGGCCTCGCGGAGCGAAAGCTCCAGGACCTTCTTCGCCCGCGGGGTGAAGGGGATGTGGCCGGACGGGGCCTGCTGGCCCTGCCCGATGATCTCCTCGACCTGCTGACGAACAGCCTCGAGCGAAATCCCGAGGCTCTCCAGGGCCTTAGCGGCGACACCCTCACCCTCGTGGATCAAGCCCAGGAGGATGTGCTCGGTGCCGATGTAGTTGTGGTTGAGCATCCGGGCTTCTTCCTGAGCCAGGACGACAACCCGCCGCGCGCGGTCGGTGAACCTCTCGAACATCGTTTATCGCTCCTCAGAGCGGTCGGGCAGTTCGGGGTCGGTCCCCGCCCTGTCCTTCCGCATGCTAGTCCCGCGGGGCGGGACAGCTCATTCCAACTGCCGACATCCGTCCGCGGCTCACCCCACTCGCTGGGGAATCTCCGCCTTGCACAGCCGACAACTGCTCCAACCCGATGGTGCGAGACGATGTTCCCGCAGGCCAGGCAGATACCCGTCACAGGTGTACGCCGATGGCGAACGGGGACCGGTCTTCCCAGGGTGCCACCCCTATCCCGCCCCGTTCCACTAGGGATGTTCCTACCCCCAAGGCCGGACACTCCATGCGGGGTTCCCCCGGCCCCTCCGCTAAGGGCGAACACACTTCCCGCACGAATTCGGGAAGTCACCCCGGTCGGCGTTTACGTTCCGCGTCGACACGCATGCGTTGCGTGACCGGCGGCCGTAACCCCTCGGCGCGCACGGAGTTGCTCCGGGCATGACCCTCACCGTTCCGCTGCCCCGCGTCGCGCCCGAGGCGGCGCACGCCCTCTGGTACGAGCGCGTGCTCGGCTGGACGGTCACGGGCGGGCCGCCCCCGCAGTTGGTCACCGGGACGCGGTTCGACGTGCTGGACATGCCGGCGGACGCCGGGACGGAGCTGTTGCACGGGCCCCTGGCCACGGGTCCGGTGGCACTCACGGGGCGCAGGATGCGGTTCCTGGTGGCCGCGGGCAGCGCGGACGAGCTGGACGGACTGCTCGACTGGCTGGAGTGGGGCGGTGTGGCCCTGGATCTGACCGCCCTGGGTGCGGGCGGCCGGATGACGGCTCCTGCTCCCCCCGGCGCCGCCGGGGAAAGTCCTCGGGGGGCCGCCGTGTGGCTGCGGCCCCCCGAGCAGGGGTGTGACGTACTGCTTCCGGCCCTGCCCATCGCGGGGCAGGGCGCGAGGCCCGATCTCGCCCGCCTGGTCGGCGCGGCGGCGACGGCGTGCCACCGGGCGCGCCTGAGGCGGTCCCACGGCTCCGGTGCGCCCCTGCGGGGCGCGCCGGATCAGCCCCTGTTCTCGTAGGCCTCGCGGATCTCGGAGGGGACCCGCCCGCGGTCGTTCACGCTGAGGCCCTTGGCCTTGGCCCAGGCGCGGATCTCGGCGGTGTCGGGGTTGCCCGAGGTGGCCGCCGTACGGCCCTTGGCGCGCCCCGCGGTGGCCGCGCGGCCACCGGTGCGGCGGCCGCCCTTGACGTAGGGCTCGAGCAGACCGCGGAGCTTTTCAGCGTTGGCGGTGGTGAGGTCGATCTCAAAGGTCTTGCCGTCCAGAGCGAACGTCACGGTCTCGTCCGCCTCGCCGCCGTCGAGGTCGTCGACAAGAAGGACCTGAACCTTCTGTGCCACCGGGATTTCCTTTCATCGAAAATGCAGTACGCGGAAAGGAAACCGCTTTTCCCGGAAAAACACAAACCCCCGGGTCGAGGTTCAGGGACTCAACACGACGGGAAACGTGCGCGATTCGGACATAGGCCACAGGGGGACGGAGGACCGTAAAAGCCGCTCCGATCGATCGGTTCGGATCGGTTCGCGGATCGGATCCGATCAGAGGTGCAGAAGCATCCGGCTGTTGCCCAAGGTGTTCGGCTTCACTCGTTCGAGACCCAGGAACTCGGCGACGCCCTCGTCATAGGAACGCAGCAGCTCGGTGTAGACATCCGTGTCCACCGGCGTCTCGCCGATCTCGACGAAGCCGTGCTTCGCGAAGAAGTCCACTTCGAAGGTCAGGCAGAAAACCCGGCGGACACCGAGTGCGCGCGCCGTGTGCAACAACTTGTCGAGCACCCGGTGGCCGACGCCGCCGCCCAGGAGATCCCGGTCCACGGCGAGAGTGCGGACTTCCGCCAGGTCTTCCCAGATGACGTGAAGAGCGCCGCATCCCACGACCAGCCCGTCGGCTTCGCGTTCCGCGACCCAGAACTCCTGGATGTCCTCGTAAAGGGTCACGGGCGCTTTGTCGAGCAGGATCCGCTGCTGTACGTACTGGTCCAGCAGGCGGCGCAGTGCCGGAACGTCGCCGGTGCGGGCGCGGCGGATCGTCACCGCTTTTGCATTCGCAGCGTCCAGGACCGGGTCCCGACGCGAATCGTCTTCCATGCCTTCCATGCCCGGACGCTATCGCCCCGGGCCGGCCGGCCGCTCATCGGTATCGGCGGCGTCGCTTTCCGCGGCCGGCGGGGCTTCGGAAGGAGCGGCGGGAGGGGCGTCGCCCTGCACGATCTGTACGGCGGCCCGCAGGGCCTCGCGCTGTTCGGGCGACATCATGCCGAAGAAGGCGACCAGGGCGGCGGCGGGGTTGTCACTGGTGGACCAGGCCTCGTTCATCAGCGCGGCCGAGTAGGCGGCGCGCGTGGAGACCGCCGTGTAGCGGTAGGCCCGGCCTTCGGCTTCGCGCCGGACCCAGCCCTTCTGGTGGAGGTTGTCCATGACGGTCATGACCGTCGTGTAAGCGATGGACCGTTCCCGCTGGAGGTCCTCCAGCACTTCCCGGACCGTGACCGGGCGGTTCCACTGCCACACCCGCGTCATGACGGCGTCTTCGAGGTCTCCCAGGGGGCGAGGCACATCAGCACGATAGTGCGGGATGTCCGCAATTGCCTGGTGAACCGGCGGGGGCGCGCGACGAAATCGGGCGTACGGCACGCGCGCCGTACGCCCGGGTCGCGGTGGGCGTCAGTTCTGCCGGGGCGCGGCGTCGGCGCGGGCGAGCGCCGCGTCGACCGCGGCGTCCTCCTTGGCCTTGTTGGCGCCGCCCTGGCTCTTGACGATCGTCCGGACGAGCAGGATGAACAGCACGGCCATCACGAAGGGGGGCACGAGCGCGGAGACGTAGTCCATGGCCCCAGCCTAGCTAGCCGACCGCGCGGCGGGACGCCGGGGGCGGGGCGGGGCTCCGGCGGGGCGGGAAGACCTCGCTGGGCTTGGGCACCGGACGCTCCGGGCCGTCGGCGCCGTCCTGCTCGCCCGGCCGCTCCGGCGGGGCGGGGCGGGCCGGCGGTTCGTCCCCCCTGCCCCCGGCCAAGGCGCGCAGCCGGGTCCGCGGGGCGGTCAGGCGACGGCGTACGGAGCGTTCGGCGACGCCGCAGGCGCGGTCCAGGAGCGCGGCGGCGCCCGGGTTGCCGCGCAGCGCGCGCAGCGCGGCGAGGTCGTCGGGGACGGGCTCGTACCCGGCGCCCAGGGCGTCCCGGAGCAGTTCCAGGTAGCCGGGCAGGGAGCCCGGCAGGGCCTGCCGGTAGCGGGCGAGGTCCGCGACGAGGAAGTCTGCGAGTCTGCCCGCCTCCGCGACCGCCTCGTCCATCGACCGCGCCAGGCGCAGGCAGTCCTGGACCTCGCCGAGCGGGAGGGGGGCCGGGGAGGGGTGGAGGGCGTGGGCGAGCGAGCGCCGGAGCAGGTGCAGCTCGGCGGCACTGAACGCCATGCCGCCGCGGGATCCGTAGGGCGTGGGCATGGCCCGAAGATACGCGCTAATCGGACAAAACTCCCCGAAATTCCCGTTTCCGGCGCGGCGCTGCCCGGCCGGAAACGGCCGCGCCGCCCCCGCGCGAGGGGGCGGCGCGGCGGGACGGCGCGGGAGCGGCGGCTACTCGAAGTTGGGCGCGTTGCGCTCGTAGACCAGGCGCAGGCCGATCAGGGTCAGCCAGGGCTCGTGCTCGTCGATCACCGAGGCGTCGCCGAGGACCATCGGGGCCAGGCCGCCCGTGGCGATGACGCGGACGTCGTCCGGGTCGCCGTTCGGGCCCACCAGCTCCTTCGCCATGCGGGTGACCACGCCGTCGACCTGGCCCGCGAAGCCGTAGACCACGCCCGACTGCATGGCCTCGACCGTGGACTTGCCGATGACGTTGCGCGGGCGGGCCAGCTCGATCTTGCGCAGCATCGCGCCGCGCACGCCGAGCGCGTCCATCGAGATCTCGATGCCCGGGGCGATCACCCCGCCCACGTACTCGCCCTTGACGGACACCGCGTCGAAGGTGGTCGCGGTGCCGAAGTCGACCACGATGGCCGGGCCCCCGTACAGCTCGACGGCGGCGCACGCGTTGATGATGCGGTCCGCGCCGACCTCCTTCGGGTTGTCCGTCAGGATCGGCACGCCCGTCTTGATGCCGGGCTCCACCAGGACCGCCGGGACGTCCCCGTAGTAGCGCCGGGTGACCTCGCGCAGCTCGTGCAGCACGGAGGGGACCGTGGAGCAGATCGCGATGCCGTGGATGCCGTCGCCCAGCTCGTTGCCGAGCATCGGGTGCATGCCCATCAGGCCCTGCATCAGGACGGCCAGCTCGTCGGCGGTGCGGCGCGGGTCGGTGGAGACGCGCCAGTGCTCGACGATCTCCTCCCCGTCGAACAGGCCCAGGACCGTCTGGGAGTTGCCGACGTCGATGGTGAGGAGCATCTACCGCTCCTCGCGCAGGTCCAGGCCGATGTCCAGGATCGGCGAGGAGTGGGTGAGGCCGCCGACGGCCAGGTAGTCGACGCCGGTCTCCGCGTACGCGCGGGCCGTCTCCAGGGTGAGGCGGCCCGAGGACTCCAGGACCGCGCGGCCCGCGACGGCGGCGACGGCCGCGGCGGTCTCCTGCGGCGTGAAGTTGTCCAGCAGGATCAGGTCGGCGCCCGCCTCCAGCGCCTCGGTGACCTGCGCCGCGGTGTCGACCTCGACCTCGATCGGCACCTCGGGGAAGGCTTCGCGCACGGCCTTGAAGGCCTGGGCGACGCCGCCCGCGGCGACCACGTGGTTGTCCTTGACCAGGGCCGCGTCCCACAGGGACATGCGGTGGTTGACGCCGCCGCCGCAGCGGACCGCGTACTTCTCCAGCGCGCGCAGGCCCGGGGTGGTCTTGCGGGTGTCGCGGACCTTGGCGCCGGTGCCCTCCAGGACGTCCGCCCAGCGGCGGGTGGCCGTCGCGATGCCCGAGAGGCGGCACAGCAGGTTCAGCGCGCTGCGCTCACCGGTCAGCAGGTCGCGGGTGTGGGCGCGGACGGAGAGCAGCACCTGGCCCGCTTCGACCCGGTCGCCGTCCTCGGCGTGCCGCTCGACCTCGAAGGACTCGGTGCAGACGACCGACAGGACGGCTTCGGCGATCCGCAGGCCCGCCACGACGCCCGCCTCGCGCGCCGTGAAGTCGGCGGTGGCGACGGCGTCCTCGGGGACGGTGGCGACGCTGGTGACGTCGACCCCGCCGTCGAGGTCCTCGGAGAGCGCCATGTGGGCGATGTCCTCGACCTCGATGGGGTCCAGGCCGGCGTCGGCGAGCAGCTGGGCGAGCGCCGGGTCCAGGCCCGACTCCTCGCCGCCGCCGCAGCCGCAGTCGTCGCCGCAGCCGCCCGCGCCGTCGGCCTCCGCGTCGATCAGCGGGAGTCCGGCGTGCTCGGGCCCGGCGTGGTCGTGCCCGGCGTGGTCGTGGTGCTGGGGGGTGCTCACGGTTGCTGCTCCATCGTGTCGGTGCCCGGAAGGTGGCGTACGGACGGGAAGTCCGCGGAGTCGGTGGCGGTCACGACCAGGGCGCGCGTGCGTGCGCGGGACAGCCGGACCACGAGGTGGTGGCGCCAGGCCGCGTCGTCGCGGTCGGGGTGGTCCTCGCGCCAGTGGCAGCCGCGGGTCTCCTCGCGGCGCAGGGCGGCGGCGACCAGGACCCGGGCCACGCACAGGAGGTTGGTCGCCTCCCAGGTGTCGGTGCCGGGCTCGGCCGTCTTGCCGTGCACGTCGAGGTCGTGCAGCGCGGCGGCGTACAGGTCCTCCAGGGCGGTGGCCGCCCCGCGCAGGGAGTCGGCGGAGCGCAGCACGCCCGCGCCCGCGGTCATGATCCGCTGGATCTCCGTACGGGCTCCGCCTGGCAGCAGGGGCCCGGTGGAGGGCACGGGGACGCCCGGCCCGTGGGAGGCGGGCGGCCGGGACACGATGTCCGCGGCGATCCGCTCCGCGAAGACCAGGCCCTCCAGCAGGGAGTTGGAGGCGAGCCGGTTCGCCCCGTGCACGCCGGTGCAGGCGACCTCGCCGCAGGCGTAGAGACCGGGGACGGTGGTCCGCCCGTCCAGGTCCGTGCGCACCCCGCCGCTCGCGTAGTGCGCGGCGGGCGCGACCGGGACCGGCTCGGTCACCGGGTCGATGCCGTGGGCGCGGCAGGCGGCCAGGATGGTGGGGAAGCGGTGTTCCCACATCTCCGCGCCGAAGTGCCGGCCGTCCAGGTACATGTGGTCGACGCCCTGCTCCTGCATGCGGCGCGTGATGCCCTTGGCGACGATGTCGCGCGGGGCGAGTTCCGCCAGCTCGTGCTGGCCGACCATGAAGCGGACGCCGTCCGCGTCGACGAGGTGGGCGCCCTCGCCGCGCACGGCCTCGGAGACCAGCGGCTGCTGGCCCTCGGAGCCGGCGCCGAGGAAGAGCACCGTCGGGTGGAACTGCACGAATTCGAGGTCGGAGACCTCGGCTCCGGCGCGCAGCGCCAGGGCCACGCCGTCGCCCGTGGACACGGACGGGTTGGTGGTCGCGGAGAAGACCTGGCCCATGCCGCCGGTCGCCAGGATCACGGCGGGCGCGTGGACGGCGCCGACGCCGTCGTGCTGGCCCTCGCCCATGACGTGCAGGGTGACCCCGGCCGTGCGGCCTTCGGCGTCGGTCAGCAGGTCCAGTACGAGCGCGTTCTCCACGGTCTCGATGCCCGCGGCGTGGACGGCCTCCACGAGGGCCCGGGAGATCTCGGCGCCGGTGGCGTCGCCGCCCGCGTGCGCGATCCGGCGACGGTGGTGGCCGCCCTCGCGGGTCAGCTCGATCTCGCCCGTCTCGGCGGAGGTGTCGAAGACGGCGCCCGCGTCGATGAGCCGGCGGACCGCGCCGGGCCCGTCGGTGACCAGCAGCCGCACGGCGCCCTCGTCGCAGAGGCCGGCGCCCGCCACGAGGGTGTCGTCCAGGTGCTGTTCGGGGGTGTCGCCGTCGCCGAGGGCGGCGGCGATGCCGCCCTGGGCCCAGCGCGTGGACCCGTCGTCCAGGCGCGCCTTGGTGACGACGACGGTGCGGCGGCCCGCAGCGGCGCAGCGCAGCGCGGCCGTCAGGCCCGCGACGCCGGAGCCGACGACCACGACGTCCGCCTCGACGGACCAGCCGGGGGCGGGGGCGTGCAGCCGTATGCCGGTACCGCCCGCCGGGGTACCTGCGCCACCACTGCCTGTGCTCACGAGTGTGCTCCGAACTCCAATGGAAGGTTGTCGATCAGCCTGGTCGTGCCGACGTTCGCGGCGACGGCCAGTACGGCCGGCCCGGTGTGACCGGGGCCGACCTCGGTGAAGTCTGCGGGGTCCACCAGGGCCAGGTAGTCCAGGCGCAGGGGTGGTGTGTCACGTCCCGCCTCCTCCAGGACTTGGCGGGCGGCGGCCCGTACGGCGTCGGGCAGCCCGCCGCGCGCGGCGGCCACCGCGTGAGCGTCGGCCGAGGCGCGGACCTCGCCGAGCAGGGCCAGCGCTCCGGCCCGGCCGTCGCCGGCCGGGGCCCCGGCCTCGGCGCGCTCGCGCAGCGCGGCCTGGGCGGCGAGCCGGTCGCGGCCCGCGGTCAGGGCGCGGGAGAGGGCGAGGGCGGTGCGGCGCCCGGGCCCGTCGAGGTAGCGGTTGCGGCTGGAGAGGGCGAGTCCGTCGTCCTCGCGGACGGTGGGGACGCCGACGACCTCGACGGGGAAGTTCAGGTCGGTCACCATGCGCCGGATCAGCGCCAGTTGCTGCGCGTCCTTCTGCCCGAAGAGCGCGACGTCGGGGCCGGTGAGGTGGAGCAGTTTGGCGACGACGGTCAGCATGCCGTCGAAGTGGCCGGGGCGGGTGGCGCCCTCCAGCCGGGTGCCCATGGGACCCGCGCTGATCCGTACCTGCGGTTCGCCGCCGGGGTAGACCTCGTCGGCGGACGGGGCGAAGACCACGTCGGCGCCCGCCGCGCGGGCGATCTCCAGGTCGGCGTCCAGGGTGCGGGGGTAGCGGTCGAGGTCCTCGTTCGCTCCGAACTGGAGCGGGTTGACGAAGACGGTGACGACGACCTGCCCGGCCGTTCCGGCGCGCTCGCGGGCGGTGCGGATCAAGGTGGCGTGGCCCTCGTGCAGGGCCCCCATGGTCATGACCACGACGCGCGGGGCGTCCCCGGCGCGGGGCAGTTCGCGCAGTTCTCGGGCGGTGGCCAGCAGGTCCGTCATCGGGGGTCCCCTCCCAGGTCGTCCGGGCCGAGCGGGCCGGGCGGCTGCCCGGCGTCCTGGCCGAGCACGCCGAGCAGGTCCTCGGCGAGTTCCGGCTTGAGCAGGCCGTGGGCCAGGGCCCGGTCGGCGGTGGTGCGGGCCATCGCGAGGTAGCCCGCGACGGTGCCGGGGGCGTGCTTGCGCAGCTCGGCGACGTGGGCGGCGACCGTACCGGCGTCGCCGCGGGCGACCGGGCCGGTCAGCGCCGCGTCGCCGGAGCGCAGGGCGTTGTCGAGGGCCGCGCCGAGCAGCGGGCCGAGCATCCGGTCGGGGTGCTCCACCCCGGCGGTGCGCAGCAGTTCCATGGCCTGGGCCACCAGGGTGACCAGGTGGTTCGCGCCGAGGGCCAGGGCCGCGTGGTAGAGCGGACGGGACTCCTCCGCGATCCACTCGGGTTCGCCGCCCATCTCGATGACCAGGGCCTCGGCGGCCAGGCGCAGCTCGTCGGGCGCGGTCACCCCGAAGGAGCAGCCCGCGAGCCGGTGGACGTCGACCATGGTTCCGGTGAAGGTCATGGCGGGGTGCAGGGCCAGCGGCAGGGCCCCGGCGCGCCGCGCGGGGTCCAGTACGGCCGTCCCGTAGCGCCCGGAGGTGTGCACGAGCAGCTGCCCGGGGCGGATCGCGCCGGTCTCGGCGAGGCCTTCGACGAGCGCGGGCAGCGTGTCGTCGGGGACCGTCAGCAGGACCAGTTCCGCCCGGGCGAACACCTCGGCGGGCGGGACGAGCGGCACGTCGGGCAGGAGCTCCGCCGCGCGCCGCCGGGAGGCGTCGGAGACGCCGGAGACCGCCACGGGCCGGTGGCCGGCCTGCTGGAGCGCGCGGGCGAGGGCCGGGCCGACCCGGCCGGCGCCGACGACGCCGACGGTGAGCCGGGCCGGGCGGGCGGACGGATCCCGGAACTCCGTCTGATGGGGTGTGTTCACGCGGGGCGAGCCTTCTTCCGTTCCAGTCCGCGGGGGGTACCGGACGATACGCCGCCATCGTAGGCCCTGCCGCCGCAGGCCGTCCGGCCCGTCCGCCCCGGTGGGCCGTCGGGCAGGATCGGGCCATGGCATACGACACGGACGACGAAGCGGCGCGGGCGAAGCGGCGGCGGGACGCCTGGCGGGGCGCGGAGCGCAGGCTCTCGCGCGCAGGCTCCGAGACCCTCGCGGAGCAGCTGGCCGGTCTGGCGGCGCTGCCGGCGCTGCTGGGCCGCGACCCCGGGGAGGATCCCGACGTCTACGGCGACGGGGTGGTCGCGGAGCTGGAGGGGCGGGTCGCGGAGCTGCTGGGCACCGAGGACGCGGCGTACTTCCCCTCCGGGACGATGGCCCAGCAGATCGCGCTGCGCTGCTGGGCGGCCCGCACGGGCAATCCGGTGGTGGCGCTGCACCCGGGCAGCCACCCCGAACGGCACGAGGACGGCGCGCTGGGCGTCGTGTCGGGGCTGCGGACGGTGTACCCGACGCGGGAGGCGCGCCAGCCGACGGCCCAGGAGGTGCGGGAGCACCCGGAGCCCTTCGGCACGCTGATGGTGGAGCTGCCGCTGCGCGATCCGGGCTTCTTGCTGCCCACGTGGGAGGAGCTGGAGGAGCTGGTGGCGGCGGGCCGGGAGCGGGACGCGGTCATCCACTTCGACGGGGCACGGCTGTGGGAGACCACCGTCCACTTCGGCCGGACGCTGCCGGAGATCGCGGCCCTCGCCGACACCGTGTACGTCTCCTTCTACAAGTCGCTGGGCGGGCTGAGCGGGGCGGCGCTGGCCGGGCCGCGCTCCCTGATCGAGGAGGCGCGGGTCTGGCGCCACCGGTACGGCGGTCAGGTGTTCCGCCAGTACCCGCAGGTGCTGAGCGCGCTGGCCGGGCTGGAGCAGGAGCTGCCGCGGCTGGCGTCGTACGTGGACCACGCGAAGGTGGTCGCGCGGGCGCTGCGGGAGGGCTTCGAGGACGCGGGGCTGCCGTGGCTGCGGATCGTGCCGGAGGTGCCGGTGACCCACCAGTTCCACGTGTGGGCGGCGTACGACGCGGACGCGCTGACGGAGGCGGCGGTGCGGCAGGCGGAGGAGACCGGAACCCAGCTGTTCGGCCGCTGGCGGGCCGAGGGGCCGCCGGGGCTGGCGCTGGCGGAGCTGACGGTGGCCGGCGAGGCCCTGTCGTGGACGGAGCAGGACGTGCGGGACGCGGTGCGCGGCTTCGTGGAGCGGGTGGAGGGGCTCGGCACGAAGGAGGGCGGCGCACGGTAGGGCGGCGCCGCGGGGCAGGGCGGCGCCAGGGAGCGCCCCGGCCGCGACCGGGCCCGTCAGCAGGACGGCGTGCGGTGCGGGCGGTGGTGCGGCGGCAGGCGGTCCCGCATCCGGCTCCGCATCCGGTCCAGCATCCGGTGCAGGGCGGCCCGCCACGGGTGGCGCGCCGCCCTGCCGTCGAGTACGGCCTGGAAGCGCTCGTAGGTCCGGGCGGCCCGCAGCTCCGCGAGGTCGTGGCGGCCGGGCTCGGGCGGCATCGGGGCGCCCTGCTGGGCGGCGCGGTAGGTGTCGACGAGGTACTGCTCGATGGCGGTCATGCCCCCACTCTCACTCCGTCGGCCGCATCCCGCCCGTCGATTGACGGGTGCCGTCAATCGGCCCATCGCCGGGGCGCGCGATGCGCCGGGTCCGGCCGCTGACCGGCCAGAATGGGCCCATGAGCGTCACCATCGACATCGCCGGCCTGCCCACCGGGCGCATCACCTTCGCGCCCTCGCCGCTCGCCGAGCTGTGCATGGCGCTGCACGCGCTCTCGCAGCCCGCCCACCACCCCGGGCTGCACTCCTGGGTCACGGCCACCTCCGCCGCGCTGGACCCGTGCCTGGCCGACCGGCTGCTGGAGTGCGACTTCATGTGGCGCAGTTCCTTCTCCGACATCTTCATGGCGTTCGCCGGGGTGCCCGGCGGGACCGGGCGGCCCGCCGGGACGCTCGCCGAGGAACTGGACGTGCTCGACCGGATGGACGACGAGCGCTTCGTGCTCGCCGCCCTGGAGCACTGCTGGCTGAAGCTGTACGACGACGGCACCGCCGCCTCCCCGCTGACCGACCCCGCGGCCCGGGCGAAGGCCCTGGAAACGGCCGCGGCGCGCGGTCCGCGCCAGCTGGACTTCTCGGTGCGGCTGCTGGACGACCCGGCGGGGGTCCGGGTGTGGCTGCGGCGGCTGCTGGAGGACTGCGACGAGGCCTTCTTCGCGGACACCTGGCGGCGGATCGAGCCGCGGCAGAGCGCGGACGCCCGGCACAAGGCGGAGGTGCTGCGCCGCAAGGGCCTGCCCGCCGCGCTCAGGGAGGTGTCGGGGGCGCTGAGCGTGGACCCGGCCGCCACCGTGATCACGGTGGACAAGATGGTCCACGGCACGGCGAGCGCGACCGATCCGCGGGCCGGGACGGGGCTGGTCTTCATCCCGACGAACTTCGGCTGGCCGCACCTGCTGGTGGTGCACGCGCCGGGCTGGCTCCCGGTGGTGCACTACCCGATCGCCTCCCCGGACATCGCCGCCTCCCCGGCGTCCCCGGGGTCTCCCGGCTCGGTGGAACTGCTCCAGCGGCGCATGGAGGCACTGGCCCATCCGATGCGGATGCGGCTGTGCCGGAGTCTGGCGCGGGCGACGTACACCACGAGCGAATTGGCCACCGTGTACGGGATATCCGCGCCCGAGGTGTCGCGCCACCTGTCCGTGCTGAAGAAGGCCGGACTGCTGCGGACGCGGCGCCAAGGGCGCTACGTACAGCATGAGTTGGATCTGGCCACGGTGGCCCGCATCGGCGCGGACTTCATCGAGGCGCTGCTGCGGTGACCGCTGGTCGGAGGCGGTGTCCGGCACTGGCCGAAATCCGTCGGCCGGGCCCGTATCGACGTACCGATATACGGAATTCATAAACCGGAATCGGCGAAAACTCTGGCCATAGCGGGTCGTTGCTGCCTAACGTGCGTCACATCGGCCACACAGCTCCTTCACAGTTTCAGCCGAGCTTCCAACTGCCGACGTCCGACGGTCAGTCCGCCCGCTCCGCCCGCTTGTCGTGAAAGGACTTCTGCATGCCCTCACGCCGTATAGCCGCCGCCACCGCCGCCCTGGCGGCCGCAGCGCTCGTCTCGCCCCTGCTGCTCGTGGGACCGGCCGGAGCCAGTGCCTCCACGCCCGTCAGCGACGCCGCGCGCGGTGACGCGCTGGCCAAGAAGCTGGTCGCCGACGCGACGGGGAAGGGCGCCTACAGCCACCTCAAGGTCCTGCAGTCCATCGCGGACTACAACAACGGCACCCGGGTGGCCGGTTCGAAGGGCCACGAGCAGTCGGCGACCTACATCAGCCAGGTCCTGAAGGCGGCCGGATACACCGTCACGAAGAACGAGTTCGACTTCGTGTACGTCGAGGCCATCGCCCAGACCCTGAAGGTGAACGGTGCGGCGCCCCGCGACGTCCCGATCCACCTCATGACCTACACCGCCAGCGGTCCCGCGGACGGCGTGAGCGCCCAGCTGGCCGCCGCGCCCGTCGACGCGGACGGCAGCAACGGCTGTGAGCCGGGCGACTTCGCCGCGGGCGCCTTCACCGGCAAGATCGCGCTGGTCAAGCGCGGCGGCTGCACCTTCGCCGTCAAGCAGACCAACGCGGCCGCGGCCGGGGCGATCGGCGCGATCATCTTCAACAACACCGACGGCGGCCTGAACGGCACCCTGGGCGACCCGGCCGTGGGCAAGGTCCCCACCGGCGGCATCTCCCAGGCGGACGGCGAGAAGCTCCTCGCCGACCTGGCGGCCGCCCCGGTCGAGGTCACCCTCGACCTGCGGGAACTGCGCGAGAACCGCAAGACGTACAACGTAATCGCGGAGACCAGGGGCGGAGACGCGGACAACACCGTCTTCCTCGGCGCGCACCTCGACTCGGTCGCGGCGGGCCCCGGCATCAACGACAACGGCTCCGGCTCGGCCGGCATCCTCCAGGTCGCGCAGCGGCTCGCGAGCAGCCAGTCGAAGGTCAAGAACAAGGTGAAGTTCGCCTGGTGGTCGGCGGAGGAGTACGGCCTCCTCGGCTCCGAGGCGTACGTCGCCTCGCTGACCCCCGAGCAGCAGAAGCAGATCAAGCTCTACCTGAACTTCGACATGATCGCCTCGCCGAACTCCGCGTACTTCGTCTACGACGGCGACGACTCGGACGCCACCGGCGCGGGCCCCGGCCCCGCGGGCTCGGCGCAGCTGGAGAAGGGCATCACCGACTTCCTCGACGCCAAGAAGGTCCCGCACGAGGGCACGGACTTCTCCGGGCGCTCGGACTACGGCCCCTTCATCGCGGTCGGCATCCCCTCGGGCGGTACGTTCACCGGCGCCGAGGGCATCAAGACGGCAGAGCAGGCCGCGAAGTTCGGCGGCACGGCCGGAGTCGCCTACGACGTGAACTACCACGCCAAGGGCGACGACATCACCAACATCGACCAGAAGGCGCTCGACATCAACGTCGACGTCATCGCGAACGCGGTCGGCCACTACGCGTACGACCTGGCGCCCCTGACCCAGCCGGTCACCTCCCACCCGACCAACGGCCAGGGCAGCGGAGGCGGCCTCCACGCGGGCCACGACGGCGTGACCGAGTAACCCACCCCGGGTCCTCGAACGCCGGCGCGGGCACTTTTTAGCCCGTCCGGCGTTTGAGGACCGGGTCCGGGCGGAGCCCGGTGCTACCCCGGCCAGGCCGCCAGGCCCACCGGCTGGACGAGCCACCCGAAGTCCCCCAGCCCCCCGCGCGCGGTCAGCTCGGCCGCCTCCCCCGCCGCCGCCAGCCCCCGCACGTAGGCCACCGGATCCACCGAGGCGAGGCCCAGCGGCGGCCGCCCGCCCGACACCCCGAGCACCCCCAGCGCCTCCCGCTGGCTCAGCAGCACCGCCCCCGCCCCCGCACACGCGTCCAGCGCGACGTGCGCGGTGACGTCGGCCCCGCCGTCCGGCACCGGCGGCACCTCCCGCCCCTCCCGGAACCCGGTCAGCGTGCCGTACGGCGGCCGCGCCTCCCGCGTGTGGGCGTAGTCCACCGCCACCGCCAGCCCCCGCTCCACGCTCGCCACGGCCGCCGCCCACGCCTCGTCCCGGGGCCGCCCGATCTCCGCCCGGCCCCGCTCCCCCGGCCACCACCGCTCCAGCCACTCCCGGTCGGCCGCCTCCAGGGGGCCGCCGCGGGACTCCGTGCCCTCGCGGTCGACCAGCACGTACCGGCCGTCCTCGGCGACGTCCAGCGGCACGTTGTCGAGCCACTCGTTGGCGAACAGGAGCCCCCGCGTCCCGGCGGGCGGCTCGGCCACCCACCGGATCCGCGGGTCGAGACCCGCCGGCGCGGGGGCCCGTTCCACCGCGTACGCCCGGACCCGCGCCGCCACCTCCGGCGCCAGCGCCCCCAGCACGCCCGTCAGCAGTTCGCCGCGCCCGGCTCCCACGTCCACCAGGTCCAGCTCCGCCGGACGCCCCAGTTCCGCGTCCACCCGCAGCAGCAGCCGGGCCACCGCCCCCGCGAACAGCGGCGAGGCGTGCACCGACGTGCGGAAGTGCCCGGCGGGACCCGGGCCGCCGGGGCGCACGTAGAACCCGCCCGGCCCGTACAGCGCGGCCTCCATCGCCACCCGCCAGCGCACCGGTCCCGCGCCGTCCCCCGTGCCTTCACCCTGAGTGCTCACGACGGAAAGGCTAAGGTCGCCTCCACCTTCGGGAGTACACCTCCCGAGGACGGATCGCCCCTGTGGTTGACTCCAGCACCTATCTCCTGTCCCTACTCTGGGTTACGTGCAGCGCCTCTACGATTTCCTCCGCAGACACCCGACGGGCGTCGACGGCTTCTGGGCTGTCCTCCTGTTCGGGATGGCCATGCTGCAGGTATCCGGGAGTTACCACTCGACCCGCGCGCGGGTGCTCGCCGTACCGACCGTCTTCGCGCTCTCCGCGGCCGTGTCCCTGCGCCGCAAGTGGACCGTGCCCATGCTGTGGCTGACGGTCGGCGCGGGCGCCTACCAGCTGGCCACCGGCTCCCGGCCCAACCTGGCGAACCTGGCCATGCTGGTCATCGTGTACACCGTCGCGGCCGCCGAAGTGCCCCGGTGGACCTCGCGGACCGCGCTCGGCCTCGGCCTGCTCGCCGCCCCCGTCACGGCGCTGCGCTGGGGCGTCGACAAGAATGACGTCTACGCCGACATCTTCTTCGTCCTCATGCTGATCGTGCCCTTCGCCCTGGCCTGGGTGCTCGGCGACTCCCTGCGCACCCGGCGGGCGTACTACGCCCAGCTGATCGAGCGCAACCAGCGCCTGGAGGGCGAACGCGCCGCCCAGGCCAAGATCGCGGTCGCCGCCGAACGCGCCCGGATCGCCCGCGAGCTGCACGACGTCGTCGCGCACAACGTCTCGGTCATGGTCGTCCAGGCCGACGGCGCCGCCTACGTCATGGACGCCGCCCCCGAGCAGGCCAAGGAAGCCCTCCAGACGATCTCCGGCACCGGCCGCCAGGCCCTCGCCGAGATGCGCCGGCTGCTCGGCGTCCTGCGCACCGGCGAACCGCAGGAGTCCGAGGACTACGTGCCGCAGCCCGACGTCGAGCAGATCGAGGTGCTGGTCGAGCAGGTCCGTACGGCCGGACTCAGCGTCGACTTCGAGGTCGAGGGAGCCCCCCGGCCGCTGCCGACCGGCGTCGAGCTGACCGCGTACCGGATCGTCCAGGAAGCCCTCACCAACACCCGCAAGCACGGCGGACCCGACGCCAGCGCCAGCGTCCGGCTGGTCTACTTCGACGACGGGCTCGGCCTGCTCGTCGAGGACACCGGCCGGGGCGCCGCCCACGAGCTGTACGAGGACGGCGGCGCGGACGGCGCCGGACACGGCCTGATCGGCATGCGGGAGCGGGTCGGTATGGTCGGCGGAACCCTGGACGCGGGGCCGCGCCCGGGCGGGGGCTTCCGGATCAGCGCGCTGCTCCCGCTGAAGAAGTGAAGCCGCGGACAACGATGAGGACGAGGTAACGAATGTCCATCCGAGTGATGCTCGTCGACGACCAGGTGCTGCTGCGCACCGGTTTCCGGATGGTGCTCGCCGCCCAGCCGGACATGGAAGTGGTGGCCGAGGCGGGGAACGGGCTGGAGGCGCTGGAGGTGCTGCGGGCGACGAAGGTCGACGTGGTGCTGATGGACGTCCGCATGCCGAAGCTCGACGGGGTCGAGGCGACGCGTCGGATCTGCGCGCCGGACGAGCACCCCAAGGTGATCATCCTGACCACCTTCGACCTCGACGAGTACGCCTTCTCGGGGCTCAAGGCGGGGGCGAGCGGCTTCATGCTGAAGGACGTGCCGCCCGGGGAGCTGCTGGCGGCGATCCGCTCGGTGCACTCCGGGGACGCGGTGGTGGCCCCGTCGACGACGCGCCGGCTGCTGGACCGGTTCGCCCCGATGCTGCCGTCGGCTTCGGCCGAGCCGCAGAACAAGGAGGTCGAGCGGCTGACGGAGCGGGAGCGGGAGGTCATGCTGCTGGTGGCGCAGGGCCTGTCGAACGGTGAGATCGCGGCCCGCCTCGTCCTGTCGGAGGCCACGGTCAAGACCCACGTGGGCCGCATCCTGACGAAGCTGAACCTCCGCGACCGCGTCCAGGTCGTCGTCCTGGCCTACGAAACGGGCCTGGTCCGAGCGGGCAGCGGCCCGGCCACGTAGCGGTCCGAGGGGGCGGGTGCCCGGGCCCGGTGGCCACCCGCCCCGCCCCTGTGACACCTGCGGCGCACCGTGCCCTCCGGGGGCGCCTCAAACGCCGGCGAGGCTGATTTTTTCCCTGCCCGGCACCATGTGCGCCCGGCCCCGCCGTTACCGACTACGCCAACCAAATCCAGCCCCGCCGGTACCGACCACGCCAACCAAATCCAGCCCCTCCGGTACCGACTACGCCAGCCAAATCCAGCCTCGCCGGCGTTTGAGGCGCCGCCGGAGGCAGGGCCCCGAGGGCGGGGCCGAGCAGTCGTACCCGGGCCGGGGTCGAGCAGTCGCGGCCCGCACCAGGGCCACGCACCCCGCCCGGGGTCACGTCATCCAGCGGTCCGGGCGGGACGCGGCCCGGGAGGTCCGGGACCGCACCGCTTGGGCGGCCAGCACATCGGCGGCCTCCGCCTCGCCCCGGAGCCAGGCGGTCACCGTCCCGTTCGCCCCCGTGTCCACGTGCACGTTCGCCACCCCCCACACCCGCCCCCACGGCCCCTGCGTCACCCGCACGCTCTGCACCTTCGCGTGCGGCACGATCTCCGTCCGCCGGCACACCCGCCCGTACCGCGCCACGAAAACCTCCGGCGTCACCGCGAGCCCGAACCCCTTCCACCACACCGGCACGGCCCACCGCGCCCCCGCCCGCGGCGCGGGCGAGAACTCCAGCCCGGCCAGGTCCACCCCCGGCAGCACCCGCGCGACCACCCCGTACGCCGCCTCCCGCGAAGCCACCGGCACCAGCACGTCGTTCTTCGACCCGGCCACCGCCAGCTCCACCCGCACCCAGTCGCGCCGCCGCCACAGCAGCGGTTCCACGATGCGCACCGTCTGCACCCGCCCCGGCGGCACCGTCTCGTGCGCCCGGTCGGCGAGCCCGTGGTCCAGGCGCAGGCCGTCCGGCGATTCGGCGACCGTCCAGTCGTACTCGGTCAGGAACCGCCCGAGGCTGCGCCCCCACACCGCGCCCAGCAGCGGCACCAGCGTGACGACGGCGGCCCACAGGCTGGAGCTGAGCCAGAAGACCACGGCCGGCGCCGCGAGCCCGCCCGCGACCGCGGCCCAGACGCCCATGCTCAGCAGCAGGGACCGCACCAGCTGCGGGGTGCCCAGGCGCAGCAGTTCGCGGACCGGCGCCTCGCCGACCCCGACGGCCTCATCGGGCGCGAATCCGGCGGCCCGCGCGAGCAGCTCGGCGCGCAGGGCGACGGCGTCGTCCTCGGAGAGGTAGGCCAGTTCGTCCTTGTCCTCGGTGCCTATGACGTCCAGCTTGAGCTTCGCGACACCGGTGATCCGGGCCAGCAGCGGGCGGGTGACGTCGACGGCCTGGAGCCGGTCGAGGCGGATGTGCGCGGTGCGCCGGAAGAAGAGGCCGGTGCGGATGCGCAGTTCGGTGGAGGTGACGGCGTAATAGGTGAAGCGCCAGCTCAGGAAGCCGTAGAGGCCGGCGGCGGCGATCACCGCGAGCAGGACGAGGGCGCCGAGGCCGCTGCCGAGGCCCTCGGCGGAGTCCTTGAGCCACTCCTGCGCGTTCTCGCCCTGCTGGACGAGCACACCGGCGGTGCCGCCGATCGGCACCCAGGCCCGGCGCAGCGGTGTGAAGGGATGCAGCCTGCGTTCCCCGGCGGGAGGGGTCGCCGGGGGCCCCGTCGGCGGCGTCACAGGCCCGCCGACCTTGCCTCGCCCAGCTCGGTCAGCCGGTCGCGCAGCCGCTCGGCCTCCGCCGGGACCAGCCCGGGGATGGTCGCGTCGGTGGTCGCGGCCGCCGTGTGCAGTTGTACGGAGGCCAGCCCGAAGCGGCGCTCCAGCGGCCCGGAGGTCACCTCGACCAGCTGCATCCGCCCGTACGGCACCACCGTCTCGTGCCGCCACATCACCCCGCGGCTGATCAACAGGTCGTCGGCGCGCTCGGCGTACCGCCAGGACCGCCAGTTCCGCCCGAGCAGCACCCAGCACCACACCCCCGGCACCGCCCAGACCAGCGCGAACGCCCCCCGCGCCGGCCCGGCCAGCCACCCGAGCAGGACGCCCGTACCGACGGCGAACAGCCCCAGCCAGATCACCAGCAGCAGCCGCCGGAGCGTGAGCAGCCCCCGCGGCAGCCCCACCCACCCGGTCCCGCCCGCCGCACCCGCCGTGCCACCCGCGCTCCCCGTTTCCATCCCCCCACCCTAGGGCTGCGAGAATGCCCGCATGACGGAGACCACGGTCGGCATCGGCGGCGCGGCGGAGAGCACCGACATGGTGCTCAACATCGGCCCCCAGCACCCTTCCACGCACGGCGTGCTGCGCCTGCGCATCGTCCTGGACGGCGAGCGGATCATCTCCGCCGAGCCCGTGGTCGGCTACATGCACCGGGGCGCCGAGAAGCTCTTCGAGGCGCGGGACTACCGCCAGATCGTGATGCTCGCGAACCGCCACGACTGGCTCTCCGCGTTCTCCAACGAGCTGGGCGTGGTGATGGGCGTCGAGCGCATGCTCGGCATGGAGGTCCCCGAGCGGGCGGTGTGGATGCGCACGCTGCTGGCCGAGCTGAACCGGGTGCTGAACCACCTGATGTTCCTGGGCTCGTACCCCCTGGAGCTGGGCGGGATCACCCCGATCTTCCACGCGTTCCGCGAGCGCGAGGAACTCCAGGCGGTCATGGAGGAGATCTCCGGCGGCCGGATGCACTACATGTTCAACCGGGTCGGCGGCCTCAAGGAGGACCTCCCGGCGGGCTGGCTCGGCCGGGCGCGGGCCGCGGTGGCGGACGTCCGCTCGCGGATGTCCGTGTACGACGAGCTGGTGCACGGCAACGAGATCTTCCGCGGCCGCACCCGCGGGGTCGGCGTCCTGTCGGCGGAGGCCGTGCACGCCTACGGCGTCTCCGGGCCGATCGCCCGCGCCTCCGGCGTCGACTTCGACCTGCGCCGCGACGAGCCGTACCTCGCCTACGGCGAACTCCAGGACGTCCTCAAGGTGGTCACCCGCAGCGAGGGCGACTGCCTGGCCCGCTTCGAGTGCCTGCTGGACCAGACCCACAACGCGCTGGACCTGGCGGTCGCCTGCCTGGACCGGATGGAGCAGCTGCCGCCCGGGCCGGTCAACCAGCGCCTCCCGAAGGTCCTGAAGGCGCCGGAGGGCCAGACGTACGCCTGGACCGAGAACCCGCTCGGGATCAACGGCTACTACCTCGTCTCCAAGGGCGAGAAGACCCCGTACCGGCTGAAGCTGCGGTCGGCCTCCTTCAACAACATCCAGGCGCTGGCCGTGCTGCTGCCCGGCCAGCTGGTCGCGGACATGGTGGCGATCCTCGGCTCGCTCTTCTTCGTCGTGGGCGACATCGACAAGTAGTCGCGGACCGCCCAGGCGGCGGCCGCGAACGATCGACAAGCGGGGGGCGAGCCAGCAGGCTGGGGGCCATGACCTCCGGCCTGAGCCCAGCACTGGTGGGCGCGTACCTGCGGCGGCTCGGCACCGGCGAGCCCGGACCGCCCTCGGCCGCCGCCCTGTTCGCGCTCCACCGCGCGCACGTGGAGCGCGTCCCCTACGAGAACCTCGACATCCAGCTGGGGCGCCCGCCGGGCATCGACCCCGTGGAGTCGGTGCGCCGGCTGGCCGCCGGGCGGGGCGGCTACTGCTTCCACCTCAACGGCGCCTTCGCGCTGCTCCTCGAAGCGCTCGGTTACGAGGTCACCCGGCACGTCGGCGGCGTGGACGACGACCGCGGTTCCCGGATGGTCAACGGCAACCACCTCGCGCTGAGCGTCCGGGTGCCGGGGGAGCCGGGCGGCGGCGAGGGCGGTGCGTACCTCGTGGACACCGGGCTCGGCGACGGGCCGTACCAGCCGCTCCCCCTGCGCGGGGGCACGTACGCACAGGGTGGTTTCCGGTACACCCTGACCCCGCTGCCGGACGGCTCCGGCTGGAGCTTCCACAACGTCGGAGGCCCCTTCCCGGTGATGAACTTCCGCTCGGCCCCGGCGACCATGGCCGACTTCGCGGCCGAGCACCTGCGGCTGACCTCCGCCGCCGACTCCTGCTTCGTACGGACGCTCGCCGTCCTGCGCCGGGACGCGACCGGCATGGACGTGCTGCGCGGCCGCACCCTGAGCCGGGTCGAGGCTCACGCCGATCCGATCAAGCGGGAACTGACCACGCCCGGGGAGTTCTTCGAGGTCCTGACGGCCCTCTTCGGGCGGGAGCTGGACGATCTGGACGCGGCGGACCGGACCGCCCTGTGGACCCGGGCGACGGCCCCGGTCTGCCACAAGGAGAAGGCTGCGATCCAGGTCTGACGATTCGACGGATGGGCGCGGTGTCGGTGCGAGGGGGCAGACTGGGACCATGTCCCACTCCCCCCGCCGCGCCTGCCCCGCCTGCGGACGCGACTGCGCCGTGACCGCCGGCCGGATCGCCCGCCACGATCCCCCCGGCGGCAGGGGCGAGCTGGTCTCCTGCCCGGGCTCGCGGGCGCGCGTGGTGCTGGGCGCCTCGGCGCCGACGCTGGACGGCTTCGTCCTGGCCGAACTGCCGGGCCAGCTCCCGCTGTTCTGACCGGGGCACGGCGGGGCCGCGCGGCCCCCGGGCTACGAGATCGCGGTGCGCAGCCGGGCGACGTCGATCGGCTCGGTCTCGTCGTGCTCGGTCAGGTCGATGACCTGGCCCGCGGCGCGCGGTTCGGGGGTGGCAGGCCCGGCCTCCGGCCGGTCCGCTTCCGCCGCCGATTCCGCCTCGTGGGCCGCGAGGGCCTCGGCGCCCACGACGTCGGCGAGGTCCTCGTGCTGGACCGCCTCGATCGCGGCGCGGGTCTGGGCGGCGGTCTTGGTGCCGAAGAAGTCGAAGCCCCCCTCGACGCGGGAGGTCAGACGGCGCGACGCGGCGTAGGGGGCCACGGCGGCCGCGAGCCGCCGGGCCGGGACCGCGGCCGCGGGGCCGGGCCGGGAGTGGGGGGCCGCCTGGCGCGGGGCCGCCGCCGCGGCGCCGCCCTCCGTGTCTGATGCGGCGCCGGATTCCGGTGCGGCCGCCGATCCCGTTCCCGCTCCTGCCGGGGTGCCGGTCCGCGTGCCGGATCCCGCCCCGCCCCGGACGGACGGCGGGGTGCGCCGGGTGGTCGGCTCGCCGGGCCCGCCCGTCCGCGCCGTACGGGCGAGGGCGGCCAGGGCGGCGTTGGCCCGGGCGTAGCCCACCGGGGTGGGCGCGCCGCTCGCGGTGCGCTCCTCGGAAACCGGCGGGAGTTCCCGGGGTGCCTTGGCCGGCGTCGCGGCGGCCTCGATGGCCAGCAGCCGGCGGCCCTCCAGCGCGCTGGCCCGCTCGGTCTCGGCGGTCGCGTACCGGCGCAGCAGCGCGGCGTGCTCGCCGCGCAGGCCCGCCAGTTCGACGCGCTTGGCGCGCAGCTTGGTGTCCAGGCGGGCCCGCAGCGCGCGGGACTCCTCCAGGTCGGACTCCAGCTCGGCTATCCGCTCATCGGTGCGCCACTCGTCCTTGACCCGCTCGCGCGTCAGCTCCGCGACCCGGCGGCCCGCCGCCCGGTCCCAGGCGCGCATGACGACGGCGCCGGTGACCCCGGCAGCGCCGGCGAAGGCCACGAGCAGCCGGAGCGCCACGGGTTCCGCGAGCAGCCAGGCCACGCCCGCGCTGGTGATCGAGGCACCTGCGAGGGTCGTCGGCGTGAGCAGCCGGTGCAGGGGTTCGGGATTGCGGTGGCGTCCACGGGGCATGGCCAGAAATTTACAGGGCGTACGGGGCCCGTGGGGTAACTGCCCGGCAATCTGTTTCCGGGCAGTTACCCGACGTGTGGCCATCGACCGTGTAACGGCGCCTGAGGCGGCCGCTCCTGACCCTTTTTCCGGTTACTTCTTCAGCAGGCCCTTCGACTCCAGATAGGCCTTCGCGACGTCCGCGGGCTTGGCCCGCTCCGCGTCCACCTTGCGGTTCAGGTCGACCAGGTCGGCCGTCGTGAGCGTCTTGGTGAGCTTGTCGAGCGCGGCCGCGACCTCGGGGGCGCCCGCGTCCTTGGCGTTGACCACGGGCAGGACGTTGTCCGCGTTCTGGAGCTTCTTGTCGTCCTCCAGCAGCACCAGGCCGTAGCTGTCGAGGGTGGCGTCGGTGGTCGTGGTGAGCACGAGCTGGTCGACGCCGTCCTTGACGGCCTGCTTGGCCTGCGGGGTGCCGACGCCCTTGGGATCGATACCGGAAATGTCGATTCCGTATGTTGCCTTCAATCCCACCGCGCAGAAGGGGCGGACGGTGCATTCGTCGCTCGCCGCGATCTTCACCTTCGCCCCCGACCTGCCCAGGTCGGAAAGGGACTTCAGGTTGTTCTTCGCCGCGAATTCCTTGGTCACCGCGAAGGCGTTCTGGTCGACCGCCGCGCCCGCCGGGAGCACCTTGAGCCCGAGCGGACCCGCGAGCTTCTCCAGGGCGGCGACCGTCGCCGTCACGTCGCTGGACGCGACGGGCTTCTGCTCGGGCGCCTTGGAGCCGTTCACCTTGGCGTTGAGGAACTCCGCGAGGGTGGCCGCGTACTCCGGGACGATGTCGATCTCGCCCTTCTCCAGCGACGGCTCGTACAGCTCGCGGTTGTTGACCGTGGTGATCGAGGTGCCGTAGCCCGCGTCCTTGAGGACCTGGGCGTACAGCTCGGCCAGCACGTTCGACTCGGTGAACCCGGCGGCGCCGATCACCAGCTTGCCCTTGGCCCCGCCGGACGAGGAAGTGTCGGAGGAAGAGGACGACGCGCCGCCGTCCTTCGTCTTCTCCAGGCTGTCACCGCCGCACGCGGAGAGCGAAGCGGTGAGGGCCACCGCGCCCAGTGTCGCGCCGAGGATGCGCGTGGTCTTGCCCATGGTTGCTCCGTTCAGGAGTCGAGAAGCAGAGGATGACGAACGAGAAAAAGAGGGTCCGCAGCCGACGCGCTGTCAGCCGGCCGGTACCGCCGGGCGCAGCAGCAGCCGGTCGACGGCCACCAGGACGCCTTCGACCACCAGGGCCAGCGCCGCGACCAGCAGGGCGCCCGCGATGACCTGCGGGGTGTTGAAGGTGTTGAACCCGGCCGTGATGATGCGGCCGAGGCCACCCTGGCCGACCATGGCCGCGATCGTGGCCGTCGCGATGACCTGGACGGCCGCCGACCGCAGGCCCGTCATCACCAGGGGGCGCGCGAGCGGCAGCTCCACGCGCAGGAACAGCTGGCGCCCGGACATGCCCATGCCCCGGGCCGCCTCCACCACCGAGCGGTCCACGCCGCGCATGCCGACGTAGGCGTTGGTGAGCAGCGGTGGCACGGCGAACAGGACCAGCGCGGCGATCGTCGGTACGTAGCCCGCGCTGCGCAGCGGCGAGACCATGAACAGCGCGAGGACGGCGAAGACCGGGACGGCCCGGCCGATGTTGGAGACGTTGACGGCGAGGGCGCCGCCCTTGCCGAGGTGGCCGAGCCAGAGACCGACCGGCAGCGCCACCGCGCAGGCGAGGGCCAGTGCGACCCCGCTCACGTAGGCGTGCTCCGCGAGCCGGTGCCACACGCCGCTCTCGCCGGACCAGTTGGCGCCGTCCCCGAGCCAGTCCGCGGCCTCACCCAGTACGCCCATCGGCTCAGCCCTCCTGCACGGCGCGGGTCCAGGGGGTCACCAGCCGCTGGACGCCGAGCAGCAGCAGGTCGGCCACGAGCGCGAGCAGCACGCACAGCACGGATGCGGTGAGCACCTGGGCCTTGAAGGAACTGTTGACCGCGGGGGCGATGAGGTTGCCCAGGCCGCCCTTGCCGACGATCGAACCGACCGTGGTGAGCGCGACGGTGGACACCGTGGCGATACGGACCCCCGCGAGCAGCGCCGGCAGCGCGAGCGGCAGTTCGACCTGCCACAGCAGCCGGCCCGGCCCGTACCCCATGCCGCGCGCCGCCTCGCGGACCTCCTCCGGGACGCCTTCCAGCCCGGCCAGCACGTTGCGCACCAGGATGGTCAGCGAATAGAGGACCAGGCCGGTCACCACGAGGGAGGCCGACAGCCCGAAGAAGGGCAGCAGCAGCGAGAACATGGCGAGCGAGGGGATCGTGTAGAGCAGGGTGGTCAGGCCCAGCACGGGCGCGGCCCAGCGGCGGCCGCGGCGGGCCAGCAGGGCGAGCGGGACGGAGACCGCGACGCCGATGAGGACCGAGACCACCGTGATCCAGACGTGCTGGAGGGTGGCGTCCGTCAGCTCCTGGCTGCGGGACGTGACGTAGTCCCAGCAGATCCAGTCGTTCGCCACCAGGCAGCTCTGCCCGGCCATCGTGCTCACCCCCAGTCACCGATCCGCTCACCGAACGCGTGTACAGCGACCATAACCCCCGCCGCCGACAACGGCCGGAATCATTCGCAGCGGGGCAACACTCCCTTTACAAAACCCCTCCACGGGTAGGGAAGGATGGACCGGTGATCCGATTCGAGCATGTGACCAAGCGTTACCCCGACGGGACGACCGCCGTGGACGACGTGTCCTTCGAGGTGGCCGAGGGCGAGCTGGTCACCCTCGTGGGCCCGTCCGGCTGCGGCAAGACGACGACCATGAAGATGGTCAACCGGCTGATCGACCCGACGGACGGCCGGATCCTGCTGAAGGGCGAGGACATCGCGGCCGCCGACCCGGTCGAGCTGCGGCGCCGGATCGGCTACGTCATCCAGCAGGTCGGGCTCTTCCCGCACAAGACGGTGCTGGAGAACACCGCGACCGTCCCCCAGCTGATCGGCACGCCGAAGGCCAAGGCGCGCGCCCGGGCGGCCGAGCTGCTCGAACTGGTGGGCCTGGATCCGGCCACCTACGGGGGCCGTTACCCGCAGCAGCTGTCGGGCGGCCAGCGCCAGCGCGTGGGAGTGGCCCGGGCGCTCGCGGCCGACCCGCCCGTGCTGCTGATGGACGAGCCGTTCGGCGCGGTGGACCCGGTGGTCCGCGAGCGGCTGCAGAACGACCTGCTGGCCCTGCAGAAGTCCGTGCGGAAAACGATCCTGCTGGTCACGCACGACCTGGAGGAGGCGATCCGGCTCGGTGACCGCATCGCCGTCTACGGCGAGGGCACCATCGAGCAGTTCGCGCGCCCGGCCACCGTGCTGGGCGCGCCGGCCACGGAGTACGTCGCCCGGTTCGTGGGCAGCGACCGGGGGCTCAAGCGGCTCGCGGTGACCGCGGTGGCGGTCGACGACCTGGCCGCGGTGGACGGGCAGGGGGATCCGGCCGCGTCGGTGGCGCTGGGGGCGAGCCTGCGGGAGGCGCTGGCGGTGCTGCTCCAGGAGGACTCGGGGCGGATCGGGGTCAGGGATCCGGAGTCCGGCGCGCTGGTCGGCGTCCTCACTCCGCAGGGCGTGCACCGGGCACTGCGCCGGGCGGAGTTCCAGGAGGCCTGAGCGGAGTTGCGGGAGGCCTGAGCGGGGGCCCGCGCGAGCGCGGGGCCCGGGCTCAGGCGCGGGGAATCAGGCCTGCACCCGGCTGCTCAGCCACACCAGCATCGGCGGGATCTCCCGGCGCCAGGTGTTGAAGTTGTGGCCGCCGCTGTCGAGGATGATCGAGGAGACCCGGTCCGGGCTCTTGACGCCCTTGATGAACTTGCGGGTGTCCCCGATGTTCGGCTCGCCCTTCTCGCTGCTGGTGACGAGGAACGAGGTACCGGACGGGGCCTTGCCCTCCAGGCTCTTCAGGACGTCGGCGCGGTCCTTGAGCTTGGCGTCGCCGTGGAAGAGGTCACCGGTGGTCGGGTCGTTCGGCGCCTCGTAGTAGGCGGACAGGCCGACGGCCGTGCCGAAGGTCTTGGGGTGGTGCGCGGCGATCTTCAGCGCGCAGTAGCCGCCGGTCGAGTTGCCGATGAAGGCCATGTTCTCGGCCTTCTTGCCGACCCGGAAGGTCTCTGTGATGGCCTGCGGGAGGTCCTTGGCGAAGAAGGTCTCGGTCTGCGGGCCGCCCGGGATGTCCACGCACTCGGTGTCGCGCGGCGGTGCCACCGTCGGGCGGAGCATGACCAGGATCATCGGCTTCATCTTGCCCGCTTTGGCCTGCTTGAAGGCCGTCATGGGGTAGTTCAGCCCTTTGATCAGGTTCTCCGCCGTGCCCGGGTAGCCGGTCAGCACGATCCCGGCCGGAAAGTTGGCCTTGGCGTGCTGCGGCTGGAAGTACTCCGGCGGCAGCCAGACGTAGCCCGGGCTCGTTATGTTCGACTTCTGGCCCGTTATCGACACCTTCAAGATCTGACCGCCGACGGACGGCCGGGCACCCCCCGGGACGTCCAGCTTCTGCTTGGCGACGACCTTGATGTCCTTGCTGCTCATCGAGTGGTCGACGACCTTGCCCACCGAGGTCTCCTGACCGAAGAGGTCGGCCCAGGATCCGTAGAACAGGAAGGACTTGTTGGCCGCGAGGCCGACTGCGGAGAACAGCGCCAGCTGCGTCGCCAGGAGGAGCGCGATGCGGCCGGTGTACGCACGGAACGTGCGGCCCGAGAGCCGCGGCCAGAACCAGACCGTTGCCGCGAACAGCAGCACACCGGCGATGATGGCCAGCGCCAGAACCAGATTGCTGGTGAGACCCATGAGCAGTAAGCCGTCTTTCTGAGTGGCAGGACGAGTTTTTGCGATGAGGGAGTGAACCCGCTCCCCCTTCGTGTCGTCCTACTGGACGCACCACACACCGGAGGCCGTCACGGCCTTCGGCCAATGATCTCTCGCGGAGCAACGGGAAGCGATGTCTAGCAGGATAGATGGCGATAAGTCGGGACAGGTTCCGAGCCGGGTCCGCCGAATCCTCCGCGGACCACGACCGGAGGCCGTACCCGGCCTGGTAGGCACGGCCGTGATGATCGTCGGGTTCCTCGACGTCCTCGCGGGTGTCTTCCCGCGCTTCCGGCACAGCCGGGTCCACGCCTTCACCGAGGTGATCCCCGGATCCCTCGGCCCCTTCGCCGCCGCCCTCGCCATCAGCGCGGGCGTGCTGCTCCTCCTCCTGGCCCACGGACTCAAGCGCCGCAAGCGCCGGGCCTGGCGGGCCGCCGTCGTCCTGCTGCCCGCGGGCGCGGTGGCGCAGTTCGCGTACCGCCACTCCTTCGTCAGCCTGGTCCTCGCGGCGGCGCTGTTCGCGCTGATCCTGCGCCACCAGGGTGAATTCAAGGCACTGCCGGATCCGCGCAGCCGCTGGAAGGCGCTCGCCAACTTCGTCCTGATGAGCGCCGGCTCGATCGGCCTCGGCCTCGTCATCGTGAACTCGCACCCGGGCAAGGTCGTCGGAAACCCGGGCATCTACGAACAGATCACCCACGTCGTCTACGGCCTCTTCGGCTTCGAGGGCCCCGTCGACTACGCCGGGCGGGTCTCCTGGACGGTCGGCTACTCCCTCGGCGCGCTCGGCATGCTGACCGCGCTGACCACCATGTACCTCGCCTTCCGCCCCGAGCACCCGGCCGCCCGCCTCACCGCGGACGACGAGACGAAGCTGCGCGAGCTGCTCGCCAAGCACGGCGGCCGCGACTCGCTGGGCCACTTCGCGCTCCGCCGCGACAAGGCCGTCGTCTTCTCCCCCAGCGGCAAGGCCGCCGTCACCTACCGCGTCGTCTCCAGCGTGATGCTCGCCTCCGGCGACCCCATAGGCGACGTCGAGGCCTGGCCGGGCGCGATCGAGCGGTTCATGGAGGAGGCCAAGGCCCACTCGTGGACCCCGGCCGTCGTGGGCTGCTCCGAGACCGGCGGCGAGGTGTGGACCCGCGAGACCGGTCTGGACGCCCTGGAACTGGGCGACGAGGCGATCGTCGACGTCAAGGACTTCTCGCTCGCCGGACGCGCCATGCGCAACGTCCGCCAGATGGTCAAGCGCATCGAGCGCAACGGCTACACCACCAAGGTCCGCCGGGTCAGCGAGCTGACCGCGGACGAGCTGGAGCAGGTGCGCGGCGCCGCCGAGGCGTGGCGCGGCACCGACACCGAGCGCGGCTTCTCCATGGCGCTGGGCCGGGTCGGCGACCCGGGCGACGGCGACTGCTACATCGCCACCGCGCACCGCGTGGAGGAGGGCGACACCAGCCCGTACGGCGACCTGAAGGCCGTCCTGCACTTCGTCCCGTGGGGCAAGGACGGCATGTCGCTGGAGCTGATGCGCCGCGACCGCGCCGCCGACCCCGGCATGAACGAGCTGCTGATCGTGGCATCCCTGGAGGCCGCCCCCGCGCTGGGCATCGAGAAGGTCTCGCTGAACTTCGCGATGTTCCGCGCGGCGCTCGCCCGCGGCGAGAAGATCGGCGCGGGTCCCGTCCTGCGCATGTGGCGCGGCCTGCTGGTCTTCCTCTCGCGCTGGTTCCAGATCGAGTCGCTGTACAAGTTCAACGAGAAGTTCCGGCCCCGCTGGGAGCCCCGCTTCATGGTCTACCGCAGCAGCCGCGACCTCCCCCGCATCGGCTTCGCCGTGATGCAGGCGGAAGGCTTCGTGACGGTGGCCCTGCCGCGCCTCTTCGCCGCCCGCCGGCGTCCGAAGCCGGTCCGCACCTGCACCCACGAGCACGGCGCCACCGTGCCCTCCCAGGGCGACCGCAAGGTGCGGGCGGCGTAACGCTGCGCACCCGTGCGCGTACGGGAACCCGGGCCCCGGCAGCCGACAGGCGCCGGGGCCCTGCCATCCGCAGGGCAGCTCTACCCTGGACCCATGAACACGAAGCGCGCAGCCGTCACCAGGGGCACGGTCACGGGTCTGCCGCGATGGGACCGCTGCGGGGTCATGGGCGTGGTCAACGTCACCCCCGACTCCTTCTCCGACGGCGGACGCTGGTTCGACACCACGGCGGCCGTCAAGCGCGGCCTGGACCTGGTGGCCGCGGGCGCCGACCTCGTGGACGTCGGCGGCGAGTCCACCCGGCCCGGCGCCACCCGCGTCGACGAGGAGGAGGAGCTGCGCCGCGTCGTCCCCGTGGTGCGCGGCCTGGCCTCCGAGGGGATCACCGTGTCCGTCGACACCATGCGGGCCACCGTGGCCGCGCGGGCCGTCGAGGCGGGCGCGGCGCTGGTCAACGACGTCAGCGGCGGACTGGCCGACCCCGGCATGATCGGGGCCGTCGCGGCCGCCGAGGTGCCCTTCGTGGTGATGCACTGGCGCGGCTTCAGCGAGGGCATGAACAGCCTCGCCGTGTACGAGGACGTGGTCGCCGAGGTCACCGCCGAGCTGCGGACGCGGATCGACGCGGTCATCGCGGGCGGCATCGCCCCCGACCGGCTCGTCGTGGACCCGGGTCTCGGCTTCGCCAAGAACGCCGAGCACGACCTGGCGCTGGTCGCGCACCTCCCCGAGCTGCGGGCGCTGGGCTTCCCGCTGCTGGTCGCGGCCTCGCGCAAGCGGTTCCTCGGCCGCGTGCTGGCGGGCTCGCACTCCGCTCCCCCGCCCGCCCGCGAGCGCGACGCGGCCACCGCCGCCGTCTCCGCGATCGCGGCGCACGAGGGCGCCTGGGCCGTCCGGGTCCACGAGGTACGGGCGACGGCGGACGCGGTTCGGGTGGCCCGCGCCGTGGAAGGGGCACTGTGATCCGCGCAGTGATCCGCACGGCGGTCGAACGCGCAGGGGAAGGGGCACGGTGAGCCGTACCGACATCGAGGCGGTCGAAGAGGTCAACACGGCCTTCTACGAGGCGATGGAGCGGGGGGACTTCGACGCACTGTCGGCGCTCTGGCTGGAGGACGAGATCTCCTGCGTCCACCCGGGCTGGCCGGTCCTCGCGGGCCGCGGCGAGGTCCTGCGCTCGTACGCGCTGATCATGAGCCACACCGAGTACATCCAGTTCTTCCTGACCGACACCAAGGTGACCGTGATAGCCGACACGGCCGTCGTCACCTGCACCGAGAACATCCTCAGCGGCGGGCCCGCCGAGGACGGCGGGGAGCTGGGCCCCCTCGTGGGGCAGCTGGTCGTCGCGACGAATGTGTTCCGTCGCACATCCGAAGGGTGGCGGCTGTGGTCCCACCACGGATCTCCGGTGCTCACGGACTCCGAGGAGGACGGGGACGAGGAGCCTTCCTGACCCCGTCGGCACGGTTCGCCCGTCATCGCAGGTAAATTCGAAGACGGACGACGCCGACCGCACTCGGCTCAGGCCCTTGCCCCGGGGAGCCCCGGACGGCAGTACCTAGGAAAGCAGGAGTGATTCGCGTGGATCGTGTCGCGCTGCGCGGCCTCAAGGCTCGCGGACACCATGGCGTCTTCCCCCGGGAGCGCGAGGAAGGCCAGACCTTCATCGTCGACCTGGTGCTCCACATCGACACCCGGCCCGCCGCCGCGGACGACGACCTGACGAAGACCGTGCACTACGGCGTGGTGGCCGAGGAGGTCGTGGAGGTGGTCCAGGGCGAGCCGGTCGACCTCATCGAAACCCTCGCCGAGCGGATCGCCCAGCGCTGCCTCAAGCACGACGCGGTGGCCGAGGTCGAGGTCGTCGTGCACAAACCGGACGCGCCGATCACCGTCCCCTTCGACGACGTGACCATCACGATCACCCGGAGCCGCGCATGAACAACGGACTGAAGGCACAGAGCGACCCGACCGTACAGCCGGTCCCCGCCTCCGTCGTCGAGACGGTGGACGCCGCGGACGTGACCCTCTCCAACCCCCGCTGGGCCGTCATCGCCCTCGGCGCGAACCTCGGCAACCGCCTGGAGACCCTCCAGGGCGCCATCGACGCCCTCGGCGACACCCCCGGCCTGCGGGTCAAGGGCGTCTCCGGCGTGTACGAGACGGAGCCCTGGGGCGTGGAGCCCGGCTCGCAGCCGGCCTACTTCAACGCCGTGGTCCGCGTGAAGACCACGCTGCCGCCGTCCTCGCTGCTCGAACGCGGGCACGCGATCGAGGAGGCCTTCGACCGCGTCCGCGAGGAGCGCTGGGGGCCGCGCACCATCGACGTCGACATCGTCGCGTACGCCGACGTGGTCTCCGACGACCCGGCGCTCACCCTCCCGCACCCGCGCGCCCACCTGCGCGCCTTCGTGCTGGCCCCGTGGCACGACGTGGACCCGGAGGCCGTGATCGCGGGCCGCGGCAGCGTCGCAGAGCTGCTGGCCGCCGTCGGGCGGGACGGCGTCACGGCGCGCCCCGACCTGGAACTCCACCTGCCGGAGTAGTCGTTAGCCTGTTCACTGCTGTCGGATGGGAAAGCGGGGAACGGGTACGTGAAGCAACTGAGGCCGGTCGTCCTGGCGGGCATCTTCGCGGTCGCCGGGGTGCTGTCCTGGGCGGGCGCCCGGCTGTGGAACTCCTACGGGACCCTGCCGGGGGTGCCGCTGGCGGCCCCGGTCGTCCTCGCGGTGATCGCCGTCGTGCTGTGCGCCACGGCCCTCTCGCTGCGCGGCCGCCTCAAGGCCCAGCGGGAACGCCGGCCGGGCGCGAAGGGCGTGGATCCCCTGATGGCGGCCCGCGCGGTCGTCTTCGGGCAGGCCAGCGCCCTCGTGGCGGCCCTCGTGGCGGGCATGTACGGCGGTGTGGGGCTCTTTCTCCTCACGGACGGCCTGGACGTGCCCGCCCGGCGCGAGCAGGCCTACTACGCGGGCTTCTCGGTCCTGGCCGGTTTCGCGGTGATCGTCGCGGCCCTCTTCCTGGAGCGCGTCCTGCGGCTGCCGGACGACGAGGACGACGCGGCCGCCCGCGTCTGACCCCGGGGGCACGGAAGAAGACACGGAAGACACACGGAAGAAAAGGACGGCGGTCGCGCGATGCGACCGCCGTCCTTTCCCGTGTCCGGGTACGCGCCTGCCGTGTCCGGGGGCGCGTCAGCCCACGATGAGGCTCATGGCCTCGCTGCGGGTCGCGGGGTCGCGGAGCTGGCCGCGGACCGCCGAGGTGATCGTCTTGGCGCCCGGCTTGCGGATGCCGCGGACCGACATGCACATGTGCTCGGCCTGGACGACGACGATGGCCCCGCGGGCCTCCAGGATGCGCATCAGCGAGTCGGCTATCTGCGAGGTGAGCCGCTCCTGCACCTGGGGGCGGCGGGCGAAGACCTCGACCAGCCGGGCCAGCTTCGACAGACCGGTGATCTTGCCGGACTCCGCCGGGATGTACCCCACGTGGGCCACGCCGTGGAAGGGCAGCAGGTGGTGCTCGCAGAGGCTGACGATCTCGATGTCCTTCACCAGGACCATCTCGTCGTGCCCCAGGTCGAACGTCGTGGTGAGCACGTCCTCCGGCTCCTGCCGCAGGCCCGCCAGGATCTCGCGGTAGGCCCGCGCCACCCGTGCCGGGGTCTCCAGAAGGCCCTCGCGGTCCGGGTTCTCACCGACCGCGAGGAGGAGCTCGCGCACCGCCGCCTCGGCACGCTTCTCGTCGAACTCGCGGACCACGCCGTCGCCCTCCAGGGTCACCGGATCGGTCATCTCTTCCTCGTTCCTGCCTTGCAGTGCTGTACAGCAGTGCTGGACATATAAAAGTGCCGCGGCCCCCAGGCTAGATCCTGGGGACCGCGGCATCCATTCCGGAGTGCTCGTCGCGTCAGCTCTCGGGACGGTCCTCCGGGGCCGCCTCGGGGGTCTTCTCCGTGGACACCGGAGTCGAGACGGGAGCGGAGCTCCCGTTCGCCGCGTTCGTCAGCGACAGCTCCCGGGGGGAGAGCACCGGCGGACGCGTCGACGGGGTACGGCGGGAGGATCCGGTCCACGCGGGGCGGGCCGGACGCTTCACGATCGTCGAGAAGACCTCGGCGATCTGCTCCTTGTTCAGCGTTTCCTTCTCCAGCAGCGCGAGGACGAGGTTGTCCAGGACGTCGCGGTTCTCGACCAGGATTTCCCAGGCCTCGTTGTGCGCCGTCTCGATGAGCTTCTTGACCTCTTCGTCCACCAGCGCGGCGACCTCTTCCGAGTAGTCGCGCTGGTGCGTCATGTCGCGGCCCAGGAACGGTTCGGTGTTGTCGCCACCGAACTTGATCGCGCCCAGGCGCTCCGTCATGCCGTACTGGGTGACCATCGCGCGGGCCGTGGCGGTGGCCTTCTCGATGTCGTTCGCGGCGCCCGTGGTCGGGTCGTGGAAGACCAGTTCCTCGGCCGCGCGACCGCCCAGCATGTACGCGAGCTGGTCGAGCATCTCGTTGCGCGTGGTGGAGTACTTGTCCTCGTCCGGCAGGACCATGGTGTACCCCAGGGCACGGCCGCGGGACAGGATCGTGATCTTGTGGACCGGGTCGGAGTTCGGGGAAGCCGCCGCGACCAGGGCGTGTCCGCCCTCGTGGTACGCGGTGATCTTCTTTTCCCGGTCCGACATGATCCGGGTCCGCTTCTGCGGGCCCGCCACGACGCGGTCGATCGCCTCGTCCAGGGAGTGGTTGTCGATCAGCTTGCGGTCCCCGCGCGCGGTGAGCAGCGCGGCTTCGTTCAGCACGTTCGCCAGGTCCGCTCCGGTGAAACCGGGCGTACGACGGGCCACCGCGCCCAGGTCGACGTCCGGGGCGACCGGCTTGCCCTTCTGGTGGACCTTGAGGATCTCCAGACGGCCCTGCATGTCCGGGCGGTCGACCGCGATCTGGCGGTCGAAGCGGCCGGGGCGCAGCAGCGCCGGGTCGAGGATGTCCGGACGGTTCGTGGCGGCGATCAGGATGACGCCGCCCTTCACGTCGAAGCCGTCCATCTCGACCAGCAGCTGGTTGAGGGTCTGCTCGCGCTCGTCGTGGCCGCCGCCGAGACCCGCACCGCGGTGCCGGCCGACGGCGTCGATCTCGTCGACGAAGACGATCGCCGGAGCGTTGGCCTTGGCCTGTTCGAACAGGTCGCGGACACGCGAGGCACCGACACCGACGAACATCTCGACGAAGTCGGAACCGGAGATCGAGTAGAAGGGAACACCGGCTTCGCCCGCGACGGCGCGCGCGAGCAGGGTCTTGCCGGTGCCGGGCGGGCCGTAGAGCAGCACGCCCTTGGGGATCTTCGCGCCAACGGCCTGGAACTTGGCCGGCTCCTGCAGGAACTCCTTGATCTCGTGGAGTTCCTCCACCGCCTCGTCCGAGCCCGCCACGTCGGCGAACGTCGTCTTCGGCGTGTCCTTGGTGATCAGCTTGGCCTTGGACTTCCCGAAGTTCATGACCCGGGAGCCGCCGCCCTGCATCTGATTCATCAGGAACAGGAAGACCACGACGATCAGGACGAAGGGCAGCAGGGACAGCAGCACGCTCAGGAACGGGCTGGTCTTGTCCGGCGAGACGGTGTACCCGTCCGCGATCTTGCCCGCGTCGTACTTGGTCTGGAGGTCCTTGGCGAGCGCGACGCCCTGGTCCCCGATGTAGTTGGCCTGGAACTTGGTGCCGTCGTTCTTGCCGAGCTTCTCGCCACTCTTCAGCTCGACTTTGATCATCTGGCTGTCACCGGTGGTGAGCTTGGCGCTCGCCACCTGGTCCTGGTTGATCGCCTTGATGACCTCGCTGGTCTCCACCGACTTGTAGCCGCCGCCGGAGCCGACGACGTTCATCAACACGACCACGGCGAGGACGGCCAGCACGATCCACATGACCGGCCCACGGAAGTATCGCTTCACGTCCATCCATACGGGGCGCAGAGCACCCCGTCCCTCCTGCCCGTAGGTAAATGCTGCTGTGAGTAAAGACTGTTCTTCGGAATGTACCCCTGAATTGTCACCCGCGGCCTCGTGGGACGGCTGACAGACCCGCCTTCCCCTGCTCCAACGGCGGGAATCGCCCCCAGGTTCCCCGGCGGGGATCCGGGAGCGCCGGGGTCAGCCGCCGTACACGTGCGGGGCGAGCGTGCCCACGAACGGGAGGTTGCGGTACTTCTCGGCGTAGTCGAGGCCGTAGCCGACGACGAACTCGTTGGGGATGTCGAAGCCGACCCAGCGGACGTCGATGGCGACCTTCGCCGCGTCGGGCTTGCGGAGCAGGGTGCAGACCTCCAGGGAGGCCGGCTCGCGGGAGCCCAGGTTCGACAGCAGCCAGGACAGCGTCAGACCGGAGTCGATGATGTCCTCGACGATCAGGACGTGCTTGCCCTTGATGTCGGTGTCGAGGTCCTTGAGGATGCGGACCACTCCGGAGGACTGGGTCCCGGCCCCGTAGGAGGACACCGCCATCCAGTCCATGGTGAGCGGGGTGGACAAGGCGCGTGCCAGGTCCGCCATCACCATCACGGCGCCCTTGAGGACACCGACGATGAGCAGGTCCTTGCCCGCGTACTGCTCGTCGATCTTCGCGGCCAGCTCGGCCAGCTTCGCGTCGATCTCTTCCTTGGTGATGAGCACCGACTGGAGGTCGTCGCCCATGTCCTTCTCGTCCACCCGCATCACTTTCGTTGTCGGCCGCGGCTCCGGGGTTCCCCGGAGGCCTCAGCCGTGTTCGAGCACCATCAGCCCTGCCGGATGACCAGTCTGCCACCCTGGCGCTGGGCCTCGACCCGGCCGGGCAGGTTGATGGCGCCCTGACCGCGCCATCCCGTGATCAGGCGGTCCACTTCCTCGATGTGGCGGGCGAACAGCGAACCGGCGGGGGACCCGGCCGACAGTACGGCCCTGCGCAGCACGCGGCGGCGTACGGCCGGGGGCAGGGCGTAGAGCTTGGCGCACTCCAGCTGGCCGAGTTCGTCCCGGACGGCCGACTCGGCGTCGGCGGCCCAGGCGTCGAGGGCGTCGGCATCGTCCCGGGAGAGCTGGGCGGTCCGGGCGAGGGCCTCGACCACTCCCTTGCCCAGCGCCTTCTCCAGGGCGGGCAGTCCCTCGTGGCGCAGCCGGCTGCGGGTGTAGGCCGGGTCGATGTTGTGCGGGTCGTCCCAGACGGGCAGGGACTGGACCATGCAGGCCTTGCGGGCGGTCTGCCGGTCGATGTGCAGGAAGGGGCGGCGGTAGCGGCCGGCGCGGCCGGGCCCGCCGGAGATCTCGGCCATGCCGGACAGCGAGCGGATGCCGGAGCCGCGGGCCAGGCCGAGCAGGACGGTTTCCGCCTGGTCGTCGCGGGTGTGGCCGAGCAGCACGGCGGCGGCGCCGAACCGGTCGGCGGCCTCGTCGAGCGCGGCGTAGCGGGCGTCGCGCGCGGCGGCCTCGGGTCCGCCTTCGCGGCCGACGCGCACGGCGATGGCTTCCGCCGGGTCCAGGTGGAGCGCGGTCATCCGGCTGACGACTTCCGCGGCACGCAGGTCGGAGCCGTCCTGGAGGCCGTGGTCGACGGTGATGCCGCCGGCCCGGACACCGAGTTTGGGGGCCTCGAAGGCGAGGGCGGAGGCGAGCGCCATGGAGTCGGCGCCGCCGGAGCAGGCGACGAGCACGAGCGGCTGCGGGCCGCCGGCGCGGTCGGTGCGGGCCCTGCTGTCGGCGCGGTCGGCGCGGCGGGCAGCGGGGGCGGTACGGCGTTCGGTGGGGTCGGTCAGGTCGGTGAGGACGTCGTGGAGTACGCGGCGGACCGCCAGGCGTATCGCTGCGACCGCAGGATGGGGACCCATGTCCGGTGCCCTTCGGTGGAGTTCGGATGCCTCGGAGGCGTGGGGAGGGTGGTGCGCGCTCGGGGTGCTGCTCGGCCGTGCCCGCCGTAACCTCGCGAAGGGGTATCCGCGAGAGGACGGACTGTCACTCAGAGTGCGTCGATGGTGACAGAACCGAGCCGTTCCCTGAGCATCGCACGCCCTTCCACGGCCCACGGTCCCTCGGACGGGTGATGCTGCTTCCCCCAAGGAGACACGTTTACGCCCCCTTGTTCACGCCCTTTCACTCCCCCAGGCGGTGGACGCGGGCCACCCAGTCCGCGGGCCTGGCGATCTCCGCCTTGGTCGGCAACGTGTTCGGCGAGGTCCAGACCCGGTTGAACCCGTCCATTCCGACCTGGCCGACGACCGCGCGCACGAAGCGTTCGCCGTCGCGGTACTGGCGCAGCTTGGCGTCGAGGCCCAGCAGCTTGCGCAGGGCCTGGTCCAGGCGGCCGGCGCCGCTGGCCCGGCGGGTCTGGAACTTCTCCCGGATCTCGGCGACCGAGGGCACCACCTGCGGCCCGACCCCGTCCATGACGAAGTCCGCGTGCCCCTCCAGCAGGGACATCACCGCGGTGAGCCGCCCCAGCACCTCCCGCTGCTCGGGGGTCTGGACGAGTTCCATCAGGGACCGGCCCTCCTCCCCGCGCTCACCCTCGGGACGGGCTCCGACCATGGACTGCGCGGCCTCGCGCAGCCGTTCCAGGATGGTCATCGGGTCCATCTCGGTGGCGCCGAGAAACGTCTGGATTTCGCCCTCCAGGTGGGCGCGCAGCCACGGGACGGCGGCGAACTGGGTACGGTGCGTCTCCTCGTGCAGGCACACCCACAGCCGGAAGTCGTGCGGGTCGACCTCCAGCTCGCGCTCGACGTGCACGATGTTGGGCGCCACCAGCAGCAGCCGCCCGCCGCCCGTCGCCGCCCCGGGCAGCTCGCGGGAGACCGGCGCGAAGGTCTCGTACTGGCCGAGCACCCGCGAGGACAGGAAGCTCAGCAGCATCCCCAGTTCCACCCCGGTCACCTTGCCGCCGACCGCGCCGAGGACGGCGCCGCCGGGCGTGGCGCCGCGCCGCTCCTGCATCTTGCCGAGCAGGGGGCCCAGCAGCTCCCGGAACCCGGCCACGTTGGCCTTGACCCAACCGGCCCTGTCGACCACGAGGACCGGCGTGTCCTCCACGGCGAGGCCCTCGGGGATCATTCCGGTGAACTCGCGCACGTGCCGTTCCGAGGTCCTGGCGTGCTCGCGCAGTTCCGCCACCACGGCCCGCGCCTCGTCCCGGGTGATCTCCGGGCCGGGCCGTACGAGCCGGGTCGCGGTCGTCACCGCGAGATTCCAGTCGACCATCTCCGCACCACCGATGCTCGTCATGCGTCAACGGTACGTGGACGGGCCGCCCGGCGGATCCCCCCGGCGGGACCTTCGGCGGGCCTTCCCGCGGGGCTCCCGGCGCTACGGCGTGGTGGCGACGGTGGCGGCGAGCTTGTCCAGGGCCTTCTCGGCGGTGTCCGGGGCCGGGGTGTTCGCGGTCAGGAACGCGAAGACGAGCAGTCGCCCGGAAGGGTCGACGACGGCTCCGGCCAGCGAGTTCACGCCGGTGAGGGTGCCGGTCTTGGCGCGCAGCAGGCCGGCGGCGGGCGATTCGCCGGCGTTGCGGGCCCGCAGGGTGCCGCTGAAGCCGGCCACCGGGAGCCCGGTCAGGACGGGCCGCAGCCCGGGGCGGGCCGGGTCGGCCGCCTTGGCGAGGAGCGAGGTGAGCAGTCCGGCGCTGACCTTGTCGGCGCGGTTCAGCCCGCTGCCGTCGGCGAAGCGGGCACCGGCCAGGTCGACGCCGAGGGTGGCGAGCCGCTCGGTGACGGCCTGCTCGCCCCCCTCGAAGCTCGCGGGCTTCGCGGCGGCCAGCGCGGTCTGGCGGGCCAGGGCCTCGGCGATGTCGTTGTCGCTGTTGGTCAGCATCCGCTCGACGAGGGCGCCCAGCGGGGTGGAGAGGGTGACGGCCAGCGGCTGGGCGCCGGCCGGGGCCTTGGCCGCGGCGGCCTCGCCGGTCACCGTGATGCCGCGCTCGCGCAGCAGGTCGGCGAAGGCGCGGGCGGCGTCCCCGGCGGGGTCGTCGCTGCGGTCCGCCGGGCCGGAGAAGGAGTCGTCGGAGCGGCCCTCGTCGGCCATCAGGGCGCTGACGGGCGCGATGTTGCCGTTGGGGCCGATCGGGTGGCGGGCGGGCCCGGTGAAGAGGGTGGCGTCGTACCCGAGGGTGACGGTGTCGGTGTTCGCGGAGCGCAGCGCCTGGGCGGTGTCGGCGGCGAGGGCGACGAGGCTGCCGCCGGGGCCGGCGGGGTTCTTCTTGCGGGCGCTGAGCGAGGGGTCGCCGCCGCCGACCAGGACGATCCGGCCGCCGGGGGCCGGTACGACGGTGGTCTTGATGCGGTGCTCGGGGCCGAGGGCCGCGAGGGCCGCGGAGGCGGTGGCGATCTTGATGGTGGAGGCCGGGGTCATCGCCTCGCGGGACCCGGACTCGAAGAGCACCGCGCCCGTGGCCGCCTCGACGACCGAGGCGCCGCGGGCCGTGCCGAGCGCGGGATCGGTCAGCAGGGGACGCAGCGCGCCCCCGAGGGAGTCCTGGTTCCGCGCGGGGGCGGCCGGGGCGGATCCGGGGGCGCGCAGCGGCGAGAGCACGCCGGGGGCGCTCGGGGCGGCAAGCGGAAGCTGCTGTTCCCCGTGATCTCCGCCACCCGTACGGCCCCAGGAGGCGGCCGCGACCCGCTCGGCCTTACGCTGGCCGGAGTCCCAAGGCCCGGCCGCGACCACCGCGCCGGCCGACAGGGCCAGGCCCGCAACGGCCGAACCAGTGATGAGCTGCCATGTCTTGATCAATGGCACCTCGACCAGCCCCTTTCGCGATCACACGTATGCGTGAGGGACACTTAACCACTGAGTCTTGCCGCGAGCATGGCACCCCACCCGCAGGGCTGGGCCGGACGCGCACGCGTCGTCCGGACGTGCACGCGGTCGACCGCATGTCCCGAAGCAATGCAGCTGATCATGGAGGAGCAGGACGTGGAGTTCGACGTCACCATCGAGATCCCCAAGGGCTCGCGGAACAAGTACGAAGTGGACCACGAGACCGGCCGGATCCGCCTGGACCGTCGCCTCTTCACGTCCACGAGCTACCCGGCCGACTACGGCTTCGTCGAGAACACCCTCGGCGAGGACGGCGACCCGCTGGACGCGCTCGTCATCCTCGACGAGCCGACCTTCCCGGGCTGCCTGATCAAGTGCCGCGCGATCGGCATGTTCCGGATGACCGACGAGGCGGGCGGCGACGACAAGCTGCTCTGCGTCCCGGCTTCGGACCCGCGCGTCGAGCACCTGCGCGACATCCACCACGTCTCCGAGTTCGACCGCCTGGAGATCCAGCACTTCTTCGAGGTCTACAAGGACCTGGAGCCCGGCAAGTCCGTCGAGGGCGCCAACTGGGTCGGCCGCACCGAGGCCGAGGCCGAGATCGAGGCCTCGTACAAGCGCCTGCAGGCGCAGGGCGACCACCACTGAGTGCAGCTCCGCTGATGTCCGCCCGACGGGCGGCGCCCCCGGTGACCGGGGGCGCCGCCCGTCGGCGTATCCCGGGCCGCCACGGACGAAACGATTCCGCATAATTGGATCACCGGTTCGGAATCCGGCCCAGGGACACAGGAGCACGCGTGGCGGCAGAGGCCGATGCAGAGGACCGCGACCGGCGCAAGCCCGCCTCGGACGAGGCGCGCAGCGCCTTCAGCCAGCCCACGGGGGTGGCCGACCCCGGCGTGTTCGAGGACGAGCAGCCCACCTCGGAGTTCGCCGCCCCCGCGGGCACCGCGGCCGTGCCGGCCGAACCGGAGGGCTCCGCCTTCGCCCTGCCCGCCACCTACAGCGGCCGGCACTCCCCGCCCGCCTACACCCCCGGCCAGGGGTACCCGGTCTCCCGGATGAAGGAATCCCCCTGGCAGGACCGGATGCGCACGATGCTGCGCATGCCCGTGGGCGACCGGCCCGTCCCCGAGGCCGTGCAGCGCCTGAGCGAGGACACCGGGCCCGCCGTCGGCCGCGTGCTCGACCTCACCCTGCGCATCGGCGAGCTGCTGCTCGCGGGCGGCGAGGGCGCCGAGGACGTCGAGGCGGCGATGTTCGCCGTGGCCCGCTCCTACGGCCTCGACCGCTGCGAGCCGACCGTCACCTTCACCATGCTCTCGATCACCCACCAGCCCTCGCTGGTGGAGCACCCCGTCTCGGCGAGCCGGACCGTACGCCGCCGGGGCACCGACTACACCCGTCTGGCGGCCGTCTACCGGCTCGTCGACGACATCAGCGCGGCGCACGAGCAGGAGGTCTCCCTGGAGGAGGCCTACCGGCGCCTCGCCGAGATCCGGCGCAACCGCCACCCGTACCCCGGCTGGGTGCTCACCCTGGCCGCCGGGCTGCTCGCCGGGGCCGCCTCCACCCTCGTCGGCGGCGGCGTCGTGGTGTTCTTCGCGGCCGCGATCGGAGCCGTCCTCGGCGACCGGCTCGCCTGGCTGTGCGCCGGGCGCGGGCTGCCGGAGTTCTACCAGTTCGTGGTGGCCGGGATGCCGCCCGCCGCGCTCGGGGTGGCCCTCAAGCTCGCCCAGATCGACGTGCGCGCCTCGGCCGTGATCACCGGCGGGCTCTTCGCGCTGCTGCCCGGGCGGGCCCTGGTCGCCGCCGTGCAGGACGGCCTGACCGGCTACTACATCACCGCCTCGGCCCGGCTCCTTGAGGTCATGTACCTCTTCATCGGGATCATCATGGGCGTGCTGGTGGTGATCTACATCGGCCTCCAGTGGGGCGCGGAGCCCAATCCGGAGGAGGCCCTCCAGATCAGCCAGCGGCCGGTCATCCAGATCGTGGCCTCGATGGTGCTGGTCTTCACCTTCGCGATCCTGCTCCAGCAGGAGCGCTCCACCGTGCTGATCGTGACCCTGAACGGCGGGGTCGCCTGGGTGACCTACGGCGCCCTGCACTTCGCGGGCGGGATCCCGCCCGTGCCCTCCACCGCGATCGCGGCCGGGCTGGTGGGCCTGTTCGGGCAGCTCTTCTCCCGCTACCGCTTCGCCTCGGCGCTGCCGTACGTCACCGCGGCCATCGGGCCGCTGCTGCCGGGCTCGGCGACGTACTACGGGCTGCTCCTGATCGCCGAGAACCGGCTCAACATGGGCTTCGCCTCGCTGACCAACGCCGCCGCGATCGCCTTCGCCATCGCCATCGGGGTCAACTTGGGCTCGGAGGCCTCGCGGCTGTTCATGCGGATCCCCGGCTCGGCGAGCGCGGCCAAGCGCCGCGCGGCCAAGCGGACCCGCGGCTTCTGACCCGGCCGCCCGCCCCGCCCGGCCGCACCGCCCGCTTCAGGACGTGCGAACGCCCCGGGGCACCAGGTGCTCCCGGGGCGCGCGCGGGCCCGTACGGCGCTCAGCGCTTGGCGTGGCGCCCGCGCTGGCCCTGTACGGGCGGGAGCCCGTCCTGGCCGGCGCCGCGCTCGGCGGCCTCCCCGGTCTTCGCCTTCTTCTCCTTGCGGCCCTTGAGCACCTCGAAGATCACCGGGATGACCGAGATCAGCACGATGCCGATGAAGATCGGCTCGACGTTCTCCTTGATGAACGAGAACTGGCCCAGCTGGTAGCCGAGGACCGTGACGCCCGCGCCCCACAGCACGCCGCCGATGATGTTGAACAGCAGGAACGTCCGGTACTTCATCGCGGTCGCGCCCGCGACCATCGGCGCGAAGGTGCGGATGATCGGGACGAAGCGGGCGAGCACGATGGCCTTGGGGCCGTGCTTCTCCATGAAGTCGTGCGCCGCGTCGAGGTTCTCGCGCTTGAAGAGCCGCGAGTTCGGCTTGTTGAAGAGCTTCGGGCCGAAGACCTTGCCGATCATGTAACCGACCTGGTCGCCGATGATCGCGGCGGCCGCGATCAGGGTGCACACCAGCCACAGCGGCTGCTTGATGGTGCCGCTCGCGACGAACAGGCCCGCCGTGAAGAGCAGCGAGTCGCCGGGCAGGAAGGCGAAGAGACCCGATTCCGCGAAGACGATGACCAGGATGCCGATCAGGCCGAACTGCCCGATCAGATACTCCGGAGAAATCCACTCAGGGCCGAGTGCGAGCATGTTCACGAGTCCGGAGTCTCCTGGATCGGGGGATTTCGGGCAGTTCCTGCGCCGGGCCGGAGCACATGGCAGTGGTTTCAAGTATGAACGCACGCGGCCCCCACCAGGTTCCAGGTACCCGGCGGGACCGCGGCGCGCACCGCCTGCCGCGTCCCGCGCCCTGCGTGTGCCTCCGCGCGCCCTACACCCCGCGCACCGCGTTCGCCATGATCGCGTCGCGCACGAACACCGCCAGCCCCGCGCGCATGCCGTCGTAGTACGCCGCGAACCGCTCGTCCGCCACGTACATCTCGCCGAGGCAGACGTGCATCTCGTACGAGCAGGTGTAGTGGTTCCGGTTCATCCAGCCGCGGTGCTCCTCCGCCAGGTCCATGGCCGGCGCGGAATCCGCCGGCGCGCCCGAGTCCAGCAGAGCGACCAGGCGCCGCGAGATGTCCTCGGCCTCGGCCGTGATCCGCTTCCAGTCCTCCTTCGTGTAGGCCGCGGACCGGCGGGCGGACTCCTGGTACGCCTGCGAACCGCCCCAGCGCTCCTGCGCCTCCGCCGCGTGCTCGTCGGGGTCGAAGTCCCCGAAGACCTCGAACTTTTCCTCGGGGGTCAGCCTGATGCTCATCGTGCGTGCCTCCATCGCGCGCTCCACGGCGGCGGCCATCCGCTGGAGCGTGCCGATCCGCTCCGAGAGCAGCGCGTGCTGCCTGCGCAGGTGCTCCTGCGGATCGGTCGCCGGATCGTCCAGCAGGGCCGCCACCTCGTCGAGCGGAAAGCCGAGCTCCCGGTAGAACAGGATCCGCTGCAGCCGGTCGAGGTCCCCGTCGTCGTAGCGCCGGTGGCCCGCGCCGCTGCGGCCGCTCGGTCGGAGCAGCCCGATCTCGTCGTAGTGGTGCAGGGTGCGCACCGTCACGCGGGCGAAACCGGCGACCTGTCCCACGGAGTAGCCCATCGCCTCCGCTCCTTCTCTTCTCGGTACGCGCTCCACTGTGCTGCCTCACGTCGCGTGAGGTGCAAGCGCGGCCCGGTCGCGGCGCGGGCGCCCGCTCAGCGGTGCTCGGGGTTGGGGAAGTCGAAGCGGCAGCCCGCGTCCCACTCGGAGCGCTGGTTGCCGTGCGCCGGGATCCCGCCGGAGCGGCGCAGCAGGGCGGCCAGGTGGATCAGGTTCCAGGACATGAAGGTGGTGTTGCGGTTGGTGAAGTCGTTCTCCGGGCCGCCGGAGCCCGGGTCCAGGTAGGAGGGCCCGGGGCCGGCCTCGCCGATCCAGCCCGCGTCCGCCTGCGGGGGGACCGTGTAGCCCAGGTGCTGGAGGCTGTAGAGGACGTTCATCGCGCAGTGCTTGACGCCGTCCTCGTTGCCGGTGATCAGGCAGCCGCCGACCCGGCCGTAGTAGGCGTACTGGCCTTGCTCGTTCAGCAGCGAGGAGCAGGCGTAGAGCCGCTCGATGACCCGCTTCATCACGGAGCTGTTGTCGCCGAGCCAGATCGGCCCGGCCAGGACGAGGATGTCCGCGGCCATGATCTGCGAGTACAGGACCGGCCAGTCGTCGCTCTCCCAGCCGTGCTCGGTCATGTCCGGCCAGACGCCGGTGGCGATGTCGCGGTCGACGGCGCGGATCAGCTCGGTGGTGACGCCGCCCGCCTCCATCACCGCGCGGCTCCTGTCGATCAGGCCGTCGGTGTTGCTGACCTCGGGCGAGCGTTTGAGCGTGCAGTTGACGTAGACGGCACGCAGCTTCAGGTCGCGGTGGTCTTGCGCGTGGGTCGGCACGCTCCCAGCCTGACCGGCGGCCCGGCGCCGCGCGAGCGCGGTGGCCCGTACGGGCTCACCGGCGCCCGCCGCGGGGCCTGCGGACCTGCCTCAGCCCCAGGACTGCCCCGACGCCTGCGCGACCAGCTCGAAGGCCGTCTTGCCGTCGAGGGACTCGCGGATGACGTCCGCGTGGCCCGCGTGCCGGGCGTGCTCCTCGATCAGGTGCAGGAGCAGCCAGCGCATCGAGACGCGGCCCTCCTTCGGGAACCACGGCTGCGACGGCAGCGGGAAGGTGTCGTCCAGGCTCGGCAGGTCGCGGACGAACTTCTCCAGTTCGGCCACCACCCCGTCCCAGAACTCCAGGACGGCGCCGACCGATTCGCCGTCGACCAGCCGGAAGCTGTCGGGCCAGGTGTCGCGGTTGCGCTGCTTCTCGTTCGGCCGCTGCTGGGCCATGCGCAGCCAGCTCAGCTCCGTCTCCGCCACGTGCTTGAGCAGCCCGGACAGGGAGAGCTCGCTGGCGCTGGGGCGGCTCGCGGCCTGCTCCTCGGTGAGGCCGAGGACCGAGCGCCGCAGGCCGCCGCGCTGCGCCTCGATGAAGGACAGGAGCGCACCGCGCTCGTCGCCGTGCGCTTCCGCGGGAACGTGAGTGACCATGCTGACCGACCGCCTCGTGTCTCGTGCGTGTCCGGCGCGGTGCGCGCCGTCTCCGACAAGAGACAACCTACGGACCAACGAGGCCAGATACTGTCCTAATTGACCCGCCCGGAGGACATCAGAACGGGAAGCGGGTCCGTCCGTGCTGGACCGAGATCCACTTCTGGGTGGTGAAGGCCTCCACCGTCGCCTCGCCGTTGAGCCGGCCCAGTCCGGAGGCCTTCTCGCCGCCGAACGCCGCCAGCGGCTCGTCCCCGATGGTGGAGTCGTTCACGTGGATCATCCCGGTCTCGATCCGCTGGGCGAAGCGCACGCCGCGCTCGATGTCCCGGGTGTGGACGGCGCCGCTGAGTCCGTACGGGGTCGCGTTGGCCAGCCGTACGCCCTCGTCCTCGCCGTCGAAGACGACCAGCAGGGCCACCGGACCGAAGATCTCCTGGCCCAGCAGCGGGGAGTCCTCGGGCAGATCGGCCAGGACCGTCGGTTCGACCAGGTTGCCGCGCGTAGAACCGCGGACGAGCGCCCGGGCGCCCGAGGCGATGGCCCGGTCGACCAGCGCGGTGAGCGCGTCCGCCTGGAAGGAGTTGATCAGCGGGCCGATGTGCGTCTCGGGATCGTGCGGGTCGCCGGTCTTGAGCGAGCGCACCTTCGCGGTGAACTTCGCGGTGAACTCCTCGGCGACGGAGCGGTCCACGAGGATCCGGTTCGCGGCCATGCAGACCTGGCCCTGGTAGACGAAGCGGCTGAAGACGGCCGCGTCCACCGCGTAGTCCAGGTCGGCGTCGTCCAGGACGACCAGCGCGCTGTTGCCGCTCAGTTCCAGGACGGTCCGCTTGAAGTGGCGGGCCGCGACGGCGCCGACGTGCCGGCCGACCCGGTCGGAACCGGCGAAGGAGATCACCTTGGGCACCGGGTGGGTGAGGAGGGCGTCCCCTATTTCGGCGATGTCGGTGACGAGGACGTTCAGCAGCCCGGCCGGCAAGCCCGCCTCCTCGAAGATCTTCGCGATCACCCCGCCGCCGACGACCGGCGCGTTCTGGTTCGGCTTGATGACCACGGCGTTGCCGAGCGCCAGGGCGGGCGCGACCGACTTCATGGTGACCAGGAAGGGGAAGTTGAAGGGGCTGATCACGGCGACCACGCCGACGGGCAGCCGGTGGACCCTGTTCTCCTTGCCCGCCACCGGCGAGGGCAGGATGCGGCCCTCGGGGCGGACGGAGAGCTGGACCGCTTCCCGGATGAACTCCTTGGCCAGGTGGATCTCGTACTCGGCCTTGGGCCGGGTGCCGCCCAGCTCGTCGATCATCGCCTCGACGATCTCGGGCTCGCGTTCCTCGGTGATCCGCAGGGCGCGCTCCAGGACGGCGCGTCTGGCGTACGGGCTGGTGGCGGCCCATTCGGCCTGCGCGCGCTCGGCGGCCCGGTAGGCACGGTCGACCTGCTCGACGGTGGCCACCGTGATGGCCGCGAGCTTCTCCCCGTTGTAGGGGTTCACGTCGATGATGTCCCACGAGCCCGTACCGGCCAGCCATTCGCCGTCGATGTACTGGTGGGCCACGTCGCTGAATATGGACATGCCATCCCTTACTGCGAGCGCGCACCCTTGCGCTGCACCGGAGACTGATCAGTCGTCATAGTACGTGCGATTCAAGACAGTTGGAGCAGGCCGCGGAGAAGGTCCCGGGTCTGGCGCGGGTCCGGGCAGTCGCCCTGGAGCCGTTCCATGGCCCGGCTGTACTGCCCCACTTCCTCGTCCTTGTCCAGGTAGAGGGCGCTGGTGAGCTGTTCCAGATAGACGATGTCCTGGAGGTCGGACTCGGGGAAGCGCAGCAGCGTGAACGCGCCGCTCTCGCCCGCGTGCCCGCCGAAGGAGAAGGGCATGACCTGGAGCTGGACGTTGGGCCGCTGGGAGATCTCGATGAGGTGCTCCAACTGGCCGCGCATGACGTCCCGGTCGCCGTACGGGCGGCGCAGGGCCGCCTCGTCGAGGACGGCGTGGAAGACGGGGGCGTTCTCGGAGACGAGGACCTTCTGCCGTTCCAGGCGCAGTGCGACCCGCCGGTCGATCTCGGCGGCGGTGGCCGTGGGCATGCCCCGGCTGACGACCGCGTGAGCGTACGCCTCGGTCTGGAGCAGGCCGTGGACGAACTGGACCTCGTAGATGCGGATGAGGGACGCGGCGCCCTCCAGCCCGATGTAGGTCTGGAACCACCCGGGCAGGACGTCGCCGTAACTGTGCCACCAGCCCGCCGCGTTGGCCTCGCGGACGAGCCCGAGGAGCGACTCGCGCTCGGTTCCGTCCATGACTCCGTAGAGCGTGAGGAGGTCCTCGACGTCCCTGGCCTTGAAGCTCACCCTTCCCAACTCCAAGCGGCTGATCTTCGACTCGGACGCGCGGATCGAGTAGCCGGCCGCCTCACGGGTGATCCCACGGGATTCTCGGAGCCGCCTGAGCTGCGAGCCCAGGAGAATGCGGCGCACCACGGAACCGCTGGCTTCTGCGGTCACCAGTCCTGCCCTCCCCTTCGCCTTGGCTGCGCGGGGCCCCCGAACCCCAAGGGCCGCAGTCTGCCACCAAAACGCATCGGTCCGTAGTCGTTCTGTAACGGAATCCTGCGCCCCGGAAAAGAAGTCCGTAAGGATGCGTAGGAAGAAATGAGCAAGAACCATGACGGGACCGGACAGGTCCGGCGCGTGCACGTGCATCTGCCCTTGCATCTGACATCCGCATTCGGAAGCATGGTCCCCGCGCACCTGCGTGCTCTTCGCGCCGGCGCGAGACCCACCCCGCAGTTCTTTCTGGCCAGGGATACCGCCCGGCCGCGAATCCCGGGAGTGCCTCGCATGGGGACGAATGGATCGACCGTGCTAGAGCCGTTACGGCAGGGGCTGCCCCCGGTCGATCCCACGGCTGTCTCCGGGTCCGCCTCCTGCGCTCTGCCCGCCCGGTACGAGGCGGTGCGGGGGGCCCGTTCGTTCACCCGCTCGACGCTCGCCCAGTGGGGACTCGACGACCGGTTCGACGACGTCTCCCTGGTGGTCTCCGAACTCGTCACCAACGCGCTGCGGCACGCCCTGCCCGAGGATTCGCACGGGTCCCAGGGCTGCCGCGAGGCCCGCGCCGAGCAGGACCCGCCGGTGCGGCTCCACTTGATGCGGTGGAGCACCCGGCTGGTGTGCGCGGTGCGCGACCCGAGCGAGGACCGGCCGGGGGGCTGTTTCTCACCGGAGCGGACGGAGGAGAACTTCGACGCCGAATCCGGGCGCGGACTGTTCCTCGTGGACTCCTACAGCGACAGCTGGGGCTGGCACCCGCTCGCGGGACGGCTCAGCGGGAAAGTGGTCTGGGCCCTGTTCATGCTCCAGGACTGACCCGCCGCCACCCGTGCGCCCAGCGGACGCGGGTGGCCGACGGACACGACACTGGCCGGGAACGATCACTGCGATCGTTCCCGGCCAGTGCACGTGCACGGCTTGATCAATGCCCCTGTGCCCCTCGTCGGCAGGCCCGGTGCCGTCAGGCGATGAGGTGGTCGAACTCCCCGTCCTTGACGCCCAGCAGGAGCGCCTCTATCTCCGCCGGCGTGTAGACGAGCGCGGGGCCGTCCGGGTGACGCGAGTTCCGCACCGCCACGTCGCCCCCCGGCAGTTTGGCGAATTCCACGCAAGAACCCTGCGAGTTGCTGTGCCTGCTCTTCTGCCACATCACCCCGTCGAGTTCTGCGGCCGCCATCCCGTTGTACGCGTGGTCCACAGGAAGCCCCCGATAGTGCAGATGTCAACTGCACCGGATCATAGCTGTGTTCAAGAACCGCTGCATGGGCAGATGCACGTGCACGCGGCGTGGTCCTTTGATCACAGCCGGGGGGCCGGTTTTCCCCCGAGCGCCGCCGAGACCTCTTCCAGCGACTCCAGCAGCAGCTCGGCGGTACCGCGCAACGCCCCCGGCGCGGGCGCGTCAGGCCCGTCCGGCGCGTCCAGGACCGCGCGGACCGCCTCCCACCGCGGGATCCGCCGCTCCCGCACCTCCCGGGCGCCCTCCCCGGTCGCGGTCCGCAGGGCCTCGGCCAGCGCCGCCGCGCCGGGCGCCGGGGGCCGGTCGCGGTCGGGCAGGTGCGCCTCCAGGAGCATCGCCCGGCGGCCCAGCGCGGCCAGCGCCTCGGCCGCCTCCTCGGCGGCCGACCGGGAGATCCCCCGGTGCCGTACCGGCTCCCCGGCGGCTCGGGCGACCGCCTCGTGCCAGGCGATCCGGGCGTCCCGTGCGGCCAGCAGCGCCTCCCGCACATCGGCCCGCCGGGCCCCGGCCGGGTCGGCGTACTGGTCGAACACCGCCGCCGCGTACCGCCCCGCGGCCGCGACCCAGTCGGCGAGCCGGGTGCGCAGCCGCGGGGTCTCCCAGGCCGGGTAGAGCGCATAGCCGATCATCGCGAGGAGCCCGCCGACGAGGGTGAGGGCGACCCGGTCGGGGACGGTCTGGTCCCAGCGCACCCCGCCCATGCCGAGCAGGAAGACGACGTACGCCGACACGAAGAGCTGGGCGACGGCGTACCCCGTGCGCATCAGGACGTACATGAGGCAGGCACTGACCACGGCGAGCAGGCCGGAGAGGTACATGCCCGGCTGGGCGAGCCGGACGACGCCGGTGGCGACGGCGACCCCGACGAGGGTGCCGCCGAAGCGGGCGACGGCGCGCTCGTAGGTCTGGCTGAAGTCGGGCCGCATCACCATGACGGCGGCCATCGGCGCCCAGTAGGGGTGCCCGAAGGGCAGCGCGTGCCCGATCAGGTAGCCCGCGGAGGTGACGGCGGTGACGCGCAGCGCGTGGCGCAGTACCGGCGATCCGGGCCGCAGGTCCGCCCGTACCGCCTTGGCGACCAGCGGGACCAGCCCGGGCAGGGTGGGGCGCAGCATCGATTCCGCGGGGTCGGCGGTCCGCCCAGACCCCGGCTCGGCGGTCTCCAGGACGTCCTCCAGCAGCGCCGCCAGCCGGTGCGCGGCCCGCAGCGCCGCCCCGTCGAGCAGGTCGGGCGTGTCCGGCGCCTTGAGCACGGAGAGGGCCGGCGCGGGCAGGCGTGCGGGCTCCCCGTGCCGGATGGCGTGCGCGGCGGCGTCCAGCACGGACCCGGCGGCGGCGAGCAGCTCCCGCACCCGCCCCCGTGCGGGCCCCTCGGCCGGAGCCCCCACGGCGGGGTCGGCGAGCGAGGCCAGCACGGGCCGGATCCGCTCGGCGAGCCCCCGGGCGCCGTGCAGTTCGGCGGGCCGGCTGCGGGCCTGGCGGCGGGTGACGAGCGCGGCGGCCCGGGCCGTCATCAGGGGAGCGGGGTCGAAGGGCGCGACCGGATCCTGGCGCAGCCGCCGGGCGTAGTCGGCCTCGGCGGCCAGCGCGTCGGCGAGGGCGTCGCGCTGGGCGCCCCAGCGGCGGACGGGGAAGAGCACGATCAGCAGCGCCTGCACCACTCCGCCCGCGGCGATCATCGCGGCGTGCCCGGCGGCCTGCGCGACGGAGGTCGGCAGGGTGACCGTCACCAGCATGATCGCCACGTTCCCGGAGGCGATCACCCCCGCGGTCGGGCCGGCCGCCCAGAGCATCCCGGAGGCGAAGGTCCAGGCGGCGAGCAGCGCGAGGAAGGCCAGGGTGTCGGAGGAGCCGACGAGGTAGCCGACGAAGGTGCTGACGGCGAGGGTCAGTCCGGAGGCGAGCGCGAGCACCGGGCGGGGGCGCCAGCTGCGCTGGAAGGTGGCGATGGCCGCCATGAAGGCGCCGAAGGCGGAACTGGCGGCCGCGCCGGGGCCCAGGAAGGCCAGCCCGAAGCCGATGACGAGGGCGAGTCCGACGCCCGCGCGCACGGCGATGAGCGGCTCCAGCCGGGTCCGCTCGACCGTCAGCCCCGATCGGGCGGTGTCCTTCAGGGCCCGGAGCCAGCTCATGGGGGGAGCGTAGCGGGTCCGGCTTTCCGCGCATTTGCGCGGACACGGCCGGTGGATTCGCGCGGTCCGGGCCGGTGGATTCGTGCGGCGGGCGGACGGCGGGGGTGCCCTGGACCGGTGCCGGGCCGGTCCGGGGCCGGCCGGCGCGGGAAGCCGGACCGCCCCCGGAGCGGAAGCCCGCGGCCGGGGCGGGGCGGAAGCCCGCGGCCGGGGCGGGGCTACTTCCGCAGCGCCTGGCGGTCCGGGCGGCCCTGCGCCGCGCCGACGTTCGCCCGGTCGGCGGCCTCGGTGCCGTCGGTCCAGCCCGCGAGGTCGGTGGCCCCGCGCAGCCGGGTCGTGGTCGTCTTGGGGAACATCTCCTCGGCCCGGGCCCCGACGGCCACGTCCCGGGCGACCAGCGCGGGCAGCAGGTCCGGCGTCTCGGCGGCCGTGTGCTCGGCCGTCTCCGCCAGGCGCTGGCCCAGCCTGCTCGCGTAGGCCAGCAGGAACGACTGCCGGAACGTCTTGGTCCGCTTGCGCCCGCCCGCCCGCTGCCCGGCCTCGGCGCGCGTCATCGCCGCCGTCCCCTGCACGAGCAGCGAGGTGTACAGCAGGTCCACGGACTCCAGATCGCCTTCGAAGCCCACCACCGTCGAGAACTCGAAGGCCGCGTTCCACACCGCCTGGCACCGGTTGGCCCGCGCCACCGCGTCCAGCAGCACCGCCTTGGCCTCCTCGTACGGCGGCTCCACCCCGATCCGGCAGGCCCCCGGCACCTGCCCGGAGCCTCCCTCGCGCACCGCGAGCAGCGCCTCGTCGACGGTGTGCCGGGCCATCAGCTCCTGCGCCTTCGCGCTGAGCGCCTCCGCCTCCTCGGGGAAGGTCGTCGCCTCGGCCTTGGCCAGCAGCGCCCGGATCCGCCCCAGCATCCGCGGTTCCATGTGCCCGGCCTGCGCCAGCTCCCCCGCCGGATCCCCGGGCAGCGGGCCGACCGGTTCGATCGACGGCAGCCGGACCAGCACCCGCAGTACCTCCAGCACCGCGGTGGCCAGCGAGAACCGGTCGCACTTCTCCCGCGCCGCCACCGACTCCGCGTACGCCGAGTCCGGGCCCCACCACACCTCCCCGGCACCCCACCGCGCGGGCAGCCGCGCGTACCGCCGCGCCTCCCCGGCGATCAGGTCCCCGACCAGGCGCACGTGCCGCTCGTCCAGATCCCGGCGCACCAGCCGCACCACGTCCGCGGGCTGCCAGCCGCGCTCCCAGGCCTGGCGCACGAACCCCTCGCCGCGCGCCAGCAGCTCCCGCCCCACCTCGCCCCACGGCCCGGCGGCGAGCAGCGACGCGCCGGTGTCGAGCCCGGTGTCGTCCTGGGCGTAGAGGGCGGCGGCGAAGGCACGGTCGACAACATCTTTCACCCCGACAGCTTGGCACGCCCCCCGCGAGCGCTCCCGGCCCGCCCTTGCGCCGACGGGCTCCCCGACGCCCACTCCGCGCACGCCATCCCCCGACACGCCCCCGGGCCCCCGACACCACCGCACTGTCAGACCCCGGTGGAACACTCGGACGATGAGCGACCACCCCACCCGGTGGGTGTTGGCCGAGACCCCGGACGCCCGCTGGGAAGCCACCCCGGCGCACGGCCAAGGCCCCCGCACCACCGCGGCCACCCCGGAGGAGGCGATCCGGGCCGCCCCGCCCGGCACCCGCTGGATCTGGCGCTCCACCCAGGCCGTCTACCCCCGCCTGCTCGCCTCCGGCACCCGCGTCACCCGCTGCTACGACATCGAGGACGCGGAACTCCTGCTCCTCGGCCACGAGGGCCGCCTCGGCGAACCCCGTTCCGCGGCCGCCGCCTGGGCCCGCCTCACGCACACCCCCGTCCCCCCGGACCCCCCGCAGCGCAGCGCGGCCCCCGGCAGCCAGTCCTCCCTCTTCGACCCCCGCCCGGCCCCGCTCCCCCTCGACGCCCTGCTCGCGGTCTACGCCGACCAGATGCGCCGCCACGGCGCCACCGCCCACCCCGACCGCATGCACCTGCTCACCACCGCCGAGTCCGCCGGCTTCCTCGTCGCCGCGGAGATGAACCGGGCGGGCCTGCCCTGGCGGGCGGACGTGCACCGGGCGCTGCTCACCGACCTCCTCGGCGAGCGCTACGGCGGCGGGGGCGCCCCGCGCCGCCTCGCCGAGCTGGCCGAGCAGATCTCCGCCGCCTTCGGCCACCCGGTCCGCCCCGACCTGCCGGCCGAGGTCATCAAGGCCTTCGCCCGCGCCGGGATCAAGCTGAGGTCCACCCGCCGCTGGGAGATCCGGGAGATCGACCACCCCGCCGTCGCCCCGCTGCTGGAGTACAAGAAGCTGTACCGCATCTACACCGCCCACGGCTGGGGTTGGCTCCAGGACTGGGTGCACGACGGCCGCTTCCACCCCGAGTACGTCCCGGGCGGCACCGTCACCGGCCGCTGGGTCACCAACGGCGGTGGCGCCCTGCAGATCCCGAAGGTGATCCGCCGGGCGGTCGTCGCCGACCCCGGCTGGCGGCTCGTCGTGGCGGACGCCGACCAGATGGAGCCCCGGGTGCTGGCCGCGATCTCCCGCGACCCGGGCCTGATGGAGGTGGCCGGCCGCCCCGAGGACCTCTACACCTCGATCTCCCGCCAGGGCTTCTCCGGCGACCGCGACATGGCCAAGATCGCCGTCCTCGGCGCGGTGTACGGGCAGACCTCCGGCGACGGCCTCAAGAACCTCGCCGCCCTGCGCCGCCGCTTCCCGCGCGCCGTGGCCTACGTCGACGACGCCGCCCGCGCGGGCGAGGAGGGCCGGCTGGTCCGCACCTGGCTGGGCCGCACCTGCCCGCCCGCGGCCGGGGCCGCCGCCCAGGAGGAGGCCGGCCTCCCCCAGGAGGCCCCGGAGGCGGGGGGCCCGTACGCGGCGGACGGTGGCGCCTCCGGCCCGGCCGGCGGCTTCACCCCCGGCTACGCCTCCTCCGACTCCCGGGCCCGCGGCCGGTTCACGCGCAACTTCGTGGTCCAGGGCAGCGCCGCCGACTGGGCCCTGCTGATGCTGGCGGCCCTGCGCCAGGCCACCGCCGGCCTCCGCGCCGAGCTGGTGTTCTTCCAGCACGACGAGGTGATCGTGCACTGCCCCGCGCAAGAGGCGGAGACGGTGGCGCAGGCCATCCGCGAGGCCGGCGACCGGGCCGGCCGGATCGCCTTCGGGGAGACCCCGGTCCGGTTCCCCTTCACCACGGCGGTCGTGGAGTGCTACGCCGACGCGAAGTAGCGACGTAAAAGAGCCACCCGAGGTTCAGAGATGTTTCAGAAATACGCTGAACCGATGACCGGGTGAGTGCCACCCTTGGGTCATGTCGGGTTTTCGGGGGGCGGGCCCATCGCCCGTGCGGCGCCTTGTGCTGGACCGTTACGCACTGCTGGAGCGTTTCCAAGGAGGCATGGCGGAGGTCTGGAAAGCGCACGACCAGCGGCTCGACCGCACGGTCGTGGCCAAATTCCTGCGGGTCGCGGACCGGGGCACGCACCCCGCCCTCCGCTTCCTGCGCGAGGCGAAGATCCTGGCCGCGATCGACGACCCCCGGATCGTCCGGGTGCACGACGTGGACGAAGCCAGGATCGACGGCTCCTGGCACCTCTACCTGATCACCCAGTACGTCGAGGGGCGGACCCTGCGCGCCGTGGTCCCCCGGGGTCACCGGCAGGCGGTGGACCAGGCCCTGCGGTGGGCCGCCGAACTGTGCGAGGCGCTCGTCCCGGTCCACGCCCGGGACCTCGTCCACCGCGACATCAAGCCGAGCAACATCATGATCCGCGGCGCCGCCCCGCCCGCGCCCGCCACGGCGGGCGGCACGGGCGGGGCGGGCAGCACGGGCGGGGCGGCCATGGCGGGCGGGACGGACCCGGGCCACAGCGGCCTGCTCCTCCTCGACTTCGGCATCGCCCGCTCGTACACCGCCTTCGGCGCCCTCGGTTACGCCGCCGGCGTCACGGGCTACGCCCAACTCGTCGGCACCCCCGAGTACATGGCCCCCGAATGCTTCCTCCAGGAGCCCATCGGCCCGGCCACCGACCTCTACGCCGTCGGCTGCGTGCTCTTCGAGATGCTCACCGGCCGCCAGCCCTACACCGCCCCCGACGACTACGGCACCCTCGTCTCCCTGCACTGCCGCGCCGCGATCCCCTCCGTCCGCGCCCTGCGCCCGGACGTACCGTCGGCCGTGGACCACCTGGTCACCCGGCTGCTCACCAAGAACCCCGGCGAGCGCCCCGCCGACGCCCGCGAGGTCGCCGGGCTGCTGCGCGGGCTCAGCCTGGCCGTCGTACCGCCCCCCACCGTCGTCGTCACCCCGGGCACCCCGCCGCCGCCCGGCCGCCCGCCGGAGCCCCCGGCGGACCCCGCGCGGCAGGTCGAGGCGCGCTGCAACGCCGTGCTGGAAGCCACCGAGCGGGACCCGGAGGGCCCGCCCGAGGAGCGGGTGCGGCAGCTGAGCGACGTCCTCGACTTCGCGCGCGCCTCGCTCCCCGCCGATCACCGCGGGATCTGGCTGGTCTCCCTGCACCTCTCGCAGGCCCTGGCCCGGGCGGGCCGCCCCGCGGCCGCGGCCGAGCGGCTCGCGCCGGTGGCCGCGCGGGCCCGCCAGGTGCTCGGCGCGGACGACCAGCTGGCCATCCTGTGCGCGCTCAACCTCGCCCGCTACATCGGCGAGTCCGGCCATCCGCGCCCGGCCGCCCAGCACTTGCTCGAACTGCGCGCCGCCGTCTCCGGGGTGCTGGCCGCGACCGACCCCAAGCTGTCGGAGATCCGCTACGACCAGGCCCACTGGCTGGCCGCGGCCGGTGAGGCCCGGCGCGCGACCGCCGAGTTCGAGGCCCTGTACGCCGACCACTGGACGGCGTACGGCCCGGACCACCCGCAGACCGTCCGGCTGCGCGAACTGATCGCCCGCAGCCGGGCGTAGCACCTCATCGACCCACCAGGGAGGGATGAAGACCATGGCCGACATGTACGACCTGAACGCCATCCGGGACAGCTTCTTCGCCAGCCAGTCCAAGACGGCGGCGGGCCGGCAAGAGGTGTACGTCGACCGCGAGGGCAAGGTCCGCCTCGGTACCGGCGGCGAGAACGACGCGCCGCTCTCCAGAGTCCCGCAGAGCACCTTCGCCGCCGGATCCACCGCGGCCCGGCTGGAGCGCGAACGCCGGGTCGTGGAAGCCAAACTGCCCGCCAACACCTACTACGAGGACGCCCCCGGCGCCGAGGGCTGGGTCTACGAGATCACCACCATGTTCGAGCACCGCTACGTGATGTGCGCGCGCTTCGACGGGGTCGAGTACCAAGTCCGCCTGATCGAACCGGAGCTGGAGTCGCTGCCCAGCCACGACCAGCACGGCTTCCACCTCTACCACAGCGGCCTGATCTGCCTGTCCGAGCGCTCCGGTTCGGGCCAGCCCACCCTCCAGGAGGCGTACGCGCGCTCGGCGACCTGGGCCCTGGGCGTCGACTTCGTCCGTATGGGACGCCCCTTTCCCTTCAACCGCAAGCAGTAGGGACCGATTGCCGTGCTGCCCGTACATGTCTTCGACTACGTGATCGACCAGGTGGGGCGGGACATCGGGCGGACCCGGCCCGAGCAGGGCGGCGCCCTGCTCGGGCTGCGCGGGCGCGACGTGCTGACCGCCTTCGTCCACGACGCGCGCGCCCAGGTGACCCGGGTGGAGTACAGCAACACCCCGTGGCTCCTGCACGAGATAGGGCGGATGGAGGGGGCCGGCCCGGTCCGGTTCAAGGGCATCATCCACTCGCACCCGACGGGCATGCCCCGGCCGTCCCAACAGGACCACCGCGAGTACGGCCGCACCCTGGAGGCGGTGCCCGACCTCGGGCGCTACCTCGCGCCGATCGTCACCCACGACCTCGTCACCCCCGGCGAGCGGCACGAGCTGTTCACCGAGACCGCCCGGATCTCCTTCTTCGGCGCGATGTGGACCGAGCGCGGGGTCCGGCTGGAGCCGATGCGCCCGGTGGTCGTGCCGCTGGCCGCGGCGCTCCGGCAGGCCGGGGTGACCTGGTCCGACTCCTTCCCGCTCACCTGCGAGGTGGGTGGGGTGGCCGGGGTACGGGTCCCCCTGCCCCCGGACCGCTCGGGCGCCCGGCGCCACCTCTTCGCGACGGCCGACTTCCCGGTGGCCCCGCCGCTGCTGCTGGAGGAGGCCGGGGCGGACGGGCCGCACCCCGAGCTGATCGTGCGGGAGCTGGGCTGGGACCCGCGGATCCCGCAGCAGGACCGGCTGCGGGAGGCGCTGGGGGCCGCGGGGGCCCGTACGGCGCCGCCCGCGCCCACCGCCTCCCGCGCGGGGCAGTCCGTACGGCGTCCACCCGCGCAGCCACCGGGCGGCCGGGAGCCGCTGGGGGCGGACGGCGGGGCGGGGGGTTCCGGGACGGGGGGTTCCGGGGTGGGGGAGGCCTTCGCACCGCGGCCGGGTGGGCCGCAGCCGGGTGGGCCGCGCGCCCCGGCGGAGTCCGCGGCCCCTTCCGCACCGGCGCCCGGACGGACGCGGCGGATCCTCTACCGGCTCGGGATCGGCCGGGCGCGGGCCGCGCGCGCCGGCCTCTTCGCCCGTACCCAGGGCCTGCTCTCCCCGGCCCTCGCGGACACCCACGTGCTGCTGGTGGGCGTCGGTTCGGTCGGCAGCTACCTCGCCGAGGTGCTGGTCCGCTCCGGCGTCGGCCGGCTCACCCTGGTCGACCCCGACCGGGTCGAACCGGCCAACCTCGGCCGGTCGTTGTTCGGGGTGCGGGACATCGGCCGCAACAAGGCCAAGGCCACCGCCAAGCGCCTGCGCAAGGTGAACCCGCGGCTCAAGGTCACCGTCCTCGCCCGCGACGTCGCCTCGCTCGACGACCACCACTGGCACCAGCGGATCTCCGACGCCCGGCTCGTGGTCGCCGCCACCGACGACAACCAGGCGCAGCAACGCCTCAACCACCTCGCCTACTTCCTGCGCCGCCCGGCCGTCTTCATCGGCCTGTACGACGGCGCGGCGGGCGGCGAGGTCGTCTTCACCACCCCCGGCTCCCCCTGCTGGTCGTGCGCGACCGGCGGGGTCCGCGAATCGCTGGGCGAGCTGGGCCACCAGCCGCGCACCGACTACGGCACCGGGCGCCTGTACGCCGTACCGGGGCTGCTCACGGACATCCACCACCTGACCGCGGCGGCGGCGAAGGTGGTCCTGGCCCTGCTGCACCCGAGCGACGGGCCCGACCGGGTCGGCGGGTTCCTGACCGCCCCGCTCCGCAAGGACCTGTCGATGGCCCTGTTCGCCATGGAGCCGGACCACTGGTTCTTCCCGCGCGTGCTCGGCGAGGCACCCGGCCAGCACGCGTTCCAGAGCATCTGGCTGCGCACCGGGCGGCGGCCCGACTGCCCGGTGTGCGGGGACCCTTCCCTGCGCAGCGACCCCCGCGAGCACGGCCGTCGGGCGGGCGACGACGCCGACCTCACCCGGCGCCAGAAGCGCGCCTTCGAAGAACGCCGGCAACGCCACCGCCACTGATCAGAGGGTCAGAGAGTCAGAGGGTCAGCGGGACAGAAGGGAAGGGGAACAGCCATGGGGGACGACACGACCGAGGCGATGCGCCGCGCCCGCGAGGCACGCCTGAAGTACAACAACGCCGCACCGCCGACCCGGACACCGAAGTCGCCTCCCGCCCCCGCTCGGCCCGCGCCGACGCCGACGCCGACGCCGACACCCGCGTCCACCCCGACGCGACAGGTTCCGGTCCCGACGCCGGGGCGGGCGTCGGAGCGGGCAGCGGTACGGGCGCGGACGGTCTCCCAGGCACGTCCGGTGGCGGGCCTGGGAGAGGCCGCCGCCTTCGGACAGGGCGCGGCGCTGACCCTGTTCCTCTGGCAGCTGCTGCTCATGACCGACTGGACGTACCCTCTGCGCCTCTCGGCGGAGCTCGCCCCGCGCTGGAGCTTCCCGCACGACGTGGCGGTCAAGGAGCTCCGGGCCGAGTGGTTCCCCCAGCTGCGCGACCTGGTGCTGTTCCAGGGGCCGGGGCGGGAGTACCCGTGGCTCTTCCCGGTCTGCGCGGTGGTCCTCTACCTCCTGGTCCGGGTGGGCCGCCTCCCGGAGGCCCTGCAGGCCGTGCTGGGCACCCTGATCAGCCTTTACGGCCTGGCGGCCCTCCTGGCGAGCGGCCCGTCCCTGCTGCACCAGTGGCCCCTGGCCCTGGCCCTCGCGGCCCTGAGCGCGTGGGCCCTGAACAGCCTCTACGTCCGGGAGTGACCGGGGACGGCGTCAGCCGAGGTCGTGGACGTACACGTGATAGGGATCCCGCACGAACCCCTCGGCCTCGTACAGCCCCTGGGCGACGTGGTTGTCGTACGCCGTCTCCAACTGCACCCCGCACACCCCCGCCTCCCGCGCCCGGCGCAGCGTCTCCCTGAGCAGCGCCCGCCCCGCCCCGCTCCGCCGCCCGGCCGGCGCGACGTACAGATCCCCCAGCACCCACAAGGGCCGCAGCGAAAGCGAAGAGAACGTCCGGTACACCTGCGCGAACCCCACGGTCCCACCCGCACCCTCACCCCCCTCCACATCGGCGAGCAGCACGAGCGACTCCCCCTTGCGCATCCGCTCGGCCAAAAACTCCCGGGGCGCCCCCGCGTCGTGCCCGCTCACCCCGTAGAAGTCGAGGTACCCCCGGAACAACCCGGCAGCCACCTCCACGTCCCCACTCCCAGCCTCCCGCACCACAACCCGAGCCCCCATACCCACCCCTCCCACGCACCCAACCGGACGCCCCATTATCCCGCTCCCCACCCCCACCACCCCGAACCACCTCCCGTGGGAACCCCGCTAACGAGCAGTCAGCCGGGCGCCACTAGTGGCCGACGACTCCCGCGATGAGGTCGTGCACCAGGAACGCACCGGCCCCGCGGTTCTCTTTGAGGCGTGCAAGGTCGCCGGGGCCGAACCAGTCGTAGGCGGAGTGCTTGGACCATTCCAGCGCCGGGTGGCCCAAGTCCCCCTCGACCTCGACGAGGTAGTCGGCCTCATGACGGAGTCCACCGCCGTCGTCGCCCGTCCACGTCGCGGTGCCGAGGAACCGGCGCACACGGGTCAGACGCCAGCCGGTCTCCTCCTCCACCTCACGCCCGAGAGCCTCCAGCACGCTCTCCCCCGCCTCGACGTGACCGCCCACGATGTCCCAGCAGTCGGCGAACAGCCGTCGGTCCGCACTCCGCTTCTGAGCGAACGCCCGACCGTCCGGCCGAAGGATGACACCACCGACGGCCCAGACCTCACCCACGCCGGGCGCGGGCACGTGGACGCCGTCGTCGACAGCGAACGGCAGATCGCGAGTGGCCATGTCTGCCAGCGTAGGCCCCACACCCCGCGCCACCAGCAGCCCAATCCCGCCCCGGAAATAGCAAAACCCCCAGGTCACGGCGAGTGAGTCCTGGGGGTTCTACAGAGCCGCCTTCGGGATTCGAACCCGAGACCTACGCATTACGAGTGCGTTGCTCTGGCCAACTGAGCTAAGGCGGCACCGCTGGGAAGACGAGAAATTCCCCGGAGGGAGGCTCTCATCAGCAGCGGCGCCAAGTCTACAGGGTTAAACCGGGTGCCCCGAACCGGGTCGTCGTGGGGGGGTGGGGCAAGGGGCGTATCGGGGTGGGTCGGGCATTGCGGGAGGCTGGATCAGCCGGTCAGCACTTCTTGCCGTCCTGGGGCGGGGTGCCCTCCAGGAGGTACTGGTTGATCGCCGTGTCGATGCAGTCGCTGCCGCGGCCGTAGGCCGTGTGGCCGTCGCCGTCGTAGGTGAGCAGGACACCGGAGTCCAGCTGGGCCGCGAGGGCCTGGGCCCACTTGTAGGGGGTCGCCGGGTCGCGGACGGTGCCGACGACCACGATCGGGGCGGCGCCCTTCGCTTCCGCGCGGTGCGCCGCGCCGGTGGCCTTGACCGGCCAGTACGCGCAGTTCAGCGAGGCCCAGGCGAGGCCCGCGCCGAAGACCGGGGAGGCTTTCTGGAAGGACGGCAGGGCCTTCTCCACGTCCTCCGGACCCGCGAAGGCGGGCGGCTGGTCCAGGCAGTTCACGGCCGCGTTGGCGTACATCAGGTTGGCGTACTTGCCGTGCGCGTCGCGTTCGTAGTAGCTGTCCGCGAGCCCGAGCAGCCCCGCGCCCTCGCCGTTCATGGCGTCCTTGAGCGCCTCGCGCAGCTGCGGCCAGGCCGCCTGGTCGTACAGGGCCGCGATCACGCCCGTCGTCGCGAGCGACTCGCCCAGCGGGCGCGCCGGGTCGCCGCTCGGTACCGGCTGGGCGTCGAGCTTGCGGAAGAACTCCTTCAGCCGCTCGGCCACCTCGTCCGGGTCGCCGTGGCCGAGCGGGCACTCGGGCTGCTTCGCGCAGTCCCGGGCGAAGGAGCGGAAGGCCGTCTCGAAGCCCTCCGTCTGATCCCGGTTCAGCTCCAGCGCCGGGCGCGCGGGGTCCATCGCGCCGTCCAGGACCAGCCGGCCGACGCGGGTGGGGAAGAGGTCGGCGTAGGTCGCGCCGAGGAAGGTCCCGTACGAGGCGCCGACGTACGTCAGCTTCTTGTCGCCCAGGACCGCGCGCAGCATGTCCATGTCCTTGGCCGCCTCCACCGTCGAGACGTGCGGCAGTACCCGGCGGGACTTCGCCTCGCAGCCCGCGGCGAACTCCTTGAAGGTCGTCACCAGCTTCGCCCGCTCCGCCGCGTCGTCCGGGGTCTGGTCCACCTGGGTGTAGGCGTCCATCCGGGGACCGGTCAGGCAGTCCACCGGGGCGCTGCGGGCCACGCCGCGCGGGTCGAAGGACACCATGTCGTACCGGGCGCGCACGGGCGCCGGGTAGCCGATGCCCGCGTACGCCTGGAGGTACCCGATGCCGGAGCCTCCCGGGCCGCCCGGGTTGACCAGCAGGGAACCGATCCGCTTGCCCGGGCCCGTGGCCGCCTTGCGGGCGACCGCGATGTCGATGTCCTGGCCGTTGCCGGGGTGCGCGTAGTCCAGCGGGGCCTTCATGGTGGCGCACTGGAACCCCGGCGCACCGCAGTCCCGCCACGTCAGCTTCTGCGCGTAGTACGGAGCCAGCGCGGCCGGGATCGCCGTGGGCTCGGGCGACTGCGCGCCGGCGCTCCGGCTCGCCCCTGGTTCCGCGCCCGGGCCGGTCCGGCTGGCGGCCCCGGAGGAAGCGGCCGCGCTGGAGCCCGAGCTTGCCGAGGTGCACCCGGAGAGGAGCAGTCCGGCGGCGGCGATCACGGTTCCGGTGGTGCGCAGCAGGCGACTCGTGTCCATCTCCGGAGCGTACGGCCTGGCCGGTGCCCCTGAGCCGGAGGCCGCGCCCGGCCCCGGGGGTGACACGGCGCGCACGGGACCCGCGCACCGGCGGGACGGGGCCGGCGCGGTCGCGGCCGTACGGGCGCCCGTAAGGGTGAACCGGTCAACCGGCGTCCCCCGTCATCCCCGCCCCGGCGTACCGAAGCGCCCGGAGCACCGGCCCGTCGGGCCGGTGGGACGCCGGCCCCCGCCCCGCCGGCTCAGCCCGCCCGCAGCGCCATCGTCATCGCCTCGACCGCGAGCAGCGGGGACACGTTGCGGTCCAGCGCCTCCCGGCACGCGATGATGCCCTCGATGCGGCGCAGGGTCCGCTCGGGGCCCGACGCGCGGGCGACCCGGTCGAGGTCCGGACGTATCTCCTCATTGGCGATGGCCAGTCCGGAGCCGAGCTGGAGCGCCAGCACGTCCCGGTAGAAGCCGATCAGGTCGGTGAGGGCCAGGTCGAGGGTGTCGCGCTGGGTCCTGGTGCGGCGGCGCTTCTGCCGGTCCTCCAGGTCCTTCATCACCCCCGCGGTCCCGCGCGGCATCCGGCCGCCGGTGCCCGCGGCGGCGCCCATCGCGGCGCGCAGCTCCTCGGTCTCCTTGACGTCCACTTCCTCGGCCACCTGCTTGGCGTCCTCGGCGGCGGCGTCGACCAGCTCCTGGGCCGCCTTGAGGCACGCGCCCACGTCGTCCACCCGCAGCGGGAGCTTCAGCACGGCGGCCCGGCGGCTACGGGCCCGCTCGTCCGTGGCGAGCCGGCGGGCCCGGCCGATGTGGCCCTGTGTCGCGCGGGCGGCCGCGGCGGCCACCTCGGGCGCGATGCCGTCCCGCCGGACCAGTACGTCGGCGACGGCGGAGACCGACGGGGTACGCAGCGTCAGGTGACGGCAGCGGGACCGGATGGTGGGCAGCACGTCCTCCAGCGAGGGCGCGCACAGCAGCCACACCGTGCGCGGAGCGGGTTCCTCGACGGCTTTCAGCAGGACGTTCCCGGCGCCTTCGGTGAGCCGGTCGGCGTCCTCCAGGACGATGACCTGCCAGCGGCCCACGGCCGGGGACAGCTGGGCCCGGCGGACCAGGTCCCGGGTGTCCTTCACGCCGATGGAGAGGAGGTCGGTACGGACGATCTCCACATCGGAGTGGGTGCCGATCAGGGTGGTGTGGCAGCCGTCGCAGAATCCGCATCCCGGTTCGCCGCCGAGCGCCCGGTCGGGGCTCGTGCACTGCAGGGCCGCCGCGAAGGCGCGGGCCGCGGTGGACCGGCCGGAACCGGGCGGCCCGGTGAACAGCCAGGCGTGGGTCATCTTGGAGCCGGTCGCCGACTCGATGCCCGCGGCGTCGGCCGTGACCAGGGCGTCGGCGTCACGGGCGGCGGCGGCCAGCTGTGCCTGCACGCGCTCCTGGCCCACCAGGTCGTCCCATACGGGCATGCCGCCCACCGCCCTTCTCTCTGTGCGTTCACTCGGTCACCCACCGCTCACCACCATTGTGGCGGGACCCACTGACAGTCCCGGCCGACGGCCTCCGGGGCCACGGCGCGGGCCCGGTCAGCGGCGGCGCGGGCGGCGGCCCTCGTCGTCTTCCTCGTCCCGGCCCCGCGGCCCGAGCAGCTCGTCCGCGAGGGTCGGCAGATCGTCCATCGGGGTCTCCTCCGCCCAGTCCGAGCGGCGGCGCGGGCGGCCGGAGGCGTCCACGACCGGCAGCTCACGGGTGGCGTCGTTGCCGTTGCCACCCTCATCACGGGCGCCCCCGCGCTCGGCGCCGCCGCCCTGCTCGTCCGCCGCATCCCTGAAGATCCGCTGCGGCACCCGGGACGTCGGATCGGAGCTCCGGACCGGCGGCAGCACGGCCGTCTCCTCGTTCGGCGAGACCGGACGCGCTGCGGCCGCGGTCCGGGGGTCGGCAGACCTGGAGGCCGACGGCGTCGACGACTCAGGCCCCGGGCCCTGCTGCGGATCAATTTTCGGAACCGGCACCGTCTGGGTGATGTCGTCCGGCCCCACCACCGGCGTGACCACGGTGACCGCATCCGCTGGATGCGCTCCCTCGACAGGGGCGGGGGCAGCGGGCGCCTCGGCGGCCGTCGCGGCCGCGCGAGCGGCGGCCTCGGCCTCGGCCCGGGCGGCAGCCTCGGCGGCGGCCCTCGCGGCATCCTCGGCCGCAGCACGAGCCGCAGCCTCGGCAGCGGCCTTCGCGGACGCTGCGGCCACCGCCGCCGCGGAAGCCTCGGCCAGCCGACGCGCCTCCTCCGCCTTCAGCAGCGCCTCCTCGGCCCGGCGCTGCTTCTCCAGCCGCCGTTCCTCGGCCTCGGCGCGCAGCCGCGCCTCTTCCTCGGCCTGCCGGCGCAGCCGCTCCTGCTCCACCGCGCGGGCCTTCTCCTCGGCTTCCACGCGCAGTCGCTCGGCTTCGGCCCGGACCCGGGCCTCCTCCTCGGCCCGCAGCCGCTCCTCCTCCGCCTTGCGCGCGGCCTCGGCCTCGGCCTTGAGGCGGGCGGCCTCCGCCTCCCGGGCCAGCCTGGCTTCCTCCTCGGCCCGCAGCCGCGCCTCTTCGGCCTTGCGCGCGGCCTCCGCCTCGGCGGCCCTGCGCGCTTCCTCCTCCGCCCGGCGGCGCGCCTCGATCTGCGCCGCCACCTCGGCCTCGGACAGCGGCAGCATCCGGTCCATCCGGTGCCGGACGACCGTGGCCACCGATTCCGGGTCCTGGCCCGCGTCCACCACCAGATAGCGGCCGGGGTCGGACGCGGCCAGGGTCAGGAAACCGGCCCGCACCCGCTGGTGGAACTCCTGCGGCTCCGATTCCAGCCGGTCCGGCGCCTCCGTGAAGCGCTCGCGGGCCGTCTGCGGGGAGACGTCCAGCAGGACCGTCAGGTTCGGGACCAGTCCGTCGGTGGCCCAGCGCGAGATCCGGGCGATCTCGGTCGGGGACAGGTCGCGGCCCGCGCCCTGGTAGGCGACGGACGAGTCGATGTAGCGGTCGGAGATGACGACCGCGCCGCGCTCCAGGGCGGGCCGGACCACCGTGTCGACGTGCTCCGCCCGGTCGGCAGCGTACAGCAGCGCCTCGGCGCGGTTCGAGAGCCCGGCCGAGGAGACGTCGAGCAGGATCGAGCGCAGCCGCTTGCCCACCGGGGTGGCTCCCGGCTCGCGCGTGACGACGACCTCGTGGCCCTTGTTCCGTATCCACTCGGCGAGCTTCTCCACCTGGGTGGACTTGCCCGCGCCGTCGCCGCCCTCCAGGGCGATGAAGAATCCGTTGGCGGAGGCGGCCTGCACCGGCTCGCCGCCGCGCAGCGCCTCGCGCAGGTCCCGGCGCAGCGGGACGCCCCGGCGGTCGTCCGCCTTGATCAGGACGAGCACGGCGACCGGCAGCAGCAGCGCGCCGACCAGCAGGAGCACGAAGTCGGCGCCGCCGTGGTCGAAGACGACCTTGCCGGCCGTCAGCCGGTGCGGCCCGATCAGCGCGGCCAGCGCCGGGGCGCCGACGGCGCCGAGGCCGATGGCGACCCGGACGGCCGCGTGCAGGTGCTCGGTGACCCGCGCCCGGCGGAATTCCTCGGTCTCCTGGTCCAGCAGCGTGTGCCCGGTGTTGGCCGCCACGCCCGCGCCGGTTCCGGCGAGCAGCGTCAGGAAGAGGACCGTCGCGGTGTCCACGACCAGGCCGCTCAGCAGCAGGGCGAGCCCGGTGAGGGCGAGCGCCAGGGCCAGCAGGCGGCGCCGCGACAGCGCGGGCAGTATCTTCCCGGCCTGGGTGAGCCGGATCCCCGCGGCCGTGCCGCCGGCCAGCGCGAGCACCAGCAGCGCGAAGGTGGCCGGGCCGCCTTCCAGGTCGTACGCGTGCAGCGCGGCGACGCCGACGGCGCAGGCCACGGCTCCGGCGACCGCGGCGCAGGCGAGCACGAGCAGCCGGATGGCGCCCGTACGCCCCTTCTCCGGGCGGTCCCCCGCCTTCGGCGCGCGCAGCCCCTCCAGCGGGGACCGCGGGCGCGGGGTCTTCGTCTCGGGGAGCACCAGCGGCAGCAGCAGCGAGACGGAAGCGGCGAAGAGCCCGGCGGCGACGTACGAGCCCAGCGCGGCCTGGTTCGCCGCGAACCAGTCGACCCCGAGGCCGATGGCCCGGCCGAGCAGAGTGGCCGCGAGCAGCGCGGCGGCGGCGACCGGCAGCGCGGCGAACGCCGTACGCAGGGTCAGGCGCCGCAGGGTGTCCAGGTGGTCCGGCAGCGGCCGTACGGTCGCCCCCTCGGGCGGCGGCCCGGGCAGCAGGGCCGGGGCGGCGCTCTCCTTGGCCAGCGTCCACAGGCGCTCGGCGGCGCCGGAGACGAAGACGGTCGCGAGCAGCACGGTCAGCGCGTGCTCCGGGATCCAGTCGAGCCAGAGCGGGGCCACGACGAACAGCGCGATGCGCACCCCGTCGGCCCCGATCATGGTCCAGCGGCGGTCCAGCGGGCCGCCCGGCGCCGTGAGCTTGGTCAGCGGGCCGAGCAGGACCGCGCCGCAGACCACGGTGGCCAGGACGCGGACGCCGAGGACCGCGGCGACGGCGAGCGCGACACCGCGGGCGCCACCGCCGAACGAGCCTTCCGAAACGGCGGCCTGGAGCGCCAGCAGCACCAGGACCAGCAGGGCGAGCATGTCGCCGATGCCGCTCACGAGCTGGGCGCTCCACAGGCGGCGCAGCCTGGGCGTGCGCAGCAGGGCGCGCACCGCACGCTCGCGGGAGTCCGCGGCGAGGGCTTCGTCGTAGGTCGGGGCGGAAGGGGAGGTCTCGGGGGCCGTGACGACCGTCGGCTGCTCGGCTCGCGTCATCCGCCCAGCCTATCCGCTGCGCTTGGCGGGTGCGGAGGGCTGTGGACAAGGTCCACTCGCCGCCCGTCCACAGGCCGTCCACAAGCCGTCGGCGGACCGCCGCGGACGGCCCGCGGACAGCTGGACGGTGCGGCCCCGGCCCCGGTCCGAGGGCCCCGCCCGCACACTGCCCCGGCCCTGCCCGCACACCGCAGAGGCCCCCACCCCACACCGCCGAGGGCCCCGCGCCTGCGCGCGGGGCCCTCGGTTCGAGCGGTACGGCCGCCACCTGCCGGGTGGTGGCGGAGGTGGTGCTATTCGTCCGCCGCCGGGGTGGCCGCGGCCTTCTTGGCCACCGTCTTCTTCGCCGCCGTCGTCGTCTTCTTCGCGGCCGTCTTCTTGGCCGTCGTCGTCTTCTTCGCCGCGGTGGCCTTCTTGGCCGCGGTCGCCTTCTTGGCCGGGGCCTTCTTGGCGGTCTTCTTCACCGGGGCCTTCGCCCGCTTCTCCGCGAGCAGCTCGTAGCCCCGCTCCGGCGTGATCGTCTCGACGTCGTCGTCCCGCCGCAGCGTCGCGTTCGTCTCGCCGTCCGTCACGTAGGGCCCGAAGCGGCCGTCCTTGACCACCACCGGCTTCTCGCTGACCGGGTCGGTGCCCAGTTCCTTCAGCGGCGGCTTGGCCGCGGCCCGGCCGCGCTGCTTGGGCTGGGCGTAGATCGCCAGCGCCGCGTCGAGCGTGATCGAGAAGAGCTGGTCCTCGGTCTCCAGGGAGCGCGAGTCCGTGCCCTTCTTGAGGTACGGGCCGTAGCGGCCGTTCTGCGCGGTGATCTCGACGCCTTCGGCGTCCACGCCGACGACGCGCGGCAGCGACATCAGCTTGAGCGCTTCCTCCAGCGTCACCGTGTCGAGGCTCATCGACTGGAAGAGCGACGCGGTCCGCGGCTTGACCGCGTTCTTGCCGGTCTTCGGGGTGCCCTCGGGCAGGATCTCCGTCACGTACGGCCCGTAGCGGCCGTCCTTCGCGACGATCTGGTTCCCGCTGACCGGGTCCTGGCCCAGCTCGAACTCGCCGCTCGGCTTCGCGAAGAGCTCCTCCGCGTACTCGACCGTCAGCTCGTCGGGAGCCATGTCCTCCGGGACGTCCGCGCGCTGGTGGCCCTCGGCGTCCTTCTCACCGCGCTCGACGTACGGCCCGTAGCGGCCCACGCGCAGCACGATGCCCTCGCCGACCGGGAAGGAGGAGATCTCCCGGGCGTCGATCGCGCCGAGGTCCGTGACCAGCTCCTTCAGCCCGCCCAGGTGGTCGCCGGTGGCCGGGACCACCTCGGAGGCGTCCTCGGAGCCGAAGTAGAACCGCTTGAGCCACGGCACGGACTGCGCCTCGCCCCGCGCGATGCGGTCGAGGTCGTCCTCCATCTTGGCGGTGAAGTCGTAGTCGACGAGCCGGCCGAAGTGCGTCTCCAGCAGGTTCACCACGGCGAACGACAGGAAGGACGGCACGAGCGCCGTGCCCTTCTTGAAGACGTAGCCGCGGTCGAGGATCGTGCCGATGATCGACGCGTAGGTCGACGGGCGGCCGATCTCGCGCTCTTCCAGCTCCTTGACCAGCGAGGCCTCGGTGTAGCGGGCCGGGGGCTTGGTCGAGTGGCCGTCGGCGGTGATGTCCTCGCCGGTCAGCGCGTCGCCCTCGGCGACCTGGGGCAGCCGCTTCTCGCGGTCGTCCAGCTCGGCGTTCGGGTCGTCGGCGCCTTCGACGTACGCCTTCATGAAGCCGTGGAAGGTGATCGTCTTGCCGGAGGCGGAGAACTCGGCGTCGCGGCCGTCGCTCGCCCGGCCGCCGATCTTGACGGTGACCGAGTTGCCGACCGCGTCCTTCATCTGGGAGGCGACGGTCCGCTTCCAGATCAGCTCGTACAGGCGGAACTGGTCGCCGGTCAGACCCGTCTCGGCGGGCGTGCGGAAACGGTCGCCCGAGGGGCGGATCGCCTCGTGCGCCTCCTGCGCGTTCTTGACCTTGCCCGCGTAGACGCGCGGCTTCTCCGGCAGGTACTCGGCCCCGTAGAGCTGCGTGACCTGTGCCCGGGCGGCCGTGACGGCCGTCTCGGACAGCGTCGTGGAGTCCGTACGCATATAGGTGATGAAGCCGTTCTCGTACAGCTTCTGGGCGACCTGCATGGTCGCCTTCGCACCGAAGCCGAGCTTGCGCGAGGCCTCCTGCTGGAGCGTGGTCGTACGGAACGGCGCGTACGGGGAGCGGCGGTACGGCTTGGACTCGACCGAGCGGACCGCGAAGGCGGCCCCGTCGAGCGCGGCGGCCAGGGAGCGCGCGTTGGCCTCGTCGAGGTGCAGCACCTCGCTCTTGAGCTGCCCGGTGGATCCGAAGTCGCGGCCCTGCGCCACGCGCTTGCCGTCCACCGTGTTCAGGCGGGCGACCAGCGAGGACGGGTCGGAAGCGTCACCGGCGCGGCCGGTGGAGAAGGTTCCGGTCAGGTCCCAGTACTCGGCGGAGCGGAAGGCGATGCGCTCGCGCTCCCGCTCGACGACCATGCGGGTGGCCACCGACTGGACGCGGCCCGCCGACAGCTTCGGCATGACCTTCTTCCACAGGACCGGCGAGACCTCGTAGCCGTAGAGGCGGTCGAGGATGCGGCGGGTCTCCTGGGCGTCGACCATGCGCTGGTTGAGCTCGCGCGGGTTGGCGACGGCGTCGCGGATCGCGTCCTTGGTGATCTCGTGGAAGACCATCCGGTGGACGGGGACCTTGGGCTTGAGGACTTCCTGCAGGTGCCACGCGATGGCTTCGCCCTCGCGGTCCTCATCGGTGGCGAGGAAGAGTTCGTCGGACTCGGCCAGCAGCTCCTTGAGCTTCCTGACCTGCGCCTTCTTGTCGGCGTTCACGACATAGATCGGCTGGAAGTCGTGCTCGACGTCCACGCCGAGACGGCGGACCTCGCCCGTGTACTTCTCGGGGACCTCCGCGGCGCCGCTCGGGAGGTCGCGGATGTGCCCGACGCTCGCCTCGACGACATATCCCGGGCCGAGGTAGCCCTTGATCGTCTTCGCCTTGGCAGGAGACTCGACGATGACGAGTCGGCGGCCGCCCTTTGCGGTCTCGCTAGTCGGGGACAACTTGGCTCTTCTCTCCGGTCGGCACTCGGTCGCGGTACGGCGACGCTGCGGAGTGTGACGGTACAACCCGCCCCCGTGTCAAACGGGACAAGCCCGCAACGGCCACTCGAACGGTAACCCGACAAGTGCCACTTCTGCCGCCCGGATGGCGCGGCGGACCCTTCCCGATCATCGCGCGGGAGGTCCGGGGGCCGTCCGGCCCCTCCCCCGGAGCGCCCGGTTCAGAGGCGGCCCAGGCACCACGCGCCGAGGGCCAGCGACCCCGCGCCCGCCAGCACCGCGACCGGTACGGCCACGGCGTGGCGCACGCCCTCGGCGACCGGCGCGCCGCGCCGTGCGCGCGCCCCCGTCCAGGTCAGCAGGACCGCCCCGAACAGCAGGAACACCGTTGCGGCGAACACCGCCGGGCCGCTCTCCATACCGTCTCCCCCCGCCGCGGGCGCGGCCCGCGAGCCGCTGCCGAGTCCCCCCGGACTCCCCCGGTCCGGACCTTTCCAGCCCCGGGCGTACGGCGCGCCAACCCCGGGTTAACTCATGGCTGCGCCGGCCGCGCGGGCTCCAGGAACCCCTGCTCCACCAGCAGCCGGATCGCCTCCGGGGTGCGGTCCCGCAGGAGCACCGGATCCTCCTCGACCAGGTGGGCGATCGCGTCGAGGATCCGCCCGGCGCTCAGTGAGCCGTCACACACTCCGGCGAAGCCCGCGCCGACCGTGTCGACCTTGGTGGCGCGCCGCATCCCGCGGTTCTGCCGGAGCACGACGTGCTCGGGATCCTCCGCGCCGGGGGCGCCGACCTGCTCCTGGACGACCTCCTCGACGAGCCGGAAGTACCCCTCCAGGAGCGCCGCGTCGTCGTGCTCGCGCAGGTAGTCCTGGCGGGCGAAATGGGCCCGGACCGTGTCGCCGAGGGGCTGCTCCACCGAGTGCGGCCACTCCTCGACCACGATCGAGGGGACCGCCGCGTCCGTGCGGCGCAGGGTGATCCAGCCGAAGCCGACCGCCTTGGTCTTGCGCGCCTCGAACTCCTCCAGCCAGGCCTCGTAGCGCCGCGCGTAGGCCTCGGGGTCCTCGCGGTGGTCGCCCGCGTCCCGCAGCCACAGCTCCGCGTACTGCGTCACGTCCTGCACATCGCGCTGCACGATCCACGCGTCACAGCCCGCCGGGACCCAGGACCGCAGCCGGTCGTGCCAGTCCTCGCCCTCTACGTGCTGCCAGTTGGCCAGGAACTGCGCATATCCGCCCGGATTCAGCCGGTCGCCCGCCTGCCGGACCAGCGCGCGGCACAGGTCGTCCCCGCCCATCCCGCCGTCCCGGTAGGTCAGCCGGGCCCCGGGGGAGATCACGAAGGGCGGGTTGGAGACGATCAGGTCGTAGGTCGCGTCGCCGACCGACTCGAAGAGCGAACCGGTGAGCAGCTCGGCCTCCGGCGCCCCCGACAGCGCGAGCGTCAGACGGGTGAAGTCCAGCGCGCGGGGGTTGACGTCGGTGGCGGTGACCCGGGTCGCGTGCCGCGCGGCGTGCAGCGCCTGGATGCCGGACCCGGTGCCGACGTCCAGGGCCGAGCCGACCGGGGTGCGGACGGTGATCCCGGCCAGGGTGGTGGAGGCCCCTCCGACGCCGAGGACCACGCCCTCCTCCCGGCTGCCGATCCCGCCGGCCCCGCCGACCGCGCAGCCCAGGTCCGAGACGATGAACCAGTCCTCGCCGTCGGGACCGCCGTACGGGCGTACGTCCACCACGGCGTGTACGTCGTCCCCCGCGCGCCGCAGCCAGCCGTCGGCCAGCGCCTCCTCGACGGGCAGCGCGGCCGCGGCCCGGTCGTACGGCACGGGCCGCTGGAGCAGGAACAGCCGCACCAGGCTCGCCAGCGGGCCGTCGGCCCGGGTGGCGCGCAGGGCGGGAACGGTCTCGCTGCGGGCCAGCGCGGCGTAGGCGGGGGCGCCGAGCAGGTCGAGCAGGCCGTCGGCGGTGAAGCCCGCGGCGAGCAGGGCCGAGCGCAGGGCGCCGGCACGGTCGGGCGAGGGCAGGCGGGGAAGGCTGGTGGTACTCACCGGTCCATTGTGTCCGCTGCCACCGGGAATCCGTGCGACGTACGGGACACGGCCGGGGAACGGGCCGGGAAGCGGCCGCGGCCGGCGGCCCGGGCGGGAGGCCGCGGGGACCCGGCCGGGCGCGCGGCAGGGCGGCCGGGCCCGTTTACGGTCCCGGCCGCCCTGGTCGGCGTACGCCCTGTCAGCGGGCGGGCCGTCAGCTCTTGGAAGGCTCCGGGGTCGCCTGGACCTGGCAGCCCTTCTGGCCGTTCATCGCCTTGTCGAGGCCGCCCGACTTCAGCTTCTCCAGGGCCGCCTTGCCGCCCTGGGTGGTCTGGTCGAGGCCGCTGGCGATGGTCTTGAGGCCCTCCGCGAACTTGCCCTGGTCCTTGGGGTCGAGGGCGTCCATCTTCGTCTTGAGGTCCGCGTAGCCCTTGGAGGTGTCCTCGAAGCCCTTGACGGCGGCCTTCTGCGTCGCCTCACCGTCCTTGACCGGAGGAACTCCCGCGCTGGTCAGGGCGGAACCCATGGCCTTGTAGGACTCGGACATGGTCTGGAACGCGCCCGCGTCCGTCTTCTGCACGTCCTCGGGCTTGCTGCTCTCGGTCGCCACGCGCTTGATGTCCGCGTTGGCTCCCTCGATCTTCTTCAGCTCGGGCTGCCACTTGTCGCAGACCTTCTTGGCCCAGTCGTCGGTCTTGTTGCCGCCGTCGTCACCGCAACCGGACAGCACGAGCATCAGTACCGCGCCGCCGGACAAGGCGGCCGCAAACTTCTTGTTCACCGGATCGGTCCCTTCCAAGGCTCTCGGCCCGGAAGATACACGTCTGCATCCGGATAAGCGGAAAGACGGACAGACGGCGCGTCAGTCCGCGCCGTCCGTCCGCCATTCGGTCCCTTGCGGCGGCCCTCGGGGAGGGCCGGTCGCCGCTCCGTCAGGAGACCACCGCCGGGTCGGTCGGCTGGGCCACCCGCTCGGCCGCGCCACTGCCGGTGTCGTCGCCGACCGTGATGCCGCGCCGCTTGGACACGTACACCGCGGCGACGATCACGAAGATCGCCACGACGGCGACGACCGCTCGGACGGTCGCGCTGGCGTCGGCGCCGTAGCTGAACTGCACGACGGCCGGGGCGATCAGCAGCGCCACCAGGTTCATCACCTTGAGCAGCGGGTTGATCGCCGGGCCGGCGGTGTCCTTGAACGGGTCGCCGACGGTGTCGCCGATGACGGTCGCGGCGTGGGCGTCGCTGCCCTTGCCGCCGTAGTGGCCGTCCTCGACGAGCTTCTTCGCGTTGTCCCACGCCCCGCCGGAGTTGGCGAGGAAGACGGCCATCAGCGTGCCGGTGCCGATGGCGCCGGCCAGGTACGAGCCGAGCGCGCCGACGCCGAGGCTGAAGCCGACCGCGATGGGGGCCATCACGGCGAGCAGGCCGGGCGTGGCGAGTTCGCGCAGCGCGTCCTTGGTGCAGATGTCCACGACGCGCCCGTACTCGGGCTTCTCGGTGTAGTCCATGATCCCGGGGTGCTCGCGGAACTGGCGGCGCACCTCGTAGACCACGGCCCCGGCGGAGCGGGACACCGCGTTGATGGCCAGGCCCGAGAACAGGAAGACGACGGCCGCGCCGAGGATCAGCCCGACGAGGTTGTTCGGCTGCGAGATGTCCAGGCTCAGGCCCATGTCGCCGGCCTTGGCGCCGACGTCCTTGACGGCCGTGGCGATGGCGTCGCGGTACGAGCCGAAGAGCGCGGCGGCGGCCAGTACGGCGGTGGCGATGGCGATGCCCTTGGTGATCGCCTTGGTGGTGTTGCCCACCGCGTCCAGGTCGGTGAGGACCTGGGCGCCCGCGCCCTCGACGTCGCCGGACATCTCCGCGATGCCCTGGGCGTTGTCGGAGACGGGGCCGAAGGTGTCCATGGCGACGATGACGCCCACGGTGGTCAGCAGGCCGGTGCCGGCCAGGGCCACCGCGAAGAGCGCCAGCATGATCGACGTGCCGCCGAGCAGGAACGCGCCGTAGACGCCGAGGCCGATGAGCAGCGCGGTGTAGACGGCGGATTCCAGGCCGATGGAGATGCCGGCGAGGACGACGGTGGCCGCGCCGGTCAGCGAGGACTTGCCGATGTCCTGGACGGGACGCCGGGTGGTCTCGGTGAAGTAGCCCGTGAGCTGCTGGATGAGGGCCGCGAGCACGATGCCGATGGCCACGGAGACGAGGGCGAAGACGCGCGGGTCGCCGGTGTGGCCGGTGATGGCCGCGTCCTCCACGCCGACCAGGTCCTTGAAGCTGGACGGCAGGTAGACCAGGACCGCGACGGCGACCAGCACCAGCGAGATCACCGCGGAGATGAAGAAACCGCGGTTGATGGCGGTCATGCCGCTGCGGTCGCTGCGGCGCGGGGAGACCGCGAAGATGCCGATCATGGCGGTGATGACGCCGATGGCGGGCACGATCAGCGGGAAGGCCAGCCCCAGGTCGCCGAAGGCGGCCTTGCCGAGGATGAGCGCCGCGACGAGCGTGACGGCGTACGACTCGAACAGGTCGGCGGCCATGCCCGCGCAGTCGCCGACGTTGTCGCCCACGTTGTCGGCGATGGTCGCGGCATTGCGCGGATCGTCCTCCGGAATGCCCTGCTCGACCTTGCCGACCAGGTCGGCGCCGACGTCGGCGGCCTTGGTGAAGATGCCGCCGCCCACGCGCATGAACATCGCGATCAGGGCCGCGCCGAGGCCGAAGCCCTCCAGGACCTTGGGGGCGTCGGCGGCGTAGACGAGCACGACGCAGGAGGCGCCGAGCAGGCCGAGGCCGACGGTGAACATGCCGACCACGCCGCCGGTGCGGAAGGCGATCCGCATGGCCTTGTGGGAGACCTCGGTGAGGTCCTTGGCGGGTTCGCCCTCGGCGGGGGTGGCCTCGCGGGCGGCCGCGGCGACGCGGACGTTGGCGCGGACGGCCAGCCGCATGCCGATGTAGCCGGTGGCGGCCGAGAAGAGCGCGCCGACGAGGAAGAAGGCGGAACGTCCCGCCCGTTGCGTCCAGTTCTCGGCGGGGAGCATGAAGAGCAGGAAGAACACGACGACGGCGAAGATGCCGAGGGTGCGCAACTGCCGCCCCAGGTAGGCGTTGGCGCCCTCCTGGACGGCCGCCGCGATCTCCTTCATCCGGTCGGTTCCCTCGTCGGCGGCCAGGACCTGGCGGACCAGGACCTGTGCGACGACGAGTGCGGCGAGTGCCACCGCCGCGATGACGATCACGATAAGCCGATTGTCATCGGTGAGCACCGCTGCCGAGAGCTGAGCGGTGCCGTCTTGCGCGAGAGGGGTGAAGAGCCCCGTCATTCGTCCTCCTTGACGTGATGAGCTCAAGATGTGGACGGATTGTAGGGAGCGCCACCTGATCAAAACAGGGGGCGGGAAACGGAATTGGCCTGCTCTTGCTCCTCAGCAATAGATCGCGTCACGCCATTACCCTCGAAAGTAGTAATGGGGCAAACCCATTGACAGATCGCCGCTCCCGCGCAGAAGGGGCGCGGATCGCCGTGCATTCGATCTAGGAAAAGGAAAAAGGCCCTGCTCAGCAGGGCCTCGAAAAAAGATAGGAAGATGAGATTAAGGATCTAGGAGGAGAAAAAGCGGAGGAACGCGCCGCGTCCCCGGAAGTCGCACGGCGTCTACGGGCGTGCGGAGAGCCCGTTCGTCGGCCAGCTCATCCTGATGACACCGCCCGATTCCCCACTGGTCACCTCGAGATCGTCCACGAGCCCGCTGATGACCGCGAGGCTCATCTCGTCGTCGGCGTCGCTGTCGCCCTCCACCGCCGCGGGGGCGGGGTCGTCGGAACCCGCGCCGGAGTCGGGCGTGGCGTGGCTGCCGGAGGGGCCGGGGACCTCGTCGCCGACCTCGATGGTGAAGACCTTCTCGTCCTCGGTCAGCACGACGCGGACGGGAGCGAGGAGCCCGTTGCCCCGGTGCAGGCCCACGGCGCGCGAACAGGCCTCGCCCACGGCGAGTCTGACCTCGTCGAGCACGGCCTCCTCCACGCCGGCCCGGCGCGCCACGGCGGCCGCGACCAGGCGGGCCGTCCGGACGTGTTCGGGCTGAGCGCTGAAGCGGAGTTCAACGGTGGCCATGCGCGTCCCCCTCGGATTACGGGCGTGCCTTGCGGGGGCCCGGACCACTGTGGTCCGGAATCCCCCGCTCCTACTGCCGGGATCCGTCAGTCGGTGGCGTTGACGGCGTCTTCCACCGTGGTGTGAATCGGGAACACCTTGGTGAGACCGGTGATGCGGAAAATCTTGAGGATGCGCTCCTGGTTGCACACCAGGCGCAGCGAGCCCTCGTGCGCACGGACGCGCTTGAGGCCTCCCACGAGCACACCGAGGCCGGTGGAGTCGAGGAAGTCCACTCGCTCCATGTCGACAACCAGGTGGTAGCTGCCGTCGTTCACCAACTCGACCAACTGCTCGCGCAGCTTGGGCGCGGTATACACATCAATCTCGCCACCGACCTCGACGACTGTGCGGTCGCCAACTGTGCGAGTCGACAGGGACAGGTCCACGGATCCTCCAGCACCTTGCTATCGAGCGGCGCCCCCCAGGGGCCTCCTCATCCGAAGGTAGAGGAGGGATTGGCTGCCGCGATGGCATTCAATCACTTACCGGCAGGCGCGCACGACGCCTTGGGACCATTGTCCCGCACACCGGTGACACACTCACTTTGGATGTCCCACACTTCCCGTCCCGGTCGGCCCACGGCGGCCGCGGACTCACGACCCGGCCCCGACACGGTCCTGGACCGCCTGTCACGGGGGCCTTCGCGAGCTGCGCGCATCACTCATACGGAGCACTTGCCCCCTCGGGCGGGCCGTCATGCAGTGTGGCCCGATCGCATCCGAACGGATGTCGTAGCGGCGATCCGGGCCGCGGGCATCGAACACCCGTGGGAACACCAGGCGCGGGCGGCCGAGCACGCCCTGGACGGCACGTCCGTGATCGTCGCCACCGGCACCGCTTCGGGCAAGTCCCTCGCCTACCTCGCCCCGGTCCTCAGCGCCCTCGCGGACGGCGCCGAGGCGCCCAACGGGCGGGGCGCGACCGCCCTGTACCTCGCGCCCACCAAGGCCCTCGCCGCCGACCAGCGGCGCGCCGTGCGGGAACTCGCCGGACCTCTCGGAAACGCCGTCCGGCCCGCCGTCTACGACGGGGACACGCCCGTCGAGGAACGCGAATGGGTCCGCCAGTACGCCAACTACGTGCTGACCAATCCCGACATGCTGCACCGGGGCATACTCCCCGGCCACCCCCGCTGGTCCTCCTTCCTGCGCGCCCTGCGCTACGTGGTCATCGACGAGTGCCACACCTACCGCGGGGTCTTCGGTTCGCACGTCGCCCAGGTGCTGCGCCGGCTGCGGCGGCTGTGCGCCCGCTACGGCGCCGACCCGGTCTTCCTCCTCGCCTCGGCCACCGCGACCGACCCGGCCGCCTCGGCGAGCCGCCTCACCGGCATCCCCGTGACGGAGATCACGGACGACGCCTCCCCGCGCGGCGAGGTCGTCTTCGCCCTGTGGGAGCCGCCGCTCACCGAGCTGCGGGGCGAGAAGGGCGCCCCCGTGCGGCGCACGGCCACCGCGGAGACCGCCGAGCTGCTGACCGACCTGGTGGTCCAGGGCGTCCGCACGGTCGCCTTCGTGCGCTCCCGGCGCGGCGCCGAGCTGATCGCCCTGATCGCCCAGGAGCGCCTGGCCTCCGTCGACCTCTCCCTGCCGCCCCGCGTGGCCGCCTACCGCGGCGGCTACCTGCCCGAGGAGCGCCGGGCCCTGGAGCGGGCTCTGCACTCCGGGGAACTCCTCGGGCTGGCCGCCACCACCGCCCTGGAGCTGGGCGTGGACGTCTCCGGCCTGGACGCCGTCCTGATCACCGGGTACCCCGGCACCCGGGCCTCCCTGTGGCAGCAGGCGGGCCGGGCCGGGCGCTCCGGCCACGGCGCCCTGGCCGTCCTGATCGCCCGCGACGACCCGCTGGACACCTACCTCGTCCACCACCCCGAGGCACTGTTCCAGCGGCCCGTGGAGGCCACCGTGCTGGATCCCGACAACCCCTACGTCCTGGCCCCCCACCTGTGCGCGGCGGCCGCCGAGCTGCCGCTGACCCAGGCCGACCTGGCGCTGTTCGGCCCGGCCGCCCACGACCTCATCCCGCAGCTCGAAGCGGCGAAGCTGCTGCGCCGCCGCGCCACGGCCTGGCACTGGACCCGCCGGGAACGGGCCTCCGACCTGACGGACATCCGGGGCGAGGGCGGACGCCCGGTCCAGATCGTCGAAGCCGCCACCGGGCGGCTGCTCGGCACCGTCGACGAGGCGGCCGCCCACACCACCGTCCACGACGGCGCGGTCCACCTTCACCAGGGCCGCAGCTACCTGGTGAAGCACCTGGACCTGGAGGACTCGGTCGCCCTCGTCGAGGAGGCCTCCCCGCCCTTCTCCACCACCGCCCGCGACATCACCTCCATCTCCGTCCTGGACACCGACACCGAGATCCCCTGGGGCGCGGCCCGGCTCTGTTTCGGCTCGGTCGAGGTCACCAACCAGGTCGTGTCCTACCTACGGCGCAAACTGATCACCGGCGAGGTGCTCGGCGAGGCCAAACTCGACCTGCCGCCGCGCACCCTGCGCACCCGGGCCGTGTGGTGGACGGTCACCGAGGACCAGCTCGACCAGGCGCGGATCAATCCGGAGATCCTCGGCGGCGCCCTGCACGCCGCCGAGCACGCCTCCATCGGCCTGCTCCCCCTGTTCGCCACCTGCGACCGCTGGGACATCGGCGGCGTCTCCGTGCCTCTCCACCCGGACACCCTCCTTCCGACGGTCTTCGTCTACGACGGCCATCCGGGCGGTGCCGGCTTCGCGGAGCGGGCCTTCCACACGGCCCGCGCCTGGCTGACCGCGACCCGGGACGCCATCGCGGCCTGCGAGTGCGAGGCCGGCTGCCCGTCCTGCATCCAGTCCCCCAAATGCGGCAACGGCAACGACCCCCTCCACAAACGCGGCGCCATCCGCCTCCTGACCCACCTCCTCTCAGCAGCCCCGAACCCTGAGAGGCAGGCGGGGGCGAGGCCCGCTGCGGGGTCGGAGCCAGAGCCGGGGCCCGCTGCGGGGCCGGAGCTCGGGCCCTCGGCACCGCCGGCGGCTTCCTAGGCCCGGGCTCCGTCCCAGCCCTAGTCAGTCAGGTCCGGGGGTCGGGTCGGAGCCGGTGGCCGGGCCGGGGGCCGGGCCAGGGACGGGGCTGGGGCCGAGGCGGGGTTCGAGGCCGGGCGGGGATCGGGGTCCGGGGGCAGCCGCGGGCCCGCGCGGGAGGTCGACTCGGGGGTGAAGGGGCCCGTCGATGTGCGGGTCGTGACGTCCGCGAGCTCCCCTGAGAGCGTGCAGGCGGTCATCCGGGCGCCCTGGGCCACCGCCACCCGTATCGCCGTCGCGCACGCGGCCCGCGGGCCGTGGGTCCAGCTCGCGGCGGCGGCCAGCGCCGCCAGGTCCGCGGCGGAAGCGGCCCGGTGCCGGGCCACCACCGCCTGGCCCAGCAGCAGCACTCCCCCGAACACCGCCACGAGCGCCGTGGCCACCACCGCCGCCCACACCGTGGCCGAGCCCCGGTCCCGGCTCACGGCGGCGGCCCCACGCTGTCCTCGGCCAGCGCCACCGCCTGGGCCCCCAGCCGCACCGGCAGCGCCCCCGGGCCGGGCGCGGGCGCGCTCACCCGGACCCGCCACAGGTCACCGGTCCGCTCCAGCTCCACCCGCGCCCCCGCCGGCGCGGCTTCCCGAGCCGCGCCGAGGGCCGCCTCGGCCGGTTCCGACCGGGCCGCCACCCGTGCCCCCGCCCGCGCCGCGTCCACGCACCGGATCTGCGCTGCCGCCGCCATCAACGCCCACACCAGCAGCGCCGCGAAAAGAACCAGCGCCGGGATCACCAGTGCCGCCTCAGCCGTCACATATCCCCGGTCCCCCTTTTTCCGCACGCGCCCGGACTTCCGGGACGCGTCGTCAGACCCCTGGCCGGAAGAACACCGGGAAGTCCACTCAGAAGGGCGCATCGAGTGCCTTCCCGATGGTCGACTGGAGCGCCGACGCGACGGCGTCACTCGTCACCACCTTGTACAGAACGGCCGCGAACGCACACGCCGCGATCGTGCCCATGGCGTATTCAGAAGTGGACATTCCCGCGTCCCCGCAGCGACCCCGCAGAGCCGACCTGACACGCGCCCACATGATCCGCATGACAACCTCCTGTGAATGTGAGTTTCTGATGTGATTTCAGTTACCGGAGAGGAGACCGGAAGCCATTCCGATCACCACCGGAGCCACTCCCACGGCGAGAAAGGCGGGGAGGAAACACAGCCCGACCGGGGCGGTGATGAGAACCGACACCCTCTGCGCCACGGCCCCCGCCCGCCGGGCCCGGTCCTCGCGGAGCCGAACCGCCAGCCGGGACACCGGCTCCGCCGCCGGAGCCCCCGTCCTGGCGGCCCGCTCCAGGCACTCGGCGAGCATCCGGGCGTCCGGTATCCGCGCCAACCTCCCCCACGAGTCCCCCGGTTCACCGCCCAGCCGCAGCTCCGCCCCGGCCATGGCCAGCCGCTCGCCCACCGGCCCGCCGAGCGACTCCCCGACCACCTCGGCCGCCTCCACCGGCCCCGCTCCGGCCGCCAGGCACGCGGCCAGCAGATCCGCGGCGAACGGCAGCTGGCGCACCGCCTCCCGCGGATCCACCCCGGGCGCCGCCCGCACCCGGCGCTGCCACCTCCGCACCCCGAAGGCCGCCGCGCACCCGACCGCCCCGCCCGCCACCCCGCCGACCAGAACCCACCCGGCCAGCAGCGCCCCGACCGGCGCGGCCCACCCCGCCAGCGCACCCCGGACCCGGGATCCGATCAGGGGCCCGCGGGGGACCGGGTCCACCGGCAGCAGCACCGCGAGCCTGCGCCGGACCCCCCGCTCCCGGACCCGCGCACCCAGCGCCGACGCCAGGCACACCACCGCCCCCGCGAGGCAGAGCGCCGTCCCCAGCCTGTGGACGAAGAACCCGAAGCCACCCCCGGGCTCAGGCAGCCACGCCCCGAACCCGCCCATCACCGCTCACCCGCCCGCATCAGCCGCCGACACCACAGCAACCCCAGAGCCTCCAGCACCCCGCCCGCCGCCAGACACCCCAGCCCCAGCGGGGTGTGCAGCAGCACCCGCAGCGGGTCGGCGCCCATGGCCGTCCCCATCAGGAGCCCGACCAGCGGCAGCAGCGCCAGCACCACCGCGGTGGAGCGCGCCCCCGCCAACTGGGCCCGCAGGGACTCGTCCCGGTCCCGCTCCGCCCGCAACGCCCCCTCCAGCCGCTCCAGCCCGGCCGCCAGCCCCGCACCGCCGTCCAGCGAGACCCGCCAGCAGGCGGCCATCCCGGCCAGCCCCTCCGCGCCCGGCTCCCGGGCCGCCAGCCGCAGTGCCCCGGCCACGTCCCCGCCGAAGGCCGCCGCGGCCAGCAGCCCCGCCTCCGCCGCGCCCGGACCTCCCGGTCCGGCCACCGTCCGGCGCATCGCCGCCGTGAGGGCCTGCCCCGGCTGCGCCCCGGAGCGCAGCTCCCCCACCACGGCCCCGCACAGGGCCGACACCTCCGCGGCCCGCGCCTCCCGGGCGCGGGCCCGCCGCCGGATCCGCAGCAGTCTCCGTACCAGCGGCACCGCCACCGCCCCCACGACGAGCGGGATCGCCGATCCCCCCAGTACGGCCAGGACCAGCCCGGCCACCAGCGCGCCCCATTCCGGCGCGCGGGCCGCCCGCATCCGCACCGCGGCGGCCAGCCGCTCCCAGGGCGCGGGCCCCCCGGATACCACCGGTCCCGCACCGGCCAGCAGCAGCCGGGCCCGCCGGGGCCCCTGGTCCCGGGCGGCCAGCAGCCAGGCCGCCGCCCCGGTACAGAGCGCCGCGGCGAACACCGGAACCGATACCAACGACGTCCCCGCGCTCACCGCACACCTCCCAGCAGAGGGCGCAGCCGCTCCCAGCCCGCCTCCCGGACGAAACCCCGCGCACCCCAGCACAGCGCGGGCACCGTCACCACCAGTCCGGCGGAATCCCGCTCCAGCACGTGCACCTCGGCCACCCGGCGCTGCCCGCCCCGGTCCCGGACCAGGTGGATCACCAGGGAGAGAGCCGCCGCCAACTGGCTGTGCAGGGCGGCCCGGTCGAGCCCGGCGGCGCTTCCCAGCGCCTCCATCCGGGCGGGGACGTGCGCGGCGGCGTTCGCGTGGACCGTCCCGCACCCGCCTTCGTGCCCGGTGTTCAAAGCGGCCAGCAGATCGGCCACTTCGGGTCCCCGCACCTCGCCCACGACCAGCCGGTCCGGCCGCATCCGCAGCGCCTGGCGGACCAGGTCGGCCAGCGTGACCAGGCCCGCGCCCTCCTGGTTCGCCGGGCGGGCCTCCAGCCGCACCACGTGGGGATGGTCGGGGCGCAGCTCGGCCGAGTCCTCGGCCAGCACGATCCGCTCGTCCGGACCGACCAGCCCCAGCAGCGCGCTGAGCAGCGTGGTCTTTCCGGTGCCGGTGCCCCCGGACACCAGGAACGAGAGCCGGGCCTCGACCAGCGCCCGGAGCAGCCGCTGCCCGCCCGGCGGCAGCGTCCCCGCGGCCACCAGCTCCTCCAGGGTGAACGCCCGCGGCCGCACCACCCGCAGCGACAAGCAGGCCGAGCCGACCGAGACGGGCGGCAGCACCGCGTGCAGCCGGGTCCCGTCCGGGAGCCGCGCGTCCACCCAGGGCCGCGCGTCGTCCAGCCGGCGCCCCGCGACGGCGGCCAGCCGCTGCGCGAGCCTGCGCACCGCCTCGGCGTCCGCGAAGGTCACCGCGGTCAGCTCCAGCCCCCCGCCCCGGTCCACCCACACCCGGTCCGGCGCGGCCACCAGCACGTCCGTCACCCCGGGATCGGCCAGCAGAGCCTCCAGCGGTCCCGCGCCGACCAGCTCGCACCGCAACTCCTCGGCGGCGCCCAGCACCTCCGCGTCCCCCAGCAACCGCCCCTGGGCCCGCAGCGCCGCCGCCACCCGGGCCGGGGTCGGCTCCGCCCCGCTCTCCGCCAGCCGCCGGCGCACCGCGTCCAGCAGCCCGGCGCTCATGCCGTCACCCCCTGACCGGCAGGGGCCAGCGCCCGCGCCCAGAAGCCGTCGCAGAACCGGGCCAGCGCACCCCGGGCCCGAGCCCCCGGGGTCTCCCCCTCGGCCACCCTGCCGGGCAGTCCCACCTCCAGCGGCACCTCTCCGGCCAGCGGCACCCGCAGCAGCTCGGCCACCGCTTCGGCGTCCAGCCCGCCCGGGAACCTTCCCCGGACCACCACCCGCACGTCCCGGGCCACCATCCGGACCCCCGCCGCCACCCGCCCGGCGGCGGCCACCGCCCGCAGCTCGCCCGGCACCACGAGCAGCACCAGGTCCAGCTGGGCCAGTACCTCGGCCACCCCCTCGTCCACCCGCCGGGGCAGGTCGACCACCACCACGCCGCCCCGGCGCCGCGCGGCGGCCACCACGGACCGCATCGCGGCTGGCGGCACCACCACCCGGTCGCCGCGGTCCCAGCTGAGCACCCGCAGCGCGTGCAGTTCCGGCAGTGATTCCGCCAGCGCGTCGGCGCCGACCCGGCCCCGCGAGCCCGCGAAGTCCGGCCAGCGCAGCCCCTGGGCGCCCTCGCCTCCGAGCAGCACGTCCATACCGCCGCCCAGCGGGTCACCGTCGACGAGGAGCGTCCGCTCCCCGGAAGCGGCGGCCCGCACCGCCAGGGCGCAGGCCAGCGTGGAGGCTCCGGCGCCGCCGCTCCCGCCGATGACCCCGACCGTCAGCGCGGGCCGTCCGGCGCCCTCCACCACATCGGCGATGCGGTCGACGAGACGGCTCTCGGCATCCGGAAGCCGCAGGACCTCCTCGGCACCGATCTCCACCGCCCGCTGCCACACCAGGGGATCGTCCAGATCCCGGCCGACGAGGAACACCCCGTGCCGCCGGGGCGCTCCGCGCACCCGCCGCGCGGCGTCGTCCCCGACGAGGACGAGCGGCGCGCTCTCCCAGCCGATGCCCCCGCCCGCGCTCCGCTCGGCGCCGTCCCCTGCATCCCCGCCGGTGCGCCGGGCCCCGGCGGCCTCGCCGCCCTCGGCGCCGTCTGAGTCGACGTCGGCGGCCCATGCCGTTCCGCTGTGCTCCGGCACCGAGTGGTCCACATACGGCTCGGCTCCTGCCGCGGCGCACAGCCGCAGCAGATCGTCGAGCAGCAACGGGTCTTCCGTGATGATCAGCGGCCGTCCGCCGCCCAGCGCGGGCCGCTCCCCGGCGGGAACCGGCACGCCCCGTCCCGGCCGAGCCCTTTCCCCTGCCCGCGCGCGGACCTTCACACCGACCGCCGCTCCCCGCGGCCTTCCGGCCACCGGTCCCGCCGCGGGCCGGGTCCGCGCCCGGGGCCCCGCCGCGGCCGCCCTCCCGGTCCTCGGTCCGGCCCACATTCCGGCCGTCGATCCCGTGAACGATCCAGCCATGATCCCCACCCCTTTCTCACCGCACATCCCGGGCCGTGGACTTCACGCCCGGAATCACCGTGCAGCGAGGAGGGGAAATCAAGTGGATCTTGCTTGAAAACTGGGGACAAGAACGCGCCTGTGAATAACTTCGCCACCCACAAGAGTGAGTTCACAGCGCACTGGGACAACTACACAGCGTCACGCGTTCGAGAGAATGAAGGGCCTTCGCCACGTAGGCCCACCGAGCAAGAGGGGCCAGAGGAATGATCACTTGGGGCCGAAGGCAGAGACGCGAACCGCGTCCGGACATGCGACGACCCCCGCCGGGGGGGAGAGCGGGGGTCGTCCCCACGGTCCGACTCGGGGGGGGGAGGAGCCAGACCGGGTTAGCACGGTCGCGAACGATCCGTGACTTCCATGGTGTACCCGAGAGGCCGCTTAGGCAAACCCACGCGCCGCACTTTACGCCGAATGGTGGGCGCATATGCTCGGGGCGTGGAAAACCAGCCCTTGCCGCACTCCTTGCCTCGCACTGCCGCCTTCTTCGACCTGGACAAGACGGTCATTGCCAAGTCGAGCACGCTGACGTTCAGCAAGTCCTTCTACCAGGGCGGCCTGATCAACCGGCGAGCGGTGCTGCGCACCGCGTACACCCAGTTCATCTTCCTGGCCGGCGGCGCCGACCACGACCAGATGGAGCGGATGCGGGAGTACCTCTCCGCGCTCTGCAAGGGATGGAACGTCCAGCAGGTCCGGGAGATCGTCGCCGAGGCCCTGCACGACCTCATCGACCCGATCATCTACGACGAGGCGGCCTCCCTCATCGAGGCCCATCACACCGCGGGCCGCGACGTGGTGATCGTCTCGACCTCCGGCGCAGAGGTGGTCGAGCCGATCGGCGAGATGCTGGGCGCCGACCGGGTCGTCGCCACACGCATGGTGGTCGGCGAGGACGGCTGCTTCACCGGCGAGATCGAGTACTACGCCTACGGGCCCACCAAGGCGGAAGCCGTACGGGAGTTGGCCGAGTCCGAGGGCTACGACCTCGCGCGCTGTTACGCCTACAGCGACTCGGCGACGGACGTCCCGATGCTGGAGGCGGTCGGCCACCCGCACGCGGTCAACCCCGACCGGGCACTGCGTCGGGAGGCGCTGGCCCGCGAGTGGCCGATCCTGGTCTTCAACCGGCCGGTCCGGCTCAAGCAGCGGCTGCCCGGACTGTCCATGCCCGCCCGCCCCGCGCTCATCGCGGCGGCGGCGGTCGGCGCGGCCGCGGCCACGGCCGGCCTCGTCTGGTACGCCAGCCGACGCCGGGCGAGCGTCCTCGCGGCGGTCACCGGCTCCGCCTGACGTCCCGCCGAGCCGCACCCCGCACAGCTCCCCCCGCGGGGTCCTCACCAGCCACGACACGCCGCGCCCGATTCGCACCGTTACGCCCCGAAAGTAAAGAAGTGGGGCTAGGGGTTCCGCTTACTTCGGAAGCGGAGTACAAAGGAGTCAACGGCCCGCGAGACCAAAGAACATCCGAGAGGATCATCTTTAACCGCAGTAAGGCCCACGGACCGAGCAAGATGCACGAACGCCGAGCACCCACGCGACGTCGACCCGTCGATTACGGGCCAGCCGCACCAGGTGACGGGCAGAGTTCCCGACCTGATGGGCAACCTTCGAGGACGCTTGGTAACCCGGCGCGAGTGCCAGCGGCGACACCAGAGCAAGACGGTGTCGCCGCAACCCTATGTTCCGGCCGCCCTCAGGCGGCGCCGCGCTGGAGCGCCTCGCACACCGCCGTCGACTCGCGGACACCCAGTTCGACCGCCCGCCCGCAGTGCGCGATCCATGCGGCCATCCCCTCGGGGGTCCCGGACACGTACCCCTCGAAGGCCGCCAGGTAGCCCGCGCGGCCCTGCTCGGCGTGACCGACCTCCGCAGGGCAGATCGCCTTCGGGTCGAGGCCGCTGTTGATGAGCACGATCCGCTCGGCCGCACGCGCGACCAGCCCGTTGTACGAAGCGAACGGCCGCAGCGCCAGCAGCTCGCCGTGCACCACGGCCGCCGTGACCAGAGCCGGGGCCGCACTCCCGCCGATGATCAGCCCGGACAGCCCTTCGAGCCGTCCCGCGACCTCCCGCGCGTCCGGCAGCGGCAGCTCCACCAGCGGCTCGTCCACCGGCTCGCCGGCCAGCCTCGGCCGCCCGACGGTGTCCACGGCTGGTCCGTCCGCCCCCGGCGCGGAACCGGAGCCCGAGCCACCACCCGTCCTCACCTGCCCCACCGCCACCAGGTGCAGCCGCGCCAGTACCCGCATCGGCGACTGCCGCCAGATGCTCAGCAGCTGCCCGGCCTCGGCGGTGAGCCGCAGCGCCGCGCCCACCGTCCGCGCCTGCTCCTCCGAGCCGAAGTCGCTGCGCCGCCGCACCTCCTCCAGGGCCCAGTCCGCACCGGACAGCGCCGCGCTCCCGCGCGCCGCCCGCAGTGCGGCCTCCGAGGTGACCTCGCCGGCGCGGCGCCGCATCACCCGGTGCCCGTAGACCCGGTCCACGGCCTTGCGTACGGAGTCCACCGCGTCCGGCACTCCGGGGAGCGACGTCAGGACGGCCAGCGGATCAGAAGCGCTACTCATAAGTAGGGAGCCTACGCACTGCTCAGCCATAGCACCGACCCCTCCTTGGAGTGGTCTTCTTCACTCACCTCGGACACACCGTGCGGTCAACCGACTACTCTTGGTGAACATGAAGATCGCTTTCGTGGGAAAGGGAGGCAGCGGCAAGAGCACGCTGTCCTCCCTCTTCATCCGCCACCTCGCAGCCAATGAGGCCCCCGTCGTCGCGGTGGACGCCGACATCAACCAGCACCTGGGCGCCGCGCTCGGTCTCACCGAGGAAGAGGCCGCCGCGCTGCCCGCCATGGGCGCGCACCTGCCGCTGATCAAGGAGTACCTGCGCGGCTCCAACCCCCGCATCGCCTCCGCCGAGGCGATGGTCAAGACCACCCCGCCCGGCAGCGGCTCGCGCCTACTGCGCGTCGCGGAGGACAACCCGGTCTACGACGCCTGTGCCCGTACCGTCACGCTCGACCGCCACGAAGAGGGCGACGTCGAGTACGTCCGGCTCATGGCCACCGGGCCCTTCACCGAATCCGACCTGGGCGTGGCCTGCTACCACTCGAAGGTCGGGGCGGTCGAACTCTGCCTGAACCACCTCGTGGACGGACCCGACGAGTACGTCGTCGTCGACATGACGGCCGGTTCGGACTCCTTCGCCTCCGGCATGTTCACCCGCTTCGACATGACCTTCCTGGTCGCCGAGCCGACGCTCAAGGGCGTGTCCGTCTACCGCCAGTACAAGGAGTACGCGCGGGACTTCGGCGTCACGCTGAAGGTGGTCGGGAACAAGGTCCAGGGGCAGGACGACATCGACTTCCTGCGCGCCGAGGTCGGGGACGACCTGCTCGTCACCGTCGGGCACTCCGACTGGGTCCGGTCGATGGAGAAGGGCCGTCCGGCCCCCTTCGACCTGCTGGAGGCGAGCAACCGGGTGGCCCTGCAGACGCTCCAGGACGCGGCCGACGACTCGTACGCCGGGCGCGACTGGGTCCGGTACACCGAGCAGATGGTGCACTTCCACCGGAAGAACGCCGAGAGCTGGGGCAACGCGAAGACGGGGGTCGATCTGACGGACCAGATCGACCCCGACTTCGTCCTCCACGAGCGGCTCGGTCACCAGCGGCTCGACGGCGAGCCCGTCACCGGGGCGTCCGCCGGGCCGGCGGGTGAGCCGCTCAGCTCTCCTCTGCCGACTCCGCAGCCGGCTTGACGGCCGGGGGCGCCGCGGGAGCGGAGGGCGGGGCCGCCGGACCCGCGGTCAGGAACTTCGTCCAGCCCTCCTTCGGCGCCTGGCCGACGTCGAGCGTGCGCATCCACTCCAGGGTCTTGGGGTCCTGCGCGTCCAGCCAGTCGGCCAGCTCGCGGAAGGTGACGCAGCGGACCTCCTTCTGCGTGCACATGCCCTTGATGGAGTCCTCGACGGCGCGCATGTAGGTGCCGCCGTTCCAGGACTCGAAGTGGTTGCCGATGATCAGCGGGGCGCGGTTGCCCTCGTAGGCGCGGCCGAAGGCCTTCATCAGGCCGTCGCGCATCTGCTCACCCCAGTAGGCGTGCTGCGAGGGGTCGCCCTGGGTCGTCGTCCCCGACTGATTGACCAGGTAGTTGTAGTCCATGCTGAGCGTCTCGAACGCGCGCCCCGGCATCGGCACCAGCTGGAGCGGCAGGTCCCACAGGCCGTCCGTCTTCTTGGGCCAGATCTGCTTGCTGATCCCGCTGGAGTCGTAGCGGAAGCCCATGTCCTTCGCCGCCAGCATGAAGTTCTTCTGGCCTTCGAGGCACGGGGTGCGGGCGCCGATCAGCTCCTTGTCGTAGTCGAAGGGCAGCGCCTTCTCCTGCTTGAGGGCCGGGGTGTTCGTCTTCCAGGACTTGACGAAGGACTTGGCCTGGTTGATCTCGCTCTTCCACTCCTCCACCGACCAGGTGCCGACGCCGCCCTCGGGTCCGCAGAAGTGGCCGTTGAAGTGGGTGCCGATCTCGTTGCCCTCGAGCCAGGCGCCGCGGACCTGCTCGGCGGTGTCCTTGATGCCCTGCAGGTCACCGAAGCCGATGTCCGAGCGGCCGGGGGCGTGCTGGGGAGCGGTGTAGAGGGAACGCTTCTCCTCGGGGAGCATGTACACGCCACTGAGGAAGTACGTCATCCGCGCGTTGTACTGCTTGCCGACCCCGCGGAAGTGCGAGAAGAGCTTCTGGCTGTCCTCGCCGGCCCCGTCCCACGAGAAGACCACGAATTGCGGGGGCTTCTGGCCGGGCTTGAGCTTTTCCGGCTTGGCCACGTTCGGCTGCGGGCCGGTGTACGAGGTCGAGCCGTCGCCGATCATCCGCAGGACGCTGCCCGGGGCCTCCGGCGCCGCCGCGCCTTTCTTCACCTGAGCGCCCCCCGAGCCGGTGGACTTGGCGGGCTCCGAGGCGCCGCATCCGGTCGCGCCCAGGACCAGTGCCGTGGCGATCAGCCCTCCGGCGATCTTCTTCGTGGCGGCCATCATCCGCCCACCTCATCCCTTGCCCGTTTCGGTGTTCCGCACGTTCCGGCTGAAACGTCGCACGCGACCCGGCCCGGGAAAGGTATGACAAGCCCGACTAAATACTTAATCACTCGTGCGAGCTAATTCGTAGGCTATTCGACCCCTATGCCTAGGCAGGCTCTTTACTCTGCATTACCATCCATTTACCGAGTGTTGAGATTCCCGCCGCTTCACCCCTGCCCCCAGAGGAGACGGGACATGACCGCCAGCGCCCCCACGCGCTCCACCCACCACGCTTCCCCGCCCCCGGCGCCCCCCGGGGCCACGCCCCGGATTCCCCCCGGCCTCGCCGCCGACCTCTCCGCCTCCGCCGCCGTCTTCCTGATCGCCCTGCCGCTCTCCCTGGGCATCGCCCTGGCCACCGGCGCGCCCCTCCAGGCCGGGCTCGTGGCCGCCGTCGCGGGCGGGATCGTCGCCGGACGGTTCGGCGGGGCTCCGCTCCAGGTGAGCGGCGCCGCCACCGGACTCACCGTCGTCACCGCCGAGTTGATCCAGCGCTATGGATGGCGCACCACCTGCGCCATCACCGTCCTCGCGGGTCTCTGCCAGCTGGGCCTCGCCCTCCTGCGCACCGCCCGCTCCGCCCTCATGGTCAGCCCGGCCGTCGTCCACGGCATGCTCGCGGGCGTCGGCGTGACCATCGCCATCGCCCAGCTGCACATCGTGCTCGGCGGCACTCCACAGAGTTCCGCTGTCGCCAACGTGCTCGGACTGCCCGCCCAGTTGGCCGACCTCCATCCCGGGGCGCTCGCCGTCAGCGCGCTCACCCTGACCGTGCTGCTCGCCTGGCCCCGGCTGCCCGGGCGGACCGGGCGGGCGCTGCGCAAGGTCCCGGCGGCGCTCGCCGCCGTCGCCTCGGCCACCGCCGTCGCGACCTTCGCCGGACTCACCCTCCCCCGGGTGGACCTGCCGTCCTGGAGCAGCCACGCCCTGCCCGAGCTGCCCGAGGGACCCGTGCTCGGCATCCTCGCGGCGGTGCTCACGGTCACCCTGGTCGGCAGCGTGGAATCACTGCTGTCCGCGGTCGCCACCGACAAGATGATCGCTTCCAGTCGCGGCACCGGCGACCGCCCCGCGCGCGCCGACCTGAACCGGGAGCTGCGCGGCCAAGGGCTCGCCAACATGGTCTCCGGGGCACTCGGCGGGCTTCCCGTCGCGGGCGGGGCCGCCCGTAGCGTCGCCAACGTGAAGTCCGGTGCGGTCAGCCGGAGGTCGTCGATGCTGCACGGGCTGTGGGTGCTGCTCGCGGCCGGGCTGCTCGTCCCCCTGCTCGATCTGATCCCGCTCGCCGCGCTGGCCGCGCTCGTCATGGCCGTGGGCGTGCAGATGGCCAGCATCACGCGGCTGCGCAACGTCACCCGCCACCGGGAGTTCGTCGTCTACCTCACGACCATCACGGCCGTGGTGCTCGGCGGCGTCCTCGAAGGCGTGGCCGTCGGCATCGCGGCCGCGGTCGCCGTGGCCCTGCAGCGCCTGGCGCGCACGCGGATCACCGTCGAGATCCAGGACGACGGCGCGGTCCACCGGGTCTGGGCACGCGGCCAGTTGACCTTCCTCGCCGTGCCGCGGCTGAGCCGGGTGCTGGGGCAGATCCCGCCGCAGGCACACGCCGTGATCGAGCTGGACGGCTCCTTCATCGACCACGCGGCCTTCGAGACGCTCCAGGACTGGCAGGACTCCCATCTGGCACACGGCGGTTCGGTGGAGGTCACCGGCCGCTCCGGGGCCCGGATCGGCGAGCCCGGCCAGGCCCCGCGCGGCGCGCACCACTGCTGCCGCCCCTGGACCCCCTGGAAGAACCACTGCGACCACCGGACGGCCGGGGAGCCGGACACCGGAGCGGTGGGTCGGGCGGCTCACGCCGGTTCGATGGTCCCCGCCGACGAGGCCGACCCCGCGAGGGGCGCGGCGGTTCCGGGCGGCTCGGCGGGTCCGGGCGCTCCGGTCGGCCCGGCCGGCTCCGCTGCCGCCGGAGCGCGGGCCGCCGTCCGTCCGACCCCCGGGCCGCGGCGCCGGGGAGCGGGTCAACTGGCCAACGGGATCGTCGCGTTCCAGCGCGACACCGCCCCGCACGTCCGGGACGAGCTGGCCCGGCTGGCGCGCGAGGGCCAGAGCCCCTCGCAGCTCTTCCTGACCTGCGCGGATTCCCGACTGGTCACCAGCATGATCACGGCCAGCGGTCCGGGCGACCTGTTCACGGTCCGCAATGTCGGCAACCTGGTCCCGCTGCCCGGCGCCGAGTCCACCGACGACTCCGTCGCGGCCGCCATCGAGTACGCGGTGGACGTCCTGCGGGTGGACAGCATCACCGTGTGCGGGCACTCGGGGTGCGGGGCGATGCAGGCACTGCTCAACGCGACGCCGGGCGCACCGATGACGCCGTTGCGGCGCTGGCTGCGGCACGGACTGCCGAGCCTGGCCCGGATGTCCAGTCGGCACCACGCCTGGGTGCGGATCTCGGGCCGGCTGCCCGCGGACGCCGTGGAGCAGCTCTGCCTGACCAATGTGGTGCAGCAACTGGAACACCTGCGGGCCCACGAGTCGGTGGCGCGCAGGCTGGCGGAGGGGACCCTGGAACTCCACGGCATGTACTTCCACGTGGGCGAGGCCCAGGCCTATCTGCTGTCCCCGGGCGAGGACTTCTTCGACTGCCGGGTCTTCGACAGTGTCCTCCCGGACACCGAGGGGGCAAAAGCGGCCAAGCGGGACGCTCCCGCTCTGCCCCGGGCGGCCTCCCACGCCTGAGCCGATACGCTCCGTCCTCGAACGCCACCGATGGCCCCTTCCCGCGACCCGTCGCCGGAAGGGGCCATCGGCGCCTGCCCGCCCGGGGCCGGGGCACCCGATCCACCGTGGTATAGGTCTAAACCAATTCTCGGCAAGGGCTTGTCACCTGGGTGTCCGACCTGATGAGCTATACCCGGGGACACAACGGACACCCTGGGAAAGGGAGATGTCGTGAGCAATGACAGCCTGGCCAACCTGCTCAAGGAGGAGCGGCGGTTCACACCGCCCGCCGATCTGGCCACCGCCGCCAACGTGACGGCCGCGGCGTACGAACAGGCCGACGCGGACAGGCTGGGCTTCTGGGCCGAGCAGGCACGTCGACTGAGCTGGGCCGTCGAGCCCACCGAGACGCTCGACTGGAGCAACCCGCCCTTCGCGAAGTGGTTCGCGGACGGCAAGCTGAACGTCGCCTACAACTGCGTGGACCGTCACGTCGAGGCCGGCAACGGCGACCGGGTGGCCCTCCACTTCGAGGGCGAGCCGGGCGACAGCCGCTCGATCACCTACGCCGAGCTCAAGGACGAGGTCTCCCGGGCCGCCAACGCCCTGACCGAGCTGGGGGTGCGCAGCGGCGACCGGGTCGCCGTCTACCTGCCGATGATCCCCGAGGCCGTCGTCGCGATGCTCGCGTGCGCCCGGGTCGGCGCCGCACACTCCGTGGTCTTCGGCGGTTTCTCCGCCGACGCCGTCGCCTCCCGCATCCAGGACGCCGACGCCCGGCTCGTCATCACCGCCGACGGCGGCTACCGCCGCGGCAAGCCCACCGCGCTCAAGCCCGCCATCGACGAGGCCGTCGGCAAGTGCCCGCAGGTCGAGCACGTGCTCGTCGTCCGGCGCACCGGCCAGGACACCGCCTTCACCGAGGGCCGGGACGTCTGGTGGCACGACATCGTCGGCCGCCAGTCCGCCGAGCACGCCCCCGAGGCCTTTGACGCGGAGCACCCGCTCTTCATCCTCTACACCTCGGGCACCACGGGGAAGCCGAAGGGCATCCTGCACACCTCGGGCGGCTACCTCACCCAGGCCTCGTACACGCACCACGCCGTCTTCGACCTCAAGCCGGAGACCGACGTCTACTGGTGCACCGCCGACATCGGCTGGGTGACCGGGCACTCCTACATCGTCTACGGGCCGCTGGCCAACGGCGCGACCCAGGTGATGTACGAGGGCACCCCCGACACCCCCCACCAGGGGCGTTTCTGGGAGGTCGTGCAGAAGTACGGCGTCACCATCCTCTACACGGCGCCCACCGCCATCCGCACCTTCATGAAGTGGGGCGACGACATCCCCGCCAAGTTCGACCTGTCGAGCCTGCGCGTGCTGGGGTCGGTCGGCGAGCCGATCAACCCCGAGGCCTGGATGTGGTACCGCAAGAACATCGGCGGTGACCGCTGTCCGATCGTGGACACCTGGTGGCAGACCGAGACCGGCGCCATGATGATCTCCCCGCTGCCCGGTGTCACCGCGACCAAGCCGGGTTCCGCCCAGCGCGCGCTGCCCGGCATCGGCGCCACCGTCGTGGACGACGAGGGCAACGAGGTCCCCGACGGCGGGGGCGGCTACCTGGTCCTCACCGAGCCGTGGCCCTCCATGCTGCGCACCATCTGGGGCGACGACCAGCGGTTCATCGACACCTACTGGTCGCGCTTCCCGGGCAAGTACTTCGCCGGCGACGGCGCCAAGAAGGACGACGACGGCGACATCTGGCTGCTCGGCCGGGTCGACGACGTCATGCTGGTCTCCGGCCACAACATCTCGACCACCGAGGTCGAGTCGGCGCTCGTCTCGCACCCCTCGGTCGCCGAGGCGGCCGTGGTCGGCGCGGCGGACGAGACCACCGGTCAGGCCATCGTGGCGTTCGTGATCCTGCGCGGCAGCGCCGCCGAGACAGACACCCTGGTCGCCGAGCTGCGCAACCATGTGGGCACCACGCTCGGCCCCATCGCCAAACCGAAGCGGATCCTGCCGGTCCAGGAGCTGCCCAAGACCCGCTCCGGCAAGATCATGCGCCGCCTGCTGCGCGACGTCGCGGAGAACCGGGCGGTCGGTGACGTCACCACCCTCGCGGACTCCTCGGTCATGGACCTGATCCAGACCCAGCTGCCCGCCGCGGGCGACGAGGACTGAGTCCCCCGCGTCCCAGGGGCACCCGGCGCATAGCGCGCCGGGTGCCCCTTTCGCGTTTAAGGTGATGATCGCCGGATACATCCCTTGCGTACCCCGCACCGTCCGCGGGTCCCCTGTAAAGTATTGAGAACGTAAAAATGTGATCCACAGGGTGCGCCGGGAAGTCTGGTCGGCAACGTGCTTCGTCATGCCGTCCAACCGACCCCGGAGGTCCTCACGTGGCCGCGCCCCGCCCGACCGAACCGCCCGCCCGCAAGCTCCTCGGCATGCTCTCGCTGCCCGAGCGCCGGTTCGTGGCCGACGCGCTGCGCGCCGAGACCGTGGGCGGCGTCCTCCTCCTCGTGGCCGCCATCGCCGCCCTGCTGTGGGCGAACATCCCGGCCCTGGCCGACGGCTACGACAGCGTCCGCGGCTTCCACCTCGGCCCCGCCGCCCTCGGGCTGGACCTCTCGCTCCAGCACTGGGCGGCCGACGGCCTGCTCGCCGTCTTCTTCTTCGTCGCCGGCATCGAGCTGAAGCGCGAACTCGTCGCCGGGGACCTGCGCGATGCCAAGGCCGCCGCCCTGCCGGTGATCGCCGCCCTCTGCGGCATGGCGGTCCCCGCCCTGGTCTACGTGGCGGTCAACACCTTCGGCGGCGGCTCGACGGACGGCTGGGCGGTCCCCACCGCCACCGACATCGCCTTCGCGCTCGCCGTCCTCGCCGTGATCGGCACCTCGCTGCCGTCCGCGCTGCGCGCGTTCCTGCTGACCCTGGCCGTGGTCGACGACCTGTTCGCCATTCTGATCATCGCGGTGTTCTTCACCAGCGACATCAACTTCGCGGCGCTCGGCGGGGCGGTCGCCGGCCTCGTCCTCTTCTGGTTCCTGCTGCGCCGAGACGTCCGCGGCTGGTACGTCTACGTGCCGCTCGCCCTGGTGATCTGGGGCCTGATGTACAACAGCGGCGTCCACGCGACCATCGCCGGTGTCGCCATGGGCCTGATGCTCCGCTGCCACGTCAAGGACGGCGAGCAGCACTCCCCCGGCGAGCACATCGAGCACCTGGTCCGGCCCGTCTCCGCCGGTCTGGCCGTCCCGTTCTTCGCCCTCTTCGCCGCCGGCGTCTCCCTCTCGGACGAATCGATCGGACAGGTCTTCACCCGGCCCGAGACGCTCGGCGTGGTGCTGGGCCTGGTCGTCGGCAAGACCATCGGCATCTTCGGCGGCACCTGGCTGGCCGCCCGCTTCACCAGGGCCGAGCTGAACGACGACCTCGCCTGGCCCGACGTCTTCGCGGTCGCCTCGCTCGCCGGCATCGGATTCACCGTCTCCCTGCTGATCGGCGAACTCGCCTTCGCCGGCGACCAGACCCTCACCGACGAGGTGAAGGCCGCCGTCCTGATCGGCTCGCTCATCGCCGCCGTCTTCGCGAGCGTGATGCTCAAGCTCCGCGACCGCAAGTACAAGGCCCTCACCGACGCGGAGGAGCGCGACGAGGACCTCGACGGGATCCCGGACGTCTACGAGGCGGACAAGCCGGACTACCACCTGCGCATGGCGAAGATCTACGAGGCCAAGGCCGCGGAACACCGCCGCCGGGCGGAAGCCGCCGGAGCGGCCCCCGGAGCGGTCGCGGGGGCCGCGGGCTCCGCCGAAGGGGCCGAAGCGGCCACCGCCGCCGCCACCGGGTCCCCCGCCGGAGGCGACCGTCCGGCATGATCTGACTGACGGAGGACAGCCGTCGCCGGCAGACGAATGAGGGAGAGAGCGATGAGCGCAGTGGACCAAGGGGCGCAAGGAGCCGAGCGCACGCTCGGTCAGCTGGTCGCCTCGGCCACCGCCGAGATGTCCGCCCTGGTGCACGACGAGATCGCCCTCGCGAAGGCGGAACTGCGCCAGGACGTCAAGCGCGTGGGCATCGGTGCTACCGCCATCGGTATCGCCGGAGTGTTCGGAATCTTCTCGTTGCCGGTGCTGAGTTTCGCGGCCGCCTACGGGATCCACGCCCTCGGCCTCGGCCTCGCGTGGTCGTTCCTGATCGTCGGCGGAGCGTTCCTGCTGCTCGCGGGCCTGCTCGCGCTGATCGCGGTGTCGAAGTTCAAGAAGGTCAAGCCGCCGGAGCGCTCCATCGCCTCCGTCAAGCAGACCGCGGCCCTGGTCGGGACCGTCAAGCCGCATCCGCGGCCGGTCAGTGACAAGGCGGTGGGTGTGGCACGCTCGTCTTCATGACAGCGCCCACACCGGACCCCAGCAGCACCCCGCCCCCGGCTGCCTCGCCGGTGCGGATCGACGGCCCCTGGACCCACCGGGACGTCGCCGCCAACGGCGCCCGGTTCCACGTCGCCGAGCTGGGCGAGGGGCCGCTGGTGCTGCTCCTGCACGGCTTCCCGCAGTTCTGGTGGACCTGGCGCCACCAGCTGGTGGCGCTCGCCGACGCGGGCTACCGCGCGGTGGCGATGGACCTGCGCGGGGTGGGCGGCAGCGACCGCACCCCGCGCGGTTACGATCCGGCCAACCTCGCCCTCGACGTCACCGGGGTCATCCGCTCGCTGGGCGAGCCAGACGCCGCGCTCGTGGGGCACGACCTGGGCGGGTACCTCGCCTGGACCGCCGCCGTCATGCGGCCCAAGCTGGTGCGGCGCCTGGTCGTCTCCTCCATGCCGCATCCGCGCCGCTGGCGCTCGGCGATGCTGTCCGATGTCGGCCAGACCCGGGCCAGTGCGCACATCTGGGGCTTCCAGCGCCCGTTCATCCCCGAACGGCAGCTCGTCGCCGACGGGGGCGCGCTGGTCGGCGAGCTGATCCGCGCGTGGTCGGGGCCGCTGTCGCAGGGGGGTCCGGACGGCCGCGCGGAGGAGGAGGCCATCGACGCCTACCGGCGCGCGATGTGCATCCCGTCCACCGCGCACTGCTCGATCGAGCCCTACCGCTGGATGATGCGCTCCATGGCCCGGCCGGACGGGCTCCAGTTCAACCGCCGGATGAAGCGTCCGGTGCGGGTGCCGACGCTGCACGTGCACGGCGCGCTCGACCCGGTGATGCGCACGCGCAGTGCGGCGGGGTCCGGGGAGTACGTCGAAGCCCCGTACCGGTGGCGGCTGTTCGACGGTCTCGGGCACTTCCCACACGAGGAGGCCCCGGACGTCTTCTCGACGGAGCTGGTGAACTGGCTGGGGGACCCCGAACCCGACCGGTGACCGGCGGGAACACGTGTCCTACGCACGTTCACTTGCCCGCCGCATAGGCCAATTGGCCGACGCCCGGGCGATTACGGACCTTGGGGCACGGGCAGAGGTCCCGGTATGGGCTGGACGCACGACTACGGTGACACCGCACGCGAACGACGCTCGGCCGCCGCGCCGGGCACCCACGAGAGGGTCGGTCGACAAGGCCACGGCCACGACCCCCGGCTCGGAATTCCACTGATCCTGCGCCGCCGGGCCCGCTGGGTCTCGGCGCGCCTGCGCCATCCGCGCACGTAGACGACGCACACGTAGACGACGCACCCCAGGCGTACCACCACCCCACCCGATCCGTCCGCCCGCGCGGTGTGCGCGGTCCGCTCCCGCGGGCCGCGCACACCGCGTACGGCTCAGAGGGCGCAGCCCTGGCTGTCGATCCGGCGCTCGGCGCTCCGGCCGTTCCTGATGTCGTCGCGGACCTCGTCCGCCGTCAGGGCGTAGCCGGTGTTCGGGTCGTCGAGCGACTTCGCGAACACGACCCCGTACACCTTGCCGTCGGGCGTCAGCAGCGGGCCGCCCGAGTTGCCCTGGCGGACCGTCGCGTACAGCGAGTAGACGTCACGGCGGACGGTGCCCCGGTGGTAGATGTCCGGGCCGTTCGCGTTGATCCGGCCCCGGACGCGGGCCGGGCGCACGTCGTAGGCGCCGTTCTCCGGGAACCCGGCGACGATCGCGTCGAACCCGCTCGCCGCGTCCTTCTCGGCGAATTCGAGCGGCGGCGCCTTCAGCTTGGGCACGTCCAGGACGGCGATGTCCCGCTCCCAGTCGTAGAGCACGACCTTGCCGTCGTACAGCTTGCCCTCGCCGCCGATCTGCACGGTCGGCTCGCCCACCCCGCCGACGACGTGCGCGTTCGTCATGACCTTGCCCGGCGCGAAGACGAACCCGGAACCCTCCAGCACCTTGCTGCAACTGGGCGCCGTACCGACCACCTTGACGATGGATCGCTTCGCGCGCTCGACGACGGGGCTGCGGGCCAGCTCCGGGTCGGGCGGCTGCACCGCGGTGATCGGTTCGTTCGAGAACGGACTGAAGACCTGGGGGAAGCCGTTCTGGGCGAGGACGGAACTGAAGTCCGAGAACCAGGTGTTGGCCTGGTCGGGCAGCACCCGCGACACGCCGAGCAGGACCTTGGAGCCGCGAACCTCCTTGCCCAGCGTGGGAAGTGACGTCCCGGCGAGCGCGGAGCCGATCAGCCACGCCACCAGCAGCATGGCCATCACGTTGACCAGCGCGCCGCCGGTCGCGTCCACCACGCGCGCCGGTGACCAGGTGATGTAGCGGCGCAGCCGGTTGCCCAGGTGCGTGGTGAAGGCCTGGCCGATCGAGGCGCAGACGATGACGACGACCACCGCGACCACGGCCATGGTGGTGGACACCTTGGCCTTGTCGTCCGTCACCTGGTCCCAGACGAGCGGGAGCAGGGACACGGCGATGAGACCGCCGCCCAGGAAGCCGGTCACCGACAGGATGCCGACGACGAACCCCTGGCGGTAGCCCACGATCGCGAACCACACGGCGGCGACCAGCAACAGGATGTCCAGCACGTTCACGTGGGCCACCGTCTCATGCGCGCCAGTCGAGGGGGACCTGGCGCGAGCGGTCCCACGGCTGCTCCCAGCCGGCGAAATGCAGGATCCGGTCGATCACTCCGGCCGTAAAACCCCAGACCAGAGCCGATGCGACCTGGAACGCGGGGCCCTGGTAGCCGCCCGGGTGGACGACGGTGACCCGGTGGGCCGGGTCCGTGAGATCCGCCACGGGAACCGTGAAGACCCGCGCGGTCTCCGCGAGGTCAACGGCCCCGACCGGGCTGGGCTCGCGCCACCAGCCGAGCACCGGGGTCACGACGAACTCGCTGACCGGGATGTAGAGCCGGGGCAGCACGCCGAAGAGCTGCACTCCGGCCGGATCCAGCCCGGTCTCCTCCTCGGCCTCGCGCAGGGCGGCCCGCAGCGGGCCGGTGGTCTGCGGGTCCCCGTCCTCGGGGTCGAGGGCGCCGCCCGGGAAGGACGGCTGGCCGGCGTGGGAGCGCAGCGCGGCGGCGCGCTCCATCAGGAGCAGTTCGGGGCCGCGCGGGCCCTCGCCGAAGAGCACCAGCACGGCGGACTGGCGGCCCGCGCCGTCCTCGGGGGGCAGGAAGCGGCTCAGCTGGGTCGGCCGGACGGTCCGGGCGGCGGAGACCACGGGGTCGAGCCAGCGGGGCAGCCCGCGCGTGCTGACCTCGATCCCGCCGGGCGCGCCGCCGCCGCCCCGGGCGGGTCCGGGGCCGGTGCGGGCCCGGGCTCCGGTGGTCAGGCTGTCGTCCTGCGTCCCGCGCGTCATAGGCACCCTTGCTCCCTGTACTTCCGGCATCCGGACAACGCGGTCCGTGGCCGGTTTCGTTCCTCGGAACACCTCGAAACCATCTCGGGCCATCCCGGGCATGTCAGGTCGTCGACACGTCCCGCGGCGTCACGACCCCGCGCCGAGCGGGGGCGCCGGGCGGCCCGGGTAGTCGGGGGGCGGACTCAGCCGCTGGCCCGGGTACCCGCCCATCTCGTACTTCAGGAGCAGCTTCGCCTTCTCCGGGTCGGTCTCGCCCTCGCCGTACGCGGGGCAGAGCGGCGCGATCGGGCAGGCGCCGCAGGCGGGCTTGCGGGAGTGGCAGATCCGGCGGCCGTGGAAGACGACCCGGTGCGAGAGCATCGTCCACTCGCTCTTCGGGAAGATCGCGCAGATCTCCGCCTCGACCTTCTCCGGGTCCTCCTGCTCGGTCAGCTTCCAGCGGCGCACCAGGCGGCCGAAGTGGGTGTCGACGGTGATCCCCGGGACACCGAAGGCGTTGCCGAGGACCACGTTGGCGGTCTTGCGGCCGACGCCCGGCAGGGTGACCAGGTCTTCTATCCGGCCCGGCACCTCGCCGCCGAAGTTGTCGCGCAGCGCGGCCGAGAGGCCGAGCAGCGACTTCGCCTTCGCCCGGAAGAACCCGGTCGGCCGGATGATCTGCTCCAGCTCCTCGGGCACGGCCGCCGCCATGTCCTCGGGGGTGGGGTAGGCGGCGAAGAGCGCCGGGGTGGTCTGGTTCACCCGCAGGTCGGTGGTCTGCGCGGACAGCACGGTCGCGACGAGCAGCTCGAAGGGATTGCGGAAGTCGAGTTCCGGGTGGGCGTACGGATAGACCTCGGCCAGCTCGCGGTTGATGCGGCGGGCACGCCGGACCATGGCGAGGCGGGATTCCGCTTTGGCCCCCTTGGCCGCCTCGGCCGGCTTGGCCGCTCTCCCGGACGTCACCGCGGGCGCCGCCTTGGCCGCCTTCACCTTCGACTCCGCCGCGGCAGGTTTCTTGGCCGAAACTTTGCCCTTCGCGGGCGGCGACCCCTCCGGAGCGACCCCGGACGGAGGCTGTTCGCCCACAGCAGAATTATGGGCCGCGGTCACATCCGCGGACCCCTTGGCCTGTGCTCTCACCGGCTTATTGGACACCCGGCCAGCCTAAGGCCGACGGCTGACACCCCGCCGGACCTCTGGTAACACCACTCCGATTGGCCTCCCACCGCACAGCACGCCCGTAAGTCCGGCATCCTTGTGACCTGAGTGACTGATCGCACTGTTTGACGCGTCCGGCAAAATGGGGGACGCAGGTCCCCCTGACGCCGGTCGACATAGGAGAGAGACTCGTGGACGACGTTCTGCGGCGCGCCCCGCTCTTCGCGGCGCTCGATGACGAGCAGGCCGCGGAGCTCCGCGCATCCATGGGCGAGGTGACCCTCGCCCGCGGTGACGCCCTGTTCCACGAGGGCGACCCCGGCGACCGCCTGTATGTGGTGACCGAGGGCAAGGTGAAGCTGCACCGCACCTCGCCCGACGGGCGCGAGAACATGCTGGCCGTGCTCGGCCCCGGCGAGCTGATCGGTGAGCTGTCCCTCTTCGACCCGGGCCCGCGCACCGCCACGGCGACCGCGCTGACCGAGGTCAAGCTGCTCGGCCTCGGCCACGGCGACCTCCAGCCCTGGCTGAACGCCCGCCCCGAGGTCGCGACCGCGCTGCTGCGCGCCGTCGCCCGCCGCCTGCGCAAGACCAACGACCAGATGTCCGACCTGGTCTTCTCCGACGTGCCGGGCCGTGTGGCCCGGGCGCTCCTGGACCTGTCGCGCCGCTTCGGCGTGCAGTCCGAAGAGGGCATCCACGTCGTGCACGACCTGACGCAGGAGGAGCTGGCCCAGCTCGTCGGCGCCTCCCGCGAGACCGTGAACAAGGCGCTCGCCGACTTCGCCGGCCGCGGCTGGCTGCGCCTCGAAGCGCGCGCCGTCATCCTGCTGGACGTGGAGCGGCTGGCGAAGCGCTCGCGCTGACGCCCGCCCTCGTCCCGCGGCGCCCCCGCGGGCGCCCTGCGACACCGTGAAGGGGGTTCCGCCCACGGGCGGGACCCCCTTCCGCATGCCCCGCCCCCGCCGATCCCCGGGCCGCGGTGCCACAGTGGTTCCCATGGGACACAGAGGGCTGGACCCCCAGGGGTTCATCGCGCGCGAGGGTTCCCTCGGGCGGGTGCCCGCGCCCTTCCGCGAGGTGGTCGCCGCCGCCCGGACGCGGATCGCCGAGGCGTACGGGCCGCGGCTGCACAGCGCCTACCTGTACGGGTCCGTGCCGCGCGGCACCGCCCGGCCCGGCCGCTCCGGCCTCGACATGCTGGTCGCCCTGCACCGCGAGCCCACCGGCGAGGACCGGGACACCGCCGAGGTGCTCGTCCGCGGGCTCGACCTGGACTTCGCGCGGGCGGGCGGGGTGATCCGCGGCGCGGGGATCCTGCTCCACGGCAAGGAGACCCTGCTCGGCGAGGCGCAGCGGTACGAACTGGGGTGGTTCCTCGCCTGCCTGTGCACCCCGCTGCTCGGTGCGGACCTGGCCGAGCACCTGCCGCGCTACCGCCCGGACACCCGGCTCGCCCGGGAGACCGGCGGCGACCTGGAGGACGTACTCGCCACCGCGCGCGAACGGGCCGCGGCGGCGCGGACGGACGCGGAGCTGCGGGAGCTGAATCGTTTCCTCGCTCGGCGTCTCGTGCGCACCGGATTCACCCTGGTCATGCCCCGGTGGGGCGGCTGGACCAGTGACCTGGCCGAATCCGCCGAGATCTTCGCGCGGTACCACCCCGAGCGCGCGGACCAGATGCGCGCGGCGGCGGCCGAGGGCCTGGACCCGGGCACCGACCGGGGCGTCCTCCGGACCCACCTGGAGGACCTGGGACCGTGGCTCACCGCGGAGCACACCGCCCGGCACGGCCGCCGCGGCCCGCGGCGGGCCGGGGAAGTCTTCTAGGGTCCCGCCCGGTCCGCCGGACGTCGCACCCTCAGGCGTACGTTTCCGGGCCGCCCGGGATCAGGCCGTGCTCCCGCAGGTACTCCAGCTGGGCCCGTACGGACCACTCCGCGGCCGGCCACAGCGAGCGGTCCACATCCGCGTACACGTGCGCCACGACCTCCTCGGGGGTCGCGAGCCCGTTCTCGACGGCCGTCTCGACCTGGGCGAGCCGGTGCGCGCGGTGGGCGAGGTAGTACTCCACCGCGCCCTGGGCGTCCTCCAGGACCGGCCCGTGGCCCGGCAGGACCGTACGCACCCCGTCGTCCACGGTCAGGGAGCGCAGCCGGCGCAGCGAGTCGAGGTAGTCGCCGAGGCGGCCGTCGGGGTGGGCCACCACCGTGGTGCCGCGGCCGAGGACGGTGTCCCCGGTCAGCACCGCGCCGTCGGCCGGGAGGTGGAAGCAGAGCGAGTCGCCGGTGTGGCCCGGGGTCGGCACGACCAGCAGCTCCAGACCGCCGACCCGGATCACGTCGCCGCCCGCCAGCCCCTCGTCGCCGAGGCGGAGCGCGGGGTCCAGGGCGCGCACCTTCGTGCCGGTCAGCTCGGCGAAGCGGCCCGCGCCCTCGGCGTGGTCGACGTGGCCGTGCGTGAGGAGGGTCAGCGCGACCCGCTTGCCCGCCGCCTCGGCGGTCGCGATCACGTTCCGCAGGTGGCCCTCGTCCAGCGGGCCGGGGTCGACGACCACCGCGAGGTCGGAGTCCGGTTCGGAGACCAGCCAGGTGTTGGTGCCGTCCAGGGTCATCGCGGAGGCGTTGGGGGCCAGGACGTTGACCGCGCGGGCGGTGGCGGGACCGGAGACGACGGTTCCGCGCGGCTGGCCGGGCAGGGCGGCGGCGTCGGTCACGGCGCGTCCCCCTGCCGGACCCGCTTGGTGAACTCGTCGTGGCCCGGCCAGCTGAGCACCACCTCGCCGCCCTCCAGCACGGCCCGGGCCAGCACCGGGGCCAGGTCCTGTCCCGATGCGGCGGCGAGCGCCTGCGCGGCGCTCCCGTACGGCTCCAGCGAACGCAGGGTGGAAATGGTCGGCGGCATCATCAGCAGCTCGCCCTTGTCGTAGCCCGCGGCGGCCTCGGACGGGCGGATCCACACGGTCCGGTCGGCCTCGGTCGAGGCGTTGCGGGTGCGCTGACCGGCGGGGAGCGCGGCCACGAAGAACCAGGTGTCGTAGCGGCGCGGCTCGAACTCCGGGGTGATCCAGCGCGCCCAGGCACCCAGCAGGTCGGACCGCAACAGCAGGCCCCGGCGGTCCAGGAACTCGGCGAAGGACAGCTCCCGGGCGACCAGGGCCCGCCGGTCGGCCTCCCAGTCGTCCCCGGTCGTGTCGCCGACGACGGTGTCGGGGCTCTCGCCCGCGAGCAGCACCCCGGCTTCCTCGAAGGTCTCGCGGACCGCGCCGCAGACGATGGCCTGGGCGGTGGCCGGGTCCGTCCCCATCCGGGCGGCCCAGTCGGCCAGCGCCGGGCCCGCCCAGCCGATGCGGTGGTCCTCGTCGCGGGGGTCGACACCGCCGCCGGGATAGGCGTACGCACCCCCGGCGAAGGCCATCGAGGTGCGGCGGCGCAGCATGTGCACCGCGGGACCGGCGCCGCTTCCGCTCTCGTCGTCGCGCAGCAGCATGACGGTGGCCGCGCGCCGGGGCGCCACGGGGGTCAGGGTCCCGTCGGCGAGGGCGCGGATGCGGTCGGGCCACTCGGGCGGGTACCACTGGCCGCCGGGGGCGGGGGGCACGCTGGGCGACTGGCCGTGCGGATCATTCGGCATGGCGGGATGCTACGGGTAACCGGCGGGATGTTCGAGGGCCCCCGCCCCTCCCCGGAGGGGCGGGGTGGGGGCCGGTACGGCTAGACCTCGTCCGGGGTCAGTTCCACCAGGATCTCGACCTCGACGGGCGCGTCCAGCGGCAGCACCGCGACGCCGACCGCGCTGCGCGCGTGCACGCCGCGCTCGCCGAGCACCTCGCCCAGCAGCTCGCTCGCGCCGTTGAGCACGCCCGGCTGCCCGGTGAAGTCGGGGGCGGAGGCGATGAAGCCGACGACCTTCACCACGCGCGCGATCCGGTCGAGGTCACCCACGACGGACTTCACGGCGGCCAGCGCGTTCAGCGCGCAGATCGCGGCCAGTTCCTTGGCCTGCTCGGCCGAGACCTCGGCGCCGACCTTGCCGGTGACCGGCATGCTGCCCTTCACCATCGGCAGCTGGCCCGCGGTGTACACGTGGGCGCCCGAGCGCACGGCGGGCTGGTAGGCGGCCAGCGGCGGGACGACCTCGGGCAGCGTCAGGCCCAGCTCGGCCAGCCTGGCCTCGACGGCTCCGGCGGTCATGCCTTCTCCCGCTTGAGGTAGGCGACGAGCTGCTCGGGATTGTTCGGGCCGGGCACGACCTGGACGAGCTCCCAGCCGTCCTCGCCCCAGGTGTCCAGGATCTGCTTGGTGGCGTGGACCAGCAGCGGGACGGTCGCATATTCGAACTTCTTGGTCATGGGAGCGAGCGTAGTGCCTGTCCCGGGGGGTGACGCGCGGCCCGTCCCCCGGCCGTCCCGGCCCCCGCCGCCCACGCCACCGCCGCCGAGGAATTAGGCTCGGTCGCTGTGAGCAGGCTCCAGGTGGTCAGCGGCAAGGGCGGCACCGGAAAGACCACGGTCGCCGCGGCATTCGCGCTCGCCCTCGCACGTGAGGGCGGACGCACGCTTCTGGTGGAGGTGGAGGGCAGGCAGGGGATCGCGCAGCTCTTCGGCGCGGAGGCGCTCCCGTACGAGGAGCGCAAGATCGCCGTCGCGCCGGGCGGCGGTGAGGTGTTCGGGCTCGCGATCGACGCGGAGCGGGCCCTGCTGGACTACCTCCAGATGTTCTACAAGCTCGGCTCGGCCGGGCGCGCCCTGAAGAAGCTGGGCGCCATCGACTTCGCGACGACGATCGCGCCGGGGCTGCGGGACGTGCTGCTCACCGGCAAGGCGTGCGAGGCGGTGCGGCGCAAGGACAAGGCGGGCCGGTTCGTCTACGACCACGTGGTGATGGACGCGCCGCCGACCGGGCGGATCACCCGCTTCCTGAACGTCAACGACGAGGTGGCGGGGCTGGCCCGGTTCGGGCCGATCCACAACCAGGCCCAGGCCGTCATGAAGGTGCTGAAGTCCCCCGAGACGGCCGTGCACCTGGTGACGCTGCTGGAGGAGATGCCCGTCCAGGAGACCGCGGACGGGATCGCCGAACTGCGCGCCGCCGGGCTGCCGGTCGGCCGGGTCGTCGTCAACATGATGCGGCCGCACCACCTGGACGGCGGAACCCTGCGGGCCGCCGCCGGAGAGCGCCGCGCCGAACTCGCACGGTCGCTGTCCCGGGCCGGGCTGGGCGGCGCGCGGCGCGGCGGCCTGGCGGAGCGGCTGCTGGACCCGCTGCTGGAGCAGGCCGAAGAGCACGCGGGCCGGGTGGAGCTGGAGCGGGAGCAGCGGGCGGTGCTGGAGGGGCTGGACGTACCGGCGTACGAACTCCCCCTGCTCGGCGCGGGGATGGACCTGGCCGGGCTGTACGAGCTGGCGACGGAACTCCGCAAGCAGGTGGGGACCGAATGAGCGAGAACCTGGGGAGCGCGGGGACCATGGGCCTGGACACTCCGCCGCGGCTGGCGGTCGACGCGCTGCTCGACGACGCCGGTACGCGGATCATCGTCTGCTGCGGTTCGGGCGGCGTGGGCAAGACCACGACGGCCGCGGCGCTCGGCGTACGGGCGGCGGAGCGCGGGCGCACGGTGGTCGTCCTGACCATCGACCCGGCGCGCAGGCTGGCCCAGTCGCTGGGCATCGACTCCCTCGACAACACCCCGCGGCGGGTGGCGGAGGTGGGCGCGGCGGACGGCGCGCCGGGGGCCGGCGGCGAACTGCACGCGATGATGCTGGACATGAAGCGGACCTTCGACGAGATCGTCGAGGGGCACGCGGACGGCGAGCGGGCCAGGGCCATCCTGGACAACCCCTTCTACCAGTCCCTGTCGGCCGGGTTCGCGGGCACGCAGGAGTACATGGCGATGGAGAAGCTCGGGCAGCTGCGCGCCCGGGACGACTGGGACCTGATCATCGTGGACACCCCGCCGAGCCGGTCGGCGCTGGACTTCCTGGACGCGCCGAAGCGGCTGGGGTCTTTCCTGGACGGGAAGTTCATCCGGGTCCTGATGGCTCCGGCGAAGGTCGGCGGCCGGGCGGGGATGAAGTTCCTCAATGTCGGCATGTCGATGATGACCGGCACGCTCAGCAAATTGATGGGTGCCTCGCTGCTGAAGGACGTGCAGACCTTCGTCGCGGCGATGGACACGATGTTCGGCGGCTTCCGGACCCGCGCGGACGCGACGTACCGGCTGCTCCAGGCGCCCGGTACGGCCTTCCTCGTGGTCGCGGCGCCGGAACCGGACGCGGTGCGCGAGGCGGCGTACTTCGTGGAGCGGCTGGCCGCGGAACGGATGCCGCTGGCCGGGCTCGTACTGAACCGGGTGCACGGCAGCGGGGCCGACCAGCTGTCGGCGGAGCGGGCGTTGGCCGCCGCAGAGAATCTTGAAGAGGGCGGCATTGTCGATCAGGAGGCCGGGAAAGCTGGACATCGTGGCTCCGCCGCGGAGGGCTCCCCCACCCCTGCCGGCCCTGCCGAAAGCACGGAAAGCACGGAAAGCACCGAAGGAACCGGAAGTACCGACAGCACCGGCACGACTCCGGACGACGACGACGTCACGGCGGACGAGATCACCGCCGGGCTCCTGCGCCTGCACGCCGAGCGCATGCAGGTGATCGCGCGCGAACGGCGCACACGTGATCGGTTCACCTCGCTGCATCCCGAGGTGGCGGTGGCCGAAGTGGCCGCCCTGCCCGGCGATGTGCACGACCTCGCCGGGCTGCGGGCCATCGGAGAGCGGCTCGCGGCCGGGGTGCCGGCCGGAGCGTAGACGGGCTGCGCGGGGGTCTACCCGGCTGCCGCGTACGTCTCGAACCGAAGATCAACCTCCCCCTCGACATCCACGGTGAGGATGCCCGTACTGCGCTCGTACTCCGTACGGGCGGTTTCGAGCAGCCGTCGCCACGAGGTGACGGTGGGGCGCCTGCGCAGCAGTGCGCGCCGCTCCCGCTCGGTCATTCCGCCCCACACGCCGAACTCCACGCGATTGTCGAGCGCATCGGCCAGGCATTCGGTCCGCACCGGACATCCGGTGCACACCGCCTTGGCCCTGTTCTGTGCCGCTCCTTGAACGAACAGTTCATCCGGATCGGTAGTGCGGCAGGCTGCCTGCGCACTCCAGTCGGTAACCCAGCCCATCCCGGCGCCGTCCTCTCCCGAATCGAGGCTCCCCCACGGCGGTAGCGGCATATTCACCGCTGCCAGTTGAGGACGTTACGGAAGGTGGACAGAGTGCAACACCCCCGTCGGGCCCAATCTTGAATGGTCCGAACGGACTATGGGTAAGCGGCAGATCACCCGACGGAGTGATCGGACGACATGCCCGACCATTCCGACAATTCGGGTGAATCGGCGGTAGGCCACCCGGAAGAGGGGCGAGATTCGGACAAGAGTTCACCCCATTCGGGAAGGGTGAAAATCGAGCCGCAGGGTTGATGTCGCGCCACACTGCTGTGACAGTTGTTGCCAGCTTAGGCCAAGGCATTCGCGTGTGTCCGGCGAATGAGAACGTAGGCTGCCCTCCATGGGAAAGAAGCGCTCAAGCGGAGGGCTCTCGGGGAGCCAACAGGCCGCCAGGTTCCTCGGTGTGTCCGTTCTCTCCGGAGTCGTGCTCGCCGGCATCGCGATCCCCGGCGCGGGCGCGCTGGGCCTCGCGGCCAAGGGCACGGTCGAGGGATTCGACGAGATCCCGGCCAATCTGAAGACACCGCCGCTGAGTCAGCGCACCACGATTCTGGACGCAGAGGGTGGCTTGATCGCCACTGTCTATTCACGGGACCGCCAGGTCGTCCCGCTCACCGCGATCTCGCCCTACATGCAGAAGGCGATCGTCGCGATCGAGGACTCGCGTTTCTACGAACACGGCGCGGTGGACCTCAAGGGCATCCTGCGCGCCGTGAACCGCAACGCGCAGGAGGGCGGCGCCGCACAGGGCGCCTCCACGCTCACGCAGCAGTACGTGAAGAACGTCTTCGTCGAAGAGGCCGGCGACGACGAGAGCAAGGTGCGCGAGGCACAGGAGAAGAGCCTCGGCCGCAAGATCCGCGAGCTGAAGTACTCGATCCAGGTCGAGGAGGAACTCGGGAAGAAGAAGATCCTCGAGAACTACCTCAACATCACGTACTTCGGCCAGCAGGCCTACGGGATCGAGTCGGCGGCGCAGCGCTACTTCAGCAAGCCCGCCAAGGACCTCACCCTGGACGAGGCCGCGCTGCTCGCGGGCATCGTCCAGTCGCCGAGCCGCTTCGACCCGGTCAACGACTCGGCCGAGTCCATGAAGCGCCGCAACGTCGTCCTCCAGCGGATGGCCGACATGAAGGACGTCTCCCAGGCGGAGGCGGACGCCGCGAAGGCCAAGCCGGTCACCCTGAAGGTGACCCGGCCGAAGAACGGCTGCATCACCGCCGTCAAGGGCGCGGGCTTCTTCTGCGACTACGTGCGCAACACCTTCCTGTCCGACCCGGTCTTCGGCAAGACCCGCGAGGAGCGGGCGAAGGTCTGGAACCAGGGCGGCCTGACCGTACGGACCACGCTGGACCCGCAGTCGCAGGAGGCGGCCAACGCCTCGATCAAGGAGCACGTCTACGCGGACGACTCGATCGCGACGGCCGTGACCATGGTCCAGCCGGGCACCGGCCGGGTGCTGGCGATGGGGCAGTCCAAGCCGTACGGCTTCGGGAAGAACGAGACGCAGATCAACTACTCCGTGGACAAGCGGATGGGCGGCTCCAACTTCGGCTTCCAGACGGGCTCCACCTTCAAGCCGTTCATCGCGGCCGCCGCGCTGGAGCGCGGGATGCAGCCGTCGAAGGTGTACCCGGCGCCGTACGAGATCGACTACCCGAGCCCGATCGCGCGCTGCGACGGCACGAACTACATCAACGAGCGCGACCCCAAGACCAGGAAGTACGAGAAGGCGCAGAACGAGACCGAGGACGAGTTCGGCCCGTACCCGCTGCGGACGGCGATGGAGAAGTCCATCAACACGTACTTCGTCCAGATGATCGGCGAGGTCGGGCTCTGCCCGGTGACCGAGATGACGCAGAAGCTGAACGTCGTCCCGGCCAGCGGCGAGAAGCTCCCCGAGTCCCCGTCCATCGCGCTCGGTTCCGCCGAGATGTCCCCGCTGACGATGGCCAACGCGTACGCCGCCTTCGCCAACCGGGGCGTGTACTGCACCCCCGTCGCGATCGAGGCGATCACGGACTCGCACAACAAGGCGCTCCAGGTGCCGAAGTCCAAGTGCGACCAGGCCATGTCGGAGACGACCGCCGACACCATCAACACCCTGCTGCGCGGGGTGGTCGACTCCGGTACCGGTGAGAAGGCCGGACTGTCCGACCGCGACAGCGCGGGCAAGACGGGTACCACCGACAGCCGCTACAACGCCTGGTTCGTCGGCTACACCCCGAACATGTCCGGTGCGGTGTGGGTCGGTTCGGGCGGTGCCAAGAAGATCTCGATGGAGGACATCACCATCGGCGGGCAGTACTACCCGAAGGTCTTCGGTGGTGGCCTGCCCGGCCCGATCTGGAAGGACGCCGTCTCGGGCGCGCTGTCCGGGCGCGAGTCCCCGATGTTCGCCACGGTCACCATCCCGGACGCCGGCAACCCGTCGGGCGGCAGCCGTGCCAACCCGACCCCGCCGAACCCGAACAAGCCGGGCCGCGGCAAGCCCGGGAAGCCGGGCGGCGACGGCAAGCCGGGTGACGGCAGGCCGGCCGGCCAGGCGCTCACGGGCGCGACCACCGGCGACCCGGGGTTCCCCGGCACCCCCGACCCCGGGATCAGCCTCCCGGCGGGCATCCTGGGCGAGCCGACGGGCCGTCGGCCGTAGCCGGCGCGTAGGGACGGAAGACGGAGGGCCCCGGTCGCATCGGCGACCGGGGCCCTCCTCGTGTTCCGTGGCGGGTTTCCCCTGCGTCAGGAGAGGTGCTTCTTGACGGTGGCGGCGACGCGGCCGCCCTCCGCCAGCCCGGCGACCTTCGGGTTCACGATCTTCATGACGGCGCCCATCGCCCGCGGCCCCTCGGCGCCCGCCGCCCGGGCCTCCTCGACGGCCGCGACCACGATCGCGGTCAGCTCGTCGTCACCGAGCTGCTTGGGGAGGTAGGCGTCGAGCACCTCGCCCTCCGCCAGCTCGCGCGCGGCCTGCTCGCTGCGGCCGCCCTGGGCGAAGGCCTCGGCGGCCTCGCGGCGCTTCTTCGCCTCCTTGGCGATCACCTTGAGGACGTCGTCGTCGGAGAGTTCGCGCGCTTCCTTGCCCGCGACCTCCTCCTTGGTGATGGCGGTGAGGGTCAGGCGCAGCGTGGCCGAACGGAGTTCGTCGCGCGCCTTGATGGCAACGGTGAGGTCTTCCCTGAGCTTGGCCTTGAGCGTGGTCATGGGTCGAGTCTGCCAGGTGAGAGGGCGTCGGCGCCCACCGGTTTCACCGGTCTGAGACGATGGGGCCATGCGCGCGCGTTACGGAATCCCCCTGAAGGTCACCGCCGGCATCGCCGCGGCCGGAGCAGCCGGGGTGGCCTACGCCGCCGGTTTCGAGGCCCGGTCCTTCCGGCTGCGCCGGGTGACCGTCCCGGTGCTCCCCCGGGGGATGCGGCCCCTGCGGGTCCTCCAGGTGTCCGACATCCACATGGTGTGCGGGCAGCGCAAGAAGCGCGCCTGGCTCCAGTCCCTGGCGGGGCTGCGGCCCGACTTCGTGATCAACACCGGCGACAACCTCTCGGACACCGACGGGGTGCCGGAGGTGCTGGACGCGCTGGGCCCCCTGATGGAGTTCCCGGGCGCGTACGTCTTCGGCTCGAACGACTACTACGGGCCGCGGCTGCGCAATCCGGGGCGCTACCTGATCGAGAAGGTCCAGGGCCGGCACGGGCTGAACGGCAACAAGCCGGTCGTCGGCGCCGTCCACAACCCGTGGGAGGACCTGCGGGACGCCTTCGACGGGGCCGGGTGGCTGAACCTCACCAACACCCGGGCGCGGATGAAACTGGACGGGCTGGAGCTGGCCTTCACCGGTCTGGACGACCCGCACATCAAGCGGGACCGCTACGAACGGGTGGCCGGCGGTCCGGAGGCGGACGCCGACTTCTCGCTCGCCGTCGTGCACGCCCCGTACCTGCGCACGCTGGAGGCCTTCACGGCGGACGGTTACCCGCTGATCCTCGCGGGGCACACCCACGGCGGGCAGCTGTGCGTCCCCTTCTACGGGGCCCTGGTCACCAACTGCGACCTGGACACGAAGCGGGTCAAGGGGCTCTCCACGCACGAGGCCGCCGGGCACCGCTCGTACCTGCACGTCTCGGCGGGCTGCGGCCAGAACCGGTTCACCCCGGTCCGCTTCGCCTGCCCGCCGGAGGCGACCCTGCTCACCCTGACCCCGGCGCCCTGAGCCGCGGGCACCCCGGGGGCTCCGCCCCCGCGAAAACCGGATTTCGTCTCCGGCCGACGGTCCGCTAAAGTAATCGATGTCGCCAGGGCAGCAACATCGCCAAGGCGGCGATCGGGGTGTAGCGCAGCTTGGCAGCGCGCTTCGTTCGGGACGAAGAGGTCGTGGGTTCAAATCCCGCCACCCCGACTTCGTAAGACGCAAGAGGCCTGATCCACTCGGTGGATCGGGCCTTTCGTGTCTTTTCCGCACGCCCTCCGCCGCTTCGGGCGTGCCCGAGCTTGAGGTCCGTATCCGTGTCTCCTTCTTCTTCCTCCATAACCGCCCGGCTGCCCGGCTTCCGTCGGCCCGGGCGGCCGGTCTGGTTCTCGCCGAAGGTCCTGCGGACCGAGGTGCTCGCCGGGCTGGTCGTCGCGCTCGCGCTGATCCCGGAGGCGATCTCCTTCTCGATCATCGCCGGGGTGGATCCGGCGATCGGGCTGTTCGCCTCGTGCACGATGGCCGTCGTGATCGCCTTCGTCGGCGGGCGGCCGGCGATGATCTCCGCCGCGACGGGCGCCGTGGCGCTCGTGATCGCCCCGTTGAACCGGGAGCACGGGCTGGGCTACCTGATCGCCGCCGTGATCCTGGCCGGCGTCTTCCAGATCGCGCTCGGCGCGCTCGGCGTGGCGAAGCTGATGCGGTTCGTGCCGCGCTCCGTGATGGTCGGCTTCGTCAACTCCCTCGCCATCCTGGTCTTCATGGCCCAGGTGCCCCAACTCGTCGGCGTGCCCTGGCCCGTCTACCCGCTGCTGGCGGCCGGGCTGGCGCTGATGGTGTTCTTCCCCCGGGTCACGAAGGCGGTTCCGGCGCCGCTCGTGTCGATCGCCGTCCTCACCGCCGTCACCGTCGCCGCGGGGATCGCGGTCCCGACCGTCGGTGACAAGGGGGCGCTGCCGTCCGCGCTGCCGGTGCCGGGGCTGCCGGACGTGCCGTTCACCCTCGACACGCTGGTCCTCGTCGCGCCGTACGCGCTGGCCATGGCGCTCGTCGGGCTGATGGAGTCGCTGATGACGGCCAAGCTGGTCGACGAGATCACCGACACGCGGTCCTCGAAGACGCGGGAGTCCGTCGGCCAGGGCGTGGCCAACATCGTCACCGGGTTCTTCGGCGGCATGGGCGGCTGCGCGATGATCGGCCAGACGATGGTCAACGTGAAGGTCTCGGGTGCCCGGACCCGGCTCTCGACCTTCCTCGCGGGCGCGTTCCTGATGGTGCTGTGCATCGTCTTCGGGCCGGTCGTCTCGGACATCCCGATGGCCGCCCTCGTCGCCGTCATGGTCATGGTCTGCTTCGCGACCTTCGACTGGCACTCCGTGGCGCCGAAGACGCTGAAGCGGATGCCCGCCGGGGAGATCGCCGTCATGCTCGTGACCGTCGCGTGCGTGGTCCTCAGCCACAACCTGGCCGTGGGCGTCGTCGTGGGGTCGGTCACCGCGATGGTCGTCTTCGCCCGGCGCGTCGCGCACCTCGCCCACGTCACCTCCGTCCTCGATCCGGAGGGCGGGCAGGTCGTCTACTGCGTGACCGGCGAGCTGTTCTTCGCCTCCTCCAACGAGCTGGTCGAGCAGTTCGACTACGCGGGCGATCCGGACCGGGTCGTCATCGACCTCTCCGCGGCCCACATCTGGGACGCTTCCTCCGTCGCCGCCCTCGACGCGGTCGAGCACCGCTACGCGCAGCGCGGCAAGAGCGTCGAGATCACCGGGCTGAACGGGCCCAGTGCCCGCCTGCACGGCACGCTCAGCGGTGAGCTGGCCGGCGGAAGCTGACCCTCCGCACGACGCGCGCCCGGCGTCCCCGGCCGGGCGCGGCCGCAGTCCCCCGCCGGCCGCGCCCGCCCGCCGGAGTGCCGGGTTCCGGGTCGCGGGTGACCATGGAGGGCGGGGGACCGCCCGCCGGGGGGCCGGATCCGGGGAGAAACCCATGTCGGAGACCTCCGCAGGAACCACGGACGTACTGGTGGCCGGGGCCGGTCCGGTCGGGCTGACGGCTGCGGCCGAGTTGCGGCGGCGCGGGGTCCGCTGCCGCCTCGTCGACCGGCTCCCGGCCCGGCTGCCGTACGCGAAGGCGGTGGGCATCCAGCCGCGCACCCTGGAGATCTGGGACCGGATGGGCTTCGTCCACGACGCCCTCGACCTGGCGGTCCCGCTGCGCGGGCAGCTGACGTACGTCGACGGCGCCGAGCAGCCGCGGCTCGACCTGGTGCTGCCGCCGGAGGTCCCCTACGGCTTCGCCGCACTGCCGCAGTACGAGACCGAGCGCCTCCTGGAGGCGTTCCTGAACCGCTTCGGGACCGGCATCGAGCGCTCCACCGAGCTGGTGTCCTTCACCCAGGACGCCGACGGGGTGACCTGCCTGCTGCGCACGCCCGCCGGGGAGGAGGAGGTCCGGACCCGGTTCCTGGTGGGCTGCGACGGCGCGCACAGCACCGTGCGCAAGGGGCTCGGGCTGGGCTTCGAGGGCGGTGCCTTCCCCGAGGAGTACATGCTCGCCGACGTGGAGGTCGCGTGGGACCTCCCGCACGGGTACGGGCTGCGCGCCATGCGCCGGGACGAGCGGGGCGACGTCGCCGACGTGCTCGTGTCCATCCCGCTGCCCGGCGCGGGCCGGTACCGGATGTCCATGAAGGTGCCGCCGGAACTGTCCGCTGCGGACGCCGCGGCCGGCGCCGGCGGGGGCGGGATCGCCCACGGCCTGGCCGGGGAGGGCGCCCGGGCTCCGCGCCTGGAGCACATCCAGGCCGTCCTGGACCGGCTGTCGCCGTGGCCGACGACCGCGGGCGCGATGCGCTGGTCCTCGGTGTTCCGGATCAGCCACCGGCTGGTGGACCGCTACGGGGAGGGGCGGGTCTTCGTCGCCGGGGACGCCGCGCACATCCATCCGCCGACCGGGGCGCAGGGCATGAACACCGGCATCCAGGACGCCTGGAACCTGGCCTGGAAGCTGGCGCTGGCCGTCGGGGACGCGGCCGGTCCGGGGCTGCTGGCGAGCTACGACGCCGAGCGCCGCCCGGTCGGCGAGGAGGTCGTCGGCCGCACCGTCCGGCACGCCGCCCAGGGGGTCCAGGCGGACCCGTCGGACCCGCGGACGACGCTGCTGCGCGAGGCCCAGCTGCTGGTCGGCTACCGGGGCAGCCCGCTCGTGGACGGGCCGGGGGCGGACGGCGCACCCGGCCCGCTGCCCGGCGACCGGGCGCCCGACTGCGGCGGCCTCCGCGGGGCGATCACCGCCTATCCGCTGCGCCTGTTCGACCTGCTGCGCGGCCGGGAGCACCTGCTGCTGCTGTACGGCCCCGGACCCGCCGCGGACGGTTTCGGCGAGCTGGCCTCCGCCGTGCGGGAGGGGTCGCCGGACGGCGCGCTCACGGCGTGCGCGGTGCTCCCCGAAGCGCAGGACGCGGACGGCGCGGACGGCGCCGCCGGGGCGCCGCTGCCCGTGTACCGCGACGCCCGGGGCGAGTTCGCCCTGATGTACGGCGTACGGGAGGCCACCGCGTTCCTGATCCGCCCGGACGGCTACCTCGCGGCGCGGCTCAGCCCGCCGGCGGTGGCCGAACTGCGCGGCTGCCTCGCGAAGGTGTTCGCGTCCTGAGCCCGGCCCCGCGTCACGCCGTGCCGGTGAGGCGCAGCGACAGCCACAGGGCGACGGTCGACAGGGCCAGCGCGGCCGGGGTGGTCAGCAGGCCGAGGCGGGTGAACTCGCCGAGCCGCACCTCGTGCTCGTGGTGGTGCGCGATGCGGCGCCACAGCAGGGTGGCGAGGGAGCCCGCGTAGGTGAGGTTCGGGCCGATGTTCACGCCCAGCAGGACGGCGAGCACGGCGCCCGGGCCGCCCGGCACGGCCAGGGGGACGAGGGCCAGTACCGCGGGCAGGTTGTTGATCAGGTTGGCCAGTACGGCGGCCAGCGCGGCCAGGCCGAGCAGCGCGGGCAGGGCGGAGCCGTCCGGGACGGCGTGCGCGAGGGCCGCGCCGAGCCCGTTGTCCACCAGCGCCCGTACGACGATGCCCAGGGCCAGGACGAAGGCGAGGAACGGCAGCGCGGCCGAGCGCACGATCGCGGCCGGGGTGGTGCGGCGCCGGGCCAGCGCCCGCACGCCCAGCACCAGGGCGCCCGCCGCGGCGGCCCAGGCCGGGTCCACGCCGACGGCGGAGGCCACGGCGAAGCCGGCCAGCGTCCCCGCGACGGTCAGCAGGGCGAACAGCGGGAGTTCGGGCGCCTCCAGGGCCTCCCGGCCGGCCGGTTCGGCGTCGAGGTCGGCGGCGAAGTAGCGGCGGAAGACCAGGTACTCGACGCCGATGGCGACCAGCCACGGCAGGGTCATCAGGGCCGCGAACCGGGTGAAGCTCAAGCCGCTCGCGGTGAAGGCGAGCAGGTTGGTGAGGTTGGAGACGGGCAGCAGCAGCGACGCGGTGTTGGACAGGTGGGCGCAGGCGAAGAGGTGCGGCGCGGGCCGGGCCCCCATGCGGGCGGCGGTGGCGAAGACGACCGGGGTGAGCAGGACGACGGTGGCGTCCAGGCTCAGCGCGGCGGTGATCAGCGAGGCGAGGACGAAGACCGCGCCGAGCAGGCGGCGGGGGCGCCGCGCCGACCAGCGGGCCATCCAGGTGCCGCAGGCGTGGAAGAGGCCTTCGTCGGCGCAGAGCTTCGCCAGGACGAGGACGGCGGCGAGGAAGCCGATGACCGGACCGAGGCGTTCGGCCTCCGCCCGGACCGCGTCCGCTCCGATGGCCCCGCAGCCGATGACCACGACCGCCGCCGGTACGGCGAAGAACGCCTCGGGGCGGCCGAAGGGGCGGACCACCGCGCACACCAGCACCACCAGCAACGCGGCCAGCGACACGGTGAAGGGGACGGCGTCGAAGGACATGCCCGCGATCATCTCAGCAGCGGGCGGCGCCCGCGGCCCGGGCCCTCGCCCCGCGGGCCGCCGCCCCGCGGGCCCGTGTCCCCCGGCCCTCGTCCCCCAGGCCCCTGCCCCCGGACCTGGTCACCGGGCCACCGCCCCCTCAGCCCGCCGCGTCCAGCAGCGCCGTCAGCTCGTCCCGGACCAGCTCCATGAACGCCCTGGTCGCCGCGGGCTCCACCGCGCGCTCCGCGGCCACCGCGTAGAGGTGCCCGAGGACGGCCTCCAGGTCCTCGAAGGGCCCCACCGGCCGCAGCAGCCACAGGCGACCCGCCGGCCGGGGCGGCAGACCGAGGCCGGCCAGGGTCGCGTCGGCCTCGGCGTCCATCCCGTGCAGGTCGGCGGCCGGGAGCGGCGCGCACTCGACGTCGGTGACCCGGCCGTGGCCGTCCAGCCGGGTCTCCACCGCCCAGCGGGTGGAGCGGTCGGCCACCCAGCACCGGGCGGCGGCGGGCCACACGTAGGGCAGGAACACCCACAGCGCCTGCTCGGGGGCGCTCTCCCAGCCGAGCACCTCCAGCTCGCGCACCTCGGGCAGCCGGTCCGGCTCCAGTTCGCTGCGCCCGGAGCGGCGCAGCGAGAGGGGGTGCGCGGTTCCGTCCTCGTCCCAGTCCCATGACATGGGCGCAGGCTACCGACGCCGGGGCCCCGCGGCCGGGAGGCCCACGGCGGGCGCAGCCGCGGCTGCGGCTGCGGCTGCGCCCGCGCGCGTCAGCCCAGCGGGTTCTTCGCGATCCGCTCCGCGATGCCGTTGGAGACCAGGCCGGCCGCCGAGCAGTGCGGCTTGCGCGCCGCCTGGTCCTCGAACAGGGCCAGGAAGGACGGACCGAACCCCGCCCGCGGGTAGGCGTCGAGCAGTTCGGCGCGGAAGCGCTCGTCGAACTCCTCCACCCGCAGGCCCGACACGTCGGCGCTCGTGCCCACCTGCAGGAGGTGGCTCTCCACGTCCTCGTCGGCCGTCACGTCCTCGCGCATGTGCCGCACGATGATCTCCTCGGCGCGGGCGCGCCGGGCCGGGGCCCAGCCGAGGCCCGCCGTCAGCACGCGGGCCACGTGGCCGCCCGCCTCCTCGAAGGGCAGGGTGTGGCTGTCGAAGGGCGCGGTCAGTCCCAGGTCGTGGAGGAGCGAGGCGACGTAGAACAGCTCCTCGTCGTACGCCAGGCCGTGCTCGGTGGCGTAGCGCGCGCCGAAGGCGTAGGAGCGCACGGAGTGGTTGAACAGCGCCTCGTCCGCATACTCCGCGGCGATCTCGCGCGCCGCCTCGGCCGATCGTCCCACTATGGTCCACATGTCGCTGGGTTCCCCTCCGCCTGACGCCGGTTGACGCTGGTCACTGTAGGCGGCGGGCGAAATCCACCGGTCGCGGGTCCTCTCCCGGCCAGCTCAGCCTGGTCGGCGCCACCGGGGTCTCGGCGAGGATGCGGCCGCGCGAGACGACGTGGCTCGGACGGACCTGGCGGCGCAGCGCCTCGGCGGGCGAAGGCGCGGGCAGCAGCACGAAGTTGGCGGGGGCGCCCTCCGCGATGCCGTACGCCTCGCCCTCCAGCCCGAGCACCCGGGCCGCGCGGTCCGTCACCATGGAGAACGCGGTGGGGATCTCGTCCGTTCCCGTCAGCTGGGCCGCGTACAGGCCCACCAGGGCGGTCTGGAGCGGGTTGCCGGTGCCCAGGGCGTTCCACGGGTCCATCACGTCGTCGTGCCCGAAGGCCACGTTGACCCCGGCCGCGAGCATCTCCTTTACCTGGGTGAGGCCGCGCCGGCGCGGGTAGGCGTCGAAGCGGCCCTGGAGGTTGAGGTTGGCGAAGGGGTTGCTGACCAGGTTGATCCCGGACCGCTCCAGCAGCCGCTGGAGCTTGTAGCTGTAGGCGCCGTTGTAGGAGCCCATCGCGGTGGTGTGGGAGGCGGTCGCCCGGCCGCGCAGGCCGGAGCGCAGCGCCAGGGTGGCCAGTACCTCCACGAACCGCGACTGCTCGTCGTCGATCTCGTCGCAGTGGGCGTCCACGGGCAGCCCGTGCCGCTCGGCGAGTTCGAAGGCGAAGCGCAGCGAGTCGACCCCGTCCTCGCGAGTGTCCTCGAAGTGCGGGATCGCGCCGATCACGTCCGCGCCGCGCACGACCGCCTCCCGCATCAGGCGTTCGCCGTCCGGGAAGGAGACGATGCCCTCCTGCGGGAAGGCCACGATCTGGAGGGTCATCACGTCGCGCACCCGGTCGCGGACCTCCGCGAGCGCGTCGAGCGCGGTCAGGGCGGGGTCGGTGACGTCGCAGTGCGTACGGACGTACAGCACGCCCTGGGCGGCCTGCCAGCGCAGCACCTCGGTGGCGCGCGCGACGACGTCCTCACGGGTCAGGGTCTTCTTGCGCTCGCTCCAGCGGGCGATGCCCTCCCAGAGGGTGCCGGAGGCGTTGGGGCGCGGCTCGCCCGCGGTCAGGGCGGTGTCCAGGTGGATGTGGGGCTCGACGAAGGGCGCGGTGAGCAGCCCGCCGTGCGCCTCGATCAGGGTCCCGGTCACCGGGGGTTCGCGCTCGTCGTCGTGCGGGATGAGGTGGGCGATCCGGCCGTCCTCGGCCACCTCGACGTCGACGAGGTCGGCGGCGACCGCGCCGCGGCCCTCTCCTGTGTGCAGCCGGGCACCCCGGACGATCATGCGCATACCGCGACGTTATAGCGGTACGGGTGCACGCGCGGCTGCATCCGGGCACCGCGCCGCCCGGTGCGGCGAGAATGGGACGCATGACCAGCGATGTGAGCAGCGACGTGAGCGACGCGAGCGCCCCGACCTCCAGTGCCCCGCCCGCGATGCCGGACTGGGAGAAGCGGTTCCGCGCACCCCGCGTCGGCCTGCCCGACTGGGCCGAGGACGCCCCGGACCGCAGCCTGTTCGTCTCCAACGCGACGGGGACCTACGAGCTGTACGCGTGGGACCGCGCCAGCGGCACGCAGCGCCAGGCCACCGACCGTCCCAACGGCACCACCGACGGCACCCTCTCCCCCGACGGCAACTGGATCTGGTGGTTCTCCGACACCGACGGCGACGAGTTCGGCGTCTGGGTGCGCCAGCCCTTCGAGGGCGGTCCCGACGAGCCCGCGACCCCCGGTCTGGAGCCGTCCTACCCGGGCGGTCTGGCCATCGGCCGGGACGGCACCGCGGTGGTGGGCCGCTCCACCGACGAGGACGGCTCGACGCTGCACGTCGTGCGCCCCGGCGCGGAGCCGGTGGAGATCTACCGCCACCCCGAGTCGGCGGGCGTGGGCGACCTCTCCCGCGACGGCACCCTCGTCGTGATCGAGCACACCGAGCACGGCGACGCCATGCACTCCTCGCTGCGCGTGGTCACCCTGGACGGGGCGACCGTGGCCGAACTGGACGACACCAAGGGCGGCACCGAGGAACTGGGCCTGTCCGCGCTCGGTTTCGCGCCGGTCGCCGGCGACACCCGGCTGCTGGTGGGCCACCAGCGGCGCGGCCGCTGGGAGCCGATGGTGTGGGACGTCGCCGCGGGCACCCAGGAGGACCTGGAGATCGACCTGCCGGGCGACGTGAGCGCCGAGTGGTACCCGGACGGCACCGCCCTGCTGATCGCCCACGAGTTCGAGGCGCGCGGCGAGCTGTGGCGCTACGACCTCGCGACGCGGGAGCTGCTGCGGGTGGACACCCCGCGCGGTACGGTCTCGGGCGCGACCGCCCGCCCCGACGGCACCGTCGAGTACCAGTGGTCCTCGGCCGCCGAGCCCGCCTCGGTACGGTCCACCACCGGCGCGGTGGTGCTGGACCCGCCCGGTTTCCGGCCGCCGGGCTCGGTGCCCGTCGAGGACGTGTGGGTGGAGGGCCCCGGCGGGCGGATCCACGCGCTGGCGCAGCGCCCGGCCGGGCACGGCGAGGGCCCCTTCCCGACCGTCTTCGAGGTCCACGGCGGGCCCACCTGGCACGACAGCGACGCCTTCGCCGCCACCCCCGCGGCCTGGCTGGACCACGGCTTCGCGGTGGTCCGGGTCAACTACCGGGGCTCGACCGGCTACGGGCGCGAGTGGACCGACGCGCTCAAGCACCGGGTCGGCCTGATCGAGCTGGAGGACATCGACGCGGTGCGCGTCTGGGCGGTGGAGTCCGGGCTCGCCGATCCCGCGCGCCTGGTGCTGTCCGGCGGCTCGTGGGGCGGCTACCTGACCCTGCTGGGCCTGGGCACCCAGCCCGAGGTGTGGGCGGTGGGGCTGGCCGCGGTGCCCGTCGCCGACTACGTGGCGGCGTACGAGGACGAGATGGAGCCGCTCAAGGCCCTGGACCGGACCCTCTTCGGGGGGACGCCCGAGGAGGTGCCCGAGCGCTTCACCGCCTCGTCCCCGCTGACGTACGTGGACGCGGTGCGCGCGCCCGTACACATCGCGGCGGGCGTCAACGACCCGCGCTGCCCGATCCGGCAGATCGACAACTACGTCGAGCGGCTGGCGGCGCGCGGCGCCGAACACGAGGTCTACCGCTACGACGCCGGACACGGCTCGCTGGTCGTGGAGGAGCGGATCAAGCAGGTCCGGATGGAGCTGGACTTCGCGCTGAAGCACCTGCCGCGGGGCGCCGCGCTCTGACGGCCCGCCCGGCGGCCCGGCCCCGCGCCGGCGACCCGGGACCGAGGGAGCGGTGCACCCCCCGTACCGTGGTGGGGTGCACCGGTTTCTCCTGACCCCGCGCTGGTGGGGGATCAACGTCTTCGTCGTGCTGGCCGTCCCCTTCTGCCTGTTCATGGGGACGTGGCAGCTCGGCCGGTTCGAGGACCGCGTCGGCAGCCACCGGGAGGCGTCCGCCGCGCGGCCCGCCGACCGCGCCGCCGCCCCGCTGGACTCCCTGCTCCCGGTGGACACCCGGACCTCGGGGCGCCTGGCCTCCGTCTCCGGCACCTACGCCGAACAGCTGCTGGTCCCGGACCGGCAGCTCGACGGGAGGACCGGCTTCTACGTGCTGACCCTGCTGCGCACCGACGGCGGCAAGGCGGTCCCGGTGGTCCGCGGCTGGCTCCCGGGGGCCCCCGACGCGGCCCGGGCCCCGGCTCCGCCGGCCGGGCGGGTCGAGGTCACCGGCGTCCTCCAGGCCTCGGAGAGCTCCAGCAGCAAGGGCGTCCACTCCCAGGGCGGACTGCCCGCCGGTCAGCTCGGCGTGATCGGGGCCGCCTCGCTGGTGAACCTGGTGCCCTACGGCCTGTACGACGCCTGGCTGACCGTGCCGACGGCGGCGGACGGCATGACCGCGGTACCGGCGACGGCTCCGGTGAACACCGGGCTCGACCTCAAGGCCTTCCAGAACCTCGGCTACACCGGCGAGTGGTTCGTCTTCGCGGCCTTCGTCCTCTTCATGTGGTTCCGGCTCTACCGGCGCGAGGTGGAGACCCTGCGCGACGCGGAGGCCGGACTGCTGACCGGGGCGGCCGCCGACGGGAGCGCCGCCCCCGCGCCCGCTACGGCGTCGGCGCCGCGTCCAGCGCGATGACGCCCGTGCGGTAGAGCGTCCCCCCGCAGGCCGCGGGGAGGGTGGTCCGGGTGGCCGGCGCGCCCGGCTGGACGGTGTGCGTGACCGCGATCCCGGCGCCCTGCGGGGTCGGCGAGGCGCTCGGCTGCGCGCCCGTCCCGCTGTCGGCGTCCGCCCGCGCGCCCGTGTCCTGGGCGGTGCCGGCCGGCGGGGTCTTGGTCCCCGGCTCCGCGGTGGCGCCCGTGCAGGGGGTGTCGGGCACCCACGCGAAGCGCACCTCGTAGCCCGCGGCCGGCTGGAGGATGAGGCCGGGCGTCTCCACCGCCGGGTCCGGCAGTCCGGTCGCCGGGTCGCCCGCCGTGTGGGCGAGGACCGTGACGGCGGTCTTGCCGGTGGCCGCGCCCGATGCCGGGGCGGCCGTGACGGTGTCGGCGCCGGTGACCGTACAGCCCGCCGCGGAGACGTTCGTGACGCGGAAGCTGCCGTACACCTTGCCGTCCGCCTCCGCGCCGCGCGCGCTCGCGACCACACCGAGCTGGGCGTCGGCGCAGCCGGGCAGGCCCGCGGCCGCGGGGGGCAGCGGGCCGCCGCCGGTCGCGGCGCCCGTGGCGGCCGGGCCGGTGCCTGCCCCGCCGACGGCCTGCGCCGACGCCGCGGGGCCCGGGGTGCTGTCGGCGCCGCCCGCGCCCTGGCCGGGGGCCGGGGGCTGCGCGGTCGCGGGGGCCTCGCCGCCACCGGCGGCGTGCGGGTCGGAGGAGCCGCCGCCGGGTTCGCCCTCGGCGGCGGCGCCGTGGCCCGCCATCGCCGGGTGGTCGCCGGGCGGGCTCTCGGCCGCCGTCAGGTGCATCGCGGCCGGGACCGCGGTACCGCAGAGCAGCACGGCCGCGGCGGCGCCGATGACCGCGCGGCGCTTGCGGGCCCGGCGGACCGGGACGGCGTGGCGCAGGCGCTCCAGCGCGCCGTCCGAGGGCGCCAGGCCCCCGACGGCTCCGTGCAGCAGCCCGCGCAGGTCGTCCGGTCCGAGGGGGCCGGGCGACCCGGGGGCGCGGTCGTGGTCGTGGCCGCCGGGTTGCTCGTCGTGCGTCCCGCCGGACCGGTTCACCTGGTCGTTCATGACTGCGCAGCCTCCATCGCCACCCGCAGCGCGGCAATGCCCCGCGATCCGTACGCCTTCACCGAGCCCAGGGATATCCCGAGGGTCTCGGCGACCTGGGCCTCCGTCATGTCCGCGAAGTAGCGCAGCACCAGCACCTCGCGCTGGCGGCGTTGCAGTCCCCGCATGGACTTGATCAGGTCGTCCCGCTCCAGCTGCTCGTACGCGCCCTCTTCGGCGCTCGCCATGTCGGGCATCGGCTTCGACAGCAGCTTGAGGCCGATGATGCGGCGGCGCAGCGCGGAGCGCGAGAGGTTCACGACGGTCTGGCGCAGGTACGCCAGGGTCTTCTCCGGTTCGCGGACCCGGCTGCGCGCGGAGTGCACCCGGATGAACGCCTCTTGGACCACGTCCTCGCAGGAGGCGGTGTCGTCGAGCAGCAGCGCGGCCAGGCCCAGCAGGGAGCGGTAGTGCGCCTGGTAGGTGGCGGTGAGGTGGTCGACGGTGGTCCCGACGGCCGGGGCGGCCTCTGCGGCCTCGGCGGCCACCGGCCGGACCGCCGCCTCGCCCGTGGCGGGAGCCGCCGGGGGCACGGCGGAGCCGTCACGCGGGGAGGGCACGAGCACCCCCCTGGCCTTCGCGGCGGGCACGGCCGGCGCGCCGGAGCCCGGCGTTCCCGCCGGAAGGGGCACGATCACCGCAAAGCCGTCGGCGGCGCCGGAGCGCGGTGAGCGCCGCCGGACCGGAAGGATCGCGGGGCGCACCGGTGGAGCCACGAAGTCGAGCAATGCCTCTGCCACGCCAGTTGGACACGCGTCCCCCGGTCAGGGTTGTACGCGTGCGGCAGCCTCACCAGCATTGTGTCGCCCGCCCTCATGCGTAACCGCTCTTCGCCTTGATCAGGGGATCGCACCCGTCGATCAGGGGATCACACCGATCCTACAAAGCGAATTACGCGAATTCACCAGCGATCAGTTCCGCGATCTGGATGGCGTTCAGTGCCACGCCCTTACGGAGATTGTCGGCGCACACGAAGAACTCCAGCGCACGGGGGTCGTCCAGGGACACCCGCACCCGTCCCACCCAGGCCGGATCGGTGCCCGCGGCGTCCACGGGCGTGGGGAACTCCCCCGCGGCCGGGTCGTCCACGAGGACCACGCCGGGGGCCGCCTCCAGGACCTCGCGGGCCCGCACCGGCTCGACCGGTTCCCCAAAGGCGGCCCGCACCGTCAGCGAGTGCCCGGTCATCACCGGTACCTGGACGCAGGTCACGGCCACCGCGAGGGCGTCGAGTTCCAGGATCCGGCGGACCTCCGCCCGGACCGCCAGCTCGTGCGAGGACCAGCCGTCCGCGCGCAGTTCACCGGACCAGGGCACGACGTTCAGGGCGAGCGGGCCCTCGAAGGGCCCGGTGTCCTCGCCCACGGCCCGGCGCACGTCCCCGGTGTGCTCGCCCAGCGCGGTCCCGGCGACCAGGGCCAGCTGGCGGCGCAGGGTCTCGGCTCCGGCCCGGCCCTCGGCGCTCGCGGCCTGGTACGAGGAGACGACCAGCCCGGTCAGCCGGTACTCGGCGTGCAGCGCGCCCACGGCCGCGATCATCGCGGCCGTGACGGAGTCCGGCCCGGCGACGATCCCGCGGGGGCGCTTGCGCAGCGCGTGCGCGTTGATCTCGGGCACCACCAGCGGCACGTCGGGATCGTCGCGGAAGGCCGCGGAGTGGTCGACGACGGCGGCGCCGCGGGCGGTCACCACGGGCGCCCAGCGGGCCGACACCTCGGCCGGGGTGAGGAAGAGCGCGACGTCGCCCGGGCCGAGGCCCTCGAAGGCGTCCTCGGTGAGGGCGAGCACCTCGCTCTCCTCCCCGCGCACGGTCAGCCGCCGGCCGGCCGAGCGCGAGGAGGCGATCAAGCTGATCCGGCCCCAGACGTCCGCCCGCTGGGACAGCATCCGGAGCAGGACGGAGCCGACCGCTCCGGTCGCCCCGACCACGGCCAGCGCCGGGGCGGACGACCGGTCGGCGGTCATCGTCCGGTGCCTCCGTAGACGACGGCCTCGTCGCTGTCGGAGTCGAGGCCGAAGGCCGAGTGCACGGCGCGGACGGCTTCGTTGACGTCGTCCTGGCGGGTGACCACCGAGATGCGGATCTCGGAGGTCGAGATCAGCTCGATGTTGACGCCCGCGTCGGACAGGGCCTGGAAGAACGAGGCGGTGACGCCGGGGTTCGTCTTCATGCCCGCGCCGACCAGGGAGATCTTGCCGATCTGGTCGTCGTAGCGCAGGGAGTCGAAGCCGATCGCGCCCTTCGCCTTCTCCAGGGCGTCGATGGCCTTGTGGCCCTCGGACTTGGGGAGGGTGAAGGAGATGTCCGTCAGGCCGGTGGAGGCGGCGGACACGTTCTGCACGATCATGTCGATGTTGATCTCGGCGTCCGCGATGGCGCGGAAGATGGCCGCGGCCTCGCCCGGCTTGTCCGGCACCCCGACGACCGTGATCTTGGCTTCGGAGACGTCGTGAGCGACTCCGGAGATGATGGCGTGCTCCACCGGCTCGTCCCCTTGCGGATTCTCGTTGCTGACCCAGGTCCCGCGCAGTCCGGAGAAGGACGAGCGGACGTGGATCGGGATGTTGTATCGGCGCGCGTACTCCACGCAGCGGTGCAGCAGCACCTTGGAACCGGAGGCGGCCAGTTCCAGCATGTCCTCGGAGGAGATCCAGTCGATCTTCCGGGCCTTCTTCACGACGCGGGGGTCCGCGGTGAAGACGCCGTCGACGTCGGTGTAGATCTCGCAGACCTCGGCGTCGAGCGCCGCGGCCAGGGCGACGGCGGTCGTGTCCGACCCGCCGCGGCCGAGGGTGGTGATGTCCTTGCTGTCCGCCGAGACGCCCTGGAAACCGGCGACGATGGCGATGTTGCCCTCGTCCAGCGCGGTGCGGATCCGGCCCGGCGTGACATCGATGATGCGCGCTTTGTTGTGGACCGAGTCGGTGATCACGCCCGCCTGGCTGCCGGTGAACGACTGGGCCTCGTGGCCCAGGTTTTTGATCGCCATGGCCAGCAGGGCCATGGAGATCCGCTCCCCGGCGGTGAGCAGCATGTCGAATTCACGCCCGGCAGGCATCGGGGACACCTGCTCGGCGAGATCGATCAGCTCGTCCGTCGTGTCGCCCATCGCGGACACCACGACGACGACCTGGTGGCCGTCCTTCTTGGCGTCGACGATCCTCTTGGCGACCCGCTTGATGCCCTCGGCATCCGCTACGGAGGAGCCTCCGTACTTCTGCACGACTAGGCCCACGTGCGCTCCTCGATCAAGTCCGTCTGTTTGCGGGTGCAGTCTAACGAGCGGCCGCGATCCGACCGCCCCGTACCACATCATGAGACGAAGAGATCAAAAAATAAGTTCCCGGTCCGCGCTACTTGTCGCGCAGGCCGAGCGGGCCCGCGAGCTCCTGCGCCATCACCAGTCCGGCCTGCTCCGCGAGGTCCTCGTCCGTCAGGTCCTCGTCCGTGTCCAGGCCGTCCAGCTCCTGGAGCGGCTGGTCGAGGCGGACGTGCGCGACGAGCGACTGCAGGGCCCGCAGCGTGGCCGAGGCGGTCGATCCCCAGTTGGAGAAGTACGAGAACTGCCACCACCACAGGGCCTCGGCGGTGCGCCCCGCCCGGTAGTGCACCAGGCCGTGCCGCAGGTCCGCGACCACGTCGGCGAGGTCGTCCGAGATCCGGTGCGCGACCGGCGCCTTGCGCGGCTCGTACGGGTCGAAGACCTCCGAGTACACGTCGACCGGGTCCAGCATCAGGGCGAACCGCTCGCGCAGCTCGTCCACGCCCGGCTCCGGCCCGATGTCCGGCTCGTAGCGCTCGTCGGGCACGACGTCCTGGTACGCCCCCAGCCGGCCTCCCGCCAGCAGCAGCTGGGAGACCTCCAGCAGCAGGAACGGCACCGCGCTGTCCGGGTCCTCGCCCTTGGCCACCTCGGTGACCGCGACGATGAAGGACTCGATCTGGTCGGAGATCTGGACGGCGAAGTCGTCCGGATCCTGGCCCACGGCGTGCAGCGTTGCGTCAGACATCGAGAAGTCGCCTTCCTTCAAAGGCCCGCCCGAGCGTGACCTCGTCCGCGTACTCCAAGTCTCCCCCCACGGGGAGCCCGCTGGCCAGGCGGGTCACCTTCAGGCCCATGGGCTTGATCATGCGGGCGAGGTACGTCGCCGTCGCCTCGCCCTCCAGGTTCGGGTCGGTGGCGAGGATCAGCTCGGTCACCGTCCCGTCCGCGAGGCGCGCCAGCAGCTCGCGGATGCTCAGGTCCTCGGGGCCGACGCCCTCGATCGGGCTGATCGCGCCGCCCAGGACGTGGTACCGGCCCCGGAACTCACGCGTCCGCTCGATCGCGACGACGTCCTTCGACTCCTCGACCACGCAGATCACGGTGAGGTCCCGGCGCGGGTCGCGGCAGATGTTGCACCGCTCCTCCTGCGCCACGTTCCCGCACACCGCGCAGAACCGGACCTTGTCCTTGACCTCCAGCAGCGTGTGCGCGAGGCGGCGGACGTCGGCCGGCTCGGCCTGCAGGATGTGGAAGGCGATCCGCTGCGCGCTCTTGGGCCCGACGCCGGGCAGCCTGCCCAGTTCGTCGATCAGGTCCTGGACCACGCCTTCGTACAACGGACTGCCTTCTTTCGTCGTCGCCCCGGACCACGACGGTCCGGGAGGGGGAGCTTAGAACGGGAGGCCGGGAATGCCGCTGCCGCCGCCCAGGCCCTGTGCCAGCGGGCCCAGCTTCTCGGCCTGGAGCGCCTGCGCGTTCTCGTTGGCCGCCTGGACGGCCGCGACCACCAGGTCGGCGAGCGTCTCGGTGTCCTCGGGGTCCACGGCCTTCGGGTCGATCACCAGTGCGCGCAGCTCGCCGGAGCCGGTGACGGTGGCCTTGACCAGGCCCCCGCCCGCCTGGCCGTCGACCTCGGTGCGGGCCAGTTCCTCCTGGGCCGCGGCGAGGTCCTGCTGCATCTTCTGGGCCTGCTGGAGCAGCTGCTGCATGTTGGGCTGGCCACCGCCGGGGATCACTGTCACTCACTCCATACGTCGGACTGCTACGGGTGAAACCGAGCCTACGTGCTCCCCGGGCGCCGCGCCCCACGCCGTCCAGACCAACTCTTTCGAGTGAGCGTGAGGCGTGCACGCACCTGATCAAGGGCCCCTTGCGAGCGGAGATCCCGGGATTCGTCGCCCACCGCCCGCCGTTCGGCGGTAGGAAGGGCATGCGCACCATTGCGCACACGCGCACCACCACACGTCAGCGCAGGCAGAGGGAGTGCCGGGTGAGCCAGCCGGAGATGCAGCCCGAGGGGCCACCCCGGGATCCCCGGGAGGAGGGCGGCGCAGCGATGGCCGCCGCGGGCGATCTGACCGGCCGGCCCTTCCCGCTCGGGGACTGGGGTGAGCCCGCCGAGCGGCTCGACGAGCTGTACCGGCGGGTCGAGGCCGATGCGCTGCGGACCGCCGGGTGGTACCTCGGCGACCGCGCCCGCAAGCGGCGCGGGGCCCGGATCCTGCGCGCCGGGGCGGCCCTGGGCGCGCTCGCCGGCGCCGCGCTGCCGCTGCTGGAGCTGACGGGGGCCGCGCCCGGGCTGGCGGCGTACGGCTACCTCGCGCTGCTGCTCGCCACGGCCTGCCTGGCCTGCGACCGCTTCTTCGGCCTGACGTCCGGGTGGATGCGGGACGTGGCGACGGCCCAGGCGGTGCAGCGAAGACTCCAGACGCTCCAGTTCGACTGGGCGTCGGAGAACGTGCGCGAGGTGCTCGGCCCCACCGAGGGCACCGCCAGTGAGGCCGCGGACCGCTGCCTGAGCGTGCTGCGGCGCTTCCAGGAGGACGTGACGGAACTCGTCCGCTCCGAGACGGCGGACTGGATGGTGGAGTTCCGCTCGGGCCCGGCGCCGCTGGTGATGCAGTCCCTGGGCGCCGCCGGAACGCGGACCGAAGCGGGCCTCCCGCCGGTCCGCTTCCCGCTACCGCCGGGGACCCGCCCGAACATGCCGCGCCAGCGGCCCCCGGAGCAGCCCCGCTGAGACCCCGGGCCACGGCCCCGGGCCGGAGGCCGGATCGCCCGCGGAGGGATCCGGACCCCGGCACGCAACGCCCGGGAACGCCCGGAACCACCCGGGAGGTCCCGGAGCGCTCCGGACGCAGGGTCAGCTGAAAATGATCATCGAGCCCTGGCCCAGGCTCCGCGTCGCCGCCGCGTGCAGCCCCAGCCAGACGTGCCGCTCGCGGGCGAACGGACTGTCGTCGTACGGGATCGGCCCCGCCGGCTCCTCCAGCGAGGTCGGCCGCCCCGGCGGCGCGGGCGGCGCGGGGGGATTGCCCGGGTCGATCCCGATCGAGGGCGCCACGAAGGCCAGCTCCCGCAGCAGGCCCTGGGCGGAGCCCAGCGGGCCGCCCCCGGCCAGCAGCTCCTCGTTGGCCAGCGGAACCGCGAAGTCCACCGGCACGTACGCCCCGGCGTGGTCGTAGTGCCACACCAGGTGCGACTGCTGGGCCGTGGGCTCGAACATCTCCAGCAGCTGCTCGTAGTCCCCGCCCAGCTCGTCCACCGGCGTCACCGGCAGCCCGCAGAGCTGGAGCAGGTAGGCGCGCCGCAGGAAGTGCAGGGCGTCGTAGTCGAACCCGGCCACCGGGGCGACGTCCCCCGACAGTCCGGGCATGTACGCGAAGACGGGCACGGACGGCAGTCCGGCCTCGCCCAGCGCCTTGTCGTACGAGGCGATCTCCTCCGCGAAGGGATTGTCGGGGCTGTGGCACAGCACGTCGACAAGGGGGACCAGCCACAGGTCACAGGCCACGCGGGCTCCGTCCGGTCGTTGTCCGCCGATCGGCCCAGCGTAGTGCGCCGGACACCCTCCGCGAAGGGGTCGGCAAAGGTCCGCTCGCCGATCCGGCGCGCGGACCTACCGCGGACCCACCCGCCAGACCCACGCGTCGCGCACCTTCACCGGGGGCTCCCCCAGCAGATCCGTCAGCGTGCGCACCAGCTCCGCCGAGCGGTCCGCCTCCGGTACGACCACCGCGCCCGCCTTCCAGTGCGCCAGGTCGCGGCGGGCCTGGGCGCGCCACTCCGGGCCGACCACGGGCGGCTCGGCCCCGTAGCGGACGTCCCGCAGCAGGTTCGACAGGTGCCGCGGGGGCGCCCCGTAGATCCCGATCCGGTCGGGGCCCCAGGGCCCGTTGTAGTAGCCCCCGGCCAGCCGGAAGCCGAAGTCCGCCTCGACCTGCCAGCGCAGCGCGTCGGCCGAGCCCGGGTCGGGCAGGGGCACGGCGACCAGCGACTCGCCGTCCCTGACGTACTGCTTCCAGGCGCCGGAGGTGACGAAGGCCGGCACCGGGTCCCGCTCCCGCACCGCCAGCGGCAGCGGCAGCACCGGGATCAGGACGGCGGCCACCGCGAGCAGGCCGAGGGTGCGGTGCTCGCGCGCGGGAGCGGCCAGGATCCGGTCCAGCGCGAGGGCGAGCAGGATGCCGAGGACCGGCGCGCAGACCATCGCCACGCGCCCCTCGATGACCGACTCGAAGAGCGGCAGCTCGATGATCCAGCGCCACGGGCCGGGCAGGGTGAGGTCCGTGTGCGGGACCGGGACGACCGGGCCGAGGGACAGCACGGCCGCCACGAGACCGGTGAGCGCGAGCGCGCGGACGAGCCGCCGCCGCCACAGCCCGACGCAGGCGACGGCGCCGAAGGCGAGCAGGGGCCAGCCGTAGAAGGCGTTCTGCTCGGTGGTGTTCATGGACAGCCTGCCCGCGGTCTCCGGATCGCCGAAGAGCGAGCGGCCCGCGAACTCGACGAGGGCGCGCGGGCTGTTCCCCGCGTTGTCCCCGTGCAGCACCGAGTGGTAGCTCTGCGGGCCGGAGAACTGCCAGTACAGCGGGTAGGCCACCAGCGGCAGGCAGACCGCCAGGGCGACGAGCACGCCGAGGCCCAGCGGGCGCCAGGCCGCCCGGACCCGCTCGCGGTCGACCACGGCGTAGGCGAGGCCGAAGACGACCAGGCCCAGCGCGGTGATGAGCAGCGGCTCCTCGCCGATGAAGATCTGGTACGCGGAGAACAGGCCGAGCAGCACCCCGTCGCGCACCCGCGCCCGGCCCCCGTCGGAGCCGTCGCACAGCCGCAGCGCCCGGTCGATGATCAGCGGGATCATGAACAGGACGACGAAGTTCGGGTGGCCGTTGGCGTGGGAGACCATCGGCGGCGCGAACGCGGCGAGCGCGCCGCCCGCGGCGGCCGCCCACCGGGAGCGCACCAGACGGCGCCGGATCAGCCAGTACCAGGTCCAGCCGGACGCGGCCATGCCGAGGGTGAGGACCAGCACGAAGGTGACGGTCTCGCCGAAGGCGAGGGTGACCGGGATCAGCGGGACGGTGAGGCCGAGCATGGTCGCGTTGGCCATCAGGTTCACGCCGTCGGGCATGCCCTGGGCGGTGGTGAAGAGCGGGTTGCGCAGGTGCGTGATGTTGTCGGTGGTGACGCCGACGAACCATTCCCACTGGTTCTGGTCCTGGAGGGCGTCCCGCAGGTAGGCGCCGTCGAGGTCGAACCAGAGGCGGTGGAAGAGCAGGAAGGCCAGGGCGACGAAGAAGGCGGCGACGGCCAGGCCGCCCGCGTTCAGCCGCAGGAGCTCGCGGACGCGCGGGGCGAGCGCCCGGTCGCCCCCGCGGGGTGCGCGGAGCGGCCGCCGCTCCCCCGGGGGCCGGCCGGCCGGGCGTTCCGCGGTCGCCCAGCCCTGCGCGCGGCACCAGCGCAGCACCTCGGCGTCGACGGCCGGCCCGTGCAGGGTCGAGGCGGTGAAGGCGGCGCGGGCCCGGCCGCCGTCGAAGAGGGCGAAGGCGAGGGTGTCGGGGCGGAAGCCCGGCACGCCCGGGATGCCGAGGGTGCGGGCCAGGCGGCCGCGGTGGCGGCCGCAGACCACGGCGGTCGCGGCGGGGGCGCGGTCGAGGTCGCGCTGGAGCGCGTCGAGGCCGTGCAGGTGGCCGGCGGCGTGGGCGGTGTCGGTGAGCAGCACGCGGCGGCCGGTGGTGGCGCGGACGGCCGCGCGCAGGGTGGGGGCGGTCCGGATGCGGTGGTCGGACGCGGGGTCGGGGGCGGGGTCGGGGGCGTGGGCTTCGGCGGGGTCGGTGGCCGGCGCGGGATCGGTGGCGGGCGCGGGGGCTGCCGTCGGCGCGGCGTCGGGGGTGTCCGGCTCCACCACCACCAGCTCCCAGGCGCCACCTCCGGACCAGGACGCGGCATGCGCGTCGAGGTCCGCGCGCAGCCGGGCCAGGAGCGGGGCGGTCCGGCCGGCGGGGGCGCCGTGCGTCCGCAGCACCACGCTCAGCCGGACCGGCTGCGGCCAGGTGGCGCCCGTACGCGCGTCGATGCGCCCGCTCGGCGCGCTCACGCGCCCGCCGCCGTCAGCGCGGCGGCCCAGTCCAGGTTGTGCTGGTTGTAGGCGTGCACCAGGCGGCGCACCTCGTGCGCGTCCGCGAGGGTCACCGCTTCGACGAGTTCGTTGTGCCCGCTCCACAGCGCCGCGTGCAGCTTCGGTTCCCGTTGCAGGTAGGGCACGGCGAAGACCCAGCACTGCACGCGGATGCGGTGCAGGAACTCGGAGATGTAGACGTTGCCCACCAGAGCGCTCAGCTCCCTCCAGAAGCGCAGGTCGTAGCCGATGAGCACCTCCAGGGAGCCGCTCAGCGCGGCCCGCCGGGCCTCCTCGGCCCGGCGGCGCACCGACACCAGCATCTCGCCCGAGCCGGGCGCCGTGCCGCGCTCGACGAGCCGGCGGAAGATCCCGTCGACGATCAGCGTGCGGGCCTCGACCAGGCCCCGGAAGTCGTCCACGGAGAAGATCCGCACGCGGAAACCGCGGTGCTGCACGGAGTCCAGCAGGCCTTGGGCGGCGAGGTCGACCAGCGCTTCGCGCACGGGCGTGGCGGACACCCCGTACTGCTCGGCTATCTGCTTCACCGTGAACTCGGTGCCCGGCGGCAGGCGTCCCGCGAGCACCTCGTCACGCAGCGCGTCCGCGATCTGCTGGCGAAGTGTGTTGCGGGTGACAGCGCCGCTGCCTGGCATAAGGGTCCGTCTCCTTCGTAGAACTCCGGACACCTTAGGCCAGGCGGCGGCGCCGCGACCGGGACGCTGTGTGATCACTGCGTGGTCGTTGCGCGGACGCCTCGTGAGCGCCCCGCGGAGACGCGGTGCCCGCCGGGGGGTGCGGCCCCTCGGCGGGCGGCGCGCGGCAGCGGCCGGGGCGGCGGCGCGGAGGGCTACGCGGAGGCCGTGTGCCGGTCCGCGACCGTGAGGGCCTCGTCGAGCAGGGCCAGGCCCTCCTTCGCCTCCGCCTCCGAGATGGTGCAGGGCGGCACGACGTGGGTGCGGTTCATGTTCACGAAGGGCCACAGACCGGACGCCTTGCAGGCCGCCGCGAACTCGGCCATGGGCACGTTGTCGGCGCCCGCCGCGTTGTAGGGGACGAGCGGTTCGCGCGTCTCCTTGTCCCGTACGAGCTCCACCGCCCAGAAGGCGCCCAGGCCGCGCACCTCGCCGACCGAGGGGTGGCGCTCGGCGATCTCGGCGAGCGCCGGGCCGATCACGTTCGCGCCGAGGTGGGCGGCGTGCTCGACGACGCCCTCCTGCGTCATCGCGTTCATCGTGGCGACGGCGGCTGCGCAGGCGAGCGGGTGCCCGGAGTAGGTCAGTCCGCCCGGGTAGGGGCGCGTGGCGAAGGTGTCGGCGATGGCGCCGGAGATCGCGACGCCGCCGAGCGGTACGTAGCCGCTGTTGACGCCCTTGGCGAAGCACAGCAGGTCGGGCGTGACGTCCCAGTGCTCGGCGGCGAACCACCTGCCGGTGCGGCCGAAGCCGGACATGACCTCGTCCAGGATGAAGACGATGCCGTAGCGGTCGCACAGGGCGCGGACCCCGGCGAGGTAGCCGGGCGGCGGGGTCATGATCCCGGCCGTGCCCGGTACCGACTCCAGGATGATCGCGGCGATGGACTGCGGTCCCTCGAAGGCGATGGTGTCGGCGAGGTGGCGCAGGGCGCGCTCGCACTCCTGCTCCTCGGTCTCGGCGTGGAAGGCCGAGCGGTAGAGGTAGGGGCCCCAGAAGTGCACGACCCCGGCCGAGGCGGTGTCGGAGGGCCAGCGGCGCGGGTCGCCGGTCAGGTTGATCGCCGCGGCGGTCGCGCCGTGGTAGGAGCGGTACGCCGACATGACCTTCTGGCGGCCGGTGTGCAGCCGGGCCATCCGGACGGCGTTCTCGACGGCTTCGGCGCCGCCGTTGGTGAAGAAGATCTTGTCCAGGTCGCCGGGGGTGCGCTCGGCGATCAGGCGGGCGGCCTCGGAGCGGACGTCGACCGCGAAGCCGGGTGCCAGGGTGCACAGCCGGGCGGCCTGCTCCTGGATCGCGGCGACCACCTTCGGGTGCTGGTGGCCGATGTTGGTGTTCACCAGCTGGGAGGCGAAGTCGAGGTAGCGCCCGCCCTCGTAGTCCCAGAAGTACGACCCCTCGGCCCCGGCGACGGCGAGCGGGTCGATCAGGGCCTGGGCGGACCAGGAGTGGAAGACGTGAGCGCGGTCGGCGGCCTTGACGGCCGCACCGGCGCCCGGGTCGGCGGACACGGCGTGGGGAGCGGCGTGCGGGACATGAGGGGTCATGCGAGCAGGCTAGAAGTGCGCAGGTGGGAGGGGATATCGGCGGTCTGTATGCGGCTGGGGCGCGGACCTCGGCAACCTGTCCGGGTGGCGGGCCGGACGACGGGTCGGGGGCGGGGCGCGATTCCTACTGTTTCGTCCTAGGGGAACGCAGGGTGAGCCCATGATTGTGTCGACCTCAATAAGCCTGTACGCAATGCTTGTTGCGCAGGTCACAGGCGTCGCACACTGCCGCTCATGGAGCCGTTGAACGTAGTTGCAGAACTGTGGGAGCGGATAGAGGCCCGGGACTGGGACGGGGTCGGCGCGCTGATCGCGCACGACGCGGTGATCGAATGGCCGGTCAGCGGGGAGCGGATCGTCGGGCGCGCCAACTTCATCGCCGTGAACAGTGACGGCGCGGCGGACGCCGACGCGGACGCGGCGGGGCGGTCCGTGGAGGTGCTGCGGATCCTCGCCGACGGTGACTTCGTCGTCACCGAGGTCGAGATCCCGCAGGACCACGTCGTGTACCGGGCGGTGTCGCTGTGGACGGTACGGGCCGGGGAGGTCGTCGAGGCGCGCGAGTACTGGACCAGCCCCGGCCAGGACCCCGCGCCGCGGTGGCGCGCGGGGTACGTGGAGCCCCTGGTCGCGGACTGAGCGTGCCGTGTCACCCAGTCGCCGACTGAGCGTGCCGTGTCACCCATGTAATACCTGAGAGCTACGCGGAAACCCCACTCCCTGGCGTGACGCTGACGACGGATCTCGGTTCATAGCTTCGGTACCGGAGAGAACGCCCCTCTGGACCGAAGGACCACCCACATGCCGCTCAGCGCGCACAGCCGCCCCGTACGACTGCGCCGTGCACTGCTCGCCGGGCTCATCACCGCGTCGGTCGTCCTCCCCGTGTCCGCCGCCGCGCCGCCCCAGGTCCCCGCTCCGGCGGCCGTGCGGTTCTCCGCGGACGCCAGTGCCTCCGAGCGGTACACCGCCAGCCTCGCCAACCTGCGCGAGGCGGCCCGCATGGCCGAGGGCGCGGGGCGCCCGGAGCGGGCCGCCAAGCTGTGGGCCATGACGGCGGGCGGTGCGGCGCGCTTCCTGTCCTTCGACGGCAGGGGGACGGGGCGGGCCGTCGAGGTGCTGGGCGACCTGGATACGGCGGACCGCATCGCGGTCCTGGTCCCGGGGTCCGACACCACCCTCGACACCTACCAGCGGTTCCGTGCCGGAGCCCTCGCGCTCCAGCAGCGCCTCCGGGCCGAGCATCCGCGCTCCGCGGTGGTCGCCTGGCTGGGGTACGACACCCCGGGCACGGTCAGCACCACCGTCCTGACCACGGACCGCGCCGAGGACGGGGCGAGGAAGCTGGCCCCGTTCCTGGAGCAGCTGCGGCGGCTGGGCGGGAGCGACGCGCGACTGTCGCTGCTCTGCCACTCCTACGGCTCGGTGGTCTGCGCCCGGACCGGGACCGGCCCTCGCGTCACCGACATGGCGCTGTACGGCAGCCCGGGCACCGGCGCCGACACCGCCGCCCAGCTGCCCACCGAGGCCCGGGTGTGGGCGGGGCGCGGCGGCGACGACTGGATCGCGCAGGTGCCGCACCTGCGCATCGCCGGGCTCGGTTTCGGTACGGATCCGGTGGATCCCGCGTTCGGTGCCCGTGCCTTCGACGCCGGGGCCGGTGGGCACAGCGACTACCTCCGGCCCGGGACCACCTCCCTCGACAGCCTCGCCCGGATCGTTCTGGGCACCGGCGCCCCCACGGAGGCCCCCCGTGCATGAGCTCCGGGCCCGCTGGGCCGCTCTGGCCCGCCGCATCGACGCCGCCACACCCGCCGACCGGGACCGGACCGTGGACGCGCTGCGCGCCTTCGCGATCCTCGGGGTGGTGCTGGGGCACTGGCTGGTCACCTCGCTGAACACCACCGAGGGCGGGCCGGCCACGAGCAGCCCGCTGGCGTCCATGCCCTGGCTCGCGCCGCTGTCGTGGGTGCTCCAGACGCTGGCCGTGTTCTTCCTCGTGGGCGGTCGGGTGGGGGCGTTGGGCTACGCGTCGGCCCGGGCGGCCGGCGTCTCGTACGGGCAGTGGATCGGGCGGCGGCTGGGGCGGCTGTTCCGGCCGGTCGCGGCGGTGCTCGTGGTGTGGACGCTCGCGGCGGGCGCGCTGCTGGCCTCCGGGGTCGAGTACGGCACGGTGCGCGGGCTGGTGAAGCTGGTCCTGTCCCCGATGTGGTTCCTGCTGGTGTTCGCGGGGCTGACGGCGCTGACTCCGCTGGTGGCCCGGTTGAGCCCGCTGTGGCCGCTGGCCGTCGTCGCCGTGGTGGACGTGTGGCGGTTCGCCCTGGGCGGGCCCGCCTGGATCGGCTGGGCCAATGTGGTGGCCGGGTGGCTTGTGCCCTACACCCTGGGGGCCGCGTGGGCACGGGGCGCCTTCGCCCGGCGCACCCCGGCCGTCCTGCTGCTCGCGGGCGGGGCGGTGGGCACCGCCGCCCTGGTCCTGGGGTGCGGGTACCCGGCGTCGATGGTGGGTGTCCCGGGGGCCGCGGTCTCCAACCTGAATCCGCCGACGCTGGCGGCGGTCGCTTTCGGGCTGGCCCAGTGCGCGCTGGCGCTGCTGGTACGGGGGCCGCTGGCGCGGGTCATGCGCCGGCCGATGGCGTGGGCGGGGGCGGCGCTGGTCAACCTGTCCGCGATGACGGTCTTCCTGTGGCACCAGAGCGCGATGATGTCCGTCACCGCGCTCGGTCTGCTCGGCGGGGTGGACCTGCCCGGTCTGCACACCGTCCCGGACTCCCTGGCGTGGATGGGTGCCCGGCTGCTGTGGCTGCCGGTCTTCTCGGCAGCGCTGCTGGTCTGCTGGGCGGCCTTCCGCACGTTCGAGCAGGGCGGCCGCAAGCGGCGGTCGGCCGGCACCTCGCGCATCGTGCGCACCGCAGGCACCGCGGCTCCTCCCGTGAAGGCCGCCGCCCGTGCCTAGGGTGAGCCTCGTGAAAGAGCCGATCAAGACCGCGGGCAGCCGCCCTCCGAGGGCCCGCAGCATGCTGCGGGCCCTGCGGGAGGATCTGCTCACCGCCCGCTGGGACCCCCTGCCGAGGCTGTCCCGGCCGCGCTGGCTGGCCCGGCTGCCGCATCTGCTGACCGGCTGTGTGGCGGCCCTGTTCGGCTTCCTGGTAGGCACCCAGGCCAGCGCGCAGTACGAGGTGGACCATCTGTCGGCGGTCCTGCTGGGCGTGCTGACCAGCCTCTCCATCGTGCTGGCGATGTGCTGGCCGATGCTGGGCTGGTGGCTGGCACTGGCCGCGTCGGTGAGCGTCGCCGTCGTGATCCACCCCCATGTGATGCTGGGGCAGCCCTGGCCGTGGATCCCGATGGGCGCGTTCGCCTTCGCCCCGGTGGTGCTGCTGGTCGCCCTCCGGGTGCCGCCCCGCGTGACCGCGGGGGTCGTCGGCACCACCCTCCTCCTCAGCCTCGTCGGCGAGCTGGGCTTCCGCCCGCCGCCCGGCCGCTCCACCCTTACCGAGGCGGTGGTCGTCCTCGGGGTCGCCGGGGTGCTGGGGTACTCGCTGCGCGCCGTGCGCCTGGCCCGCGGCCGGCTGGTGGAGCAGGAGACCCTGACCGAGGCCGAGCGCGCCCAGCGCACGCTGCTGGAGGAGCGCAGCCGGATCGCGCGCGAACTGCACGACGTCGTCGCGCACCACATGTCGGTCATCTCCATCCAGGCACAGGTCGCCGTGCACCTCGCGGAGAATCCGTCCGACGAGCTCAAGGAGAACCTGGCCGGGATCCGGGGCAATGCGCTGGAAGCGCTGACCGAGCTGCGCCGGGTCCTGGGCGTGCTGCGCTCGGAGCATCCGGACGATCCGGCCAATCCGCACCACCCGCAGCCGACCCTGGCCGAACTCGACGCGCTCGTCGCCAATGTGCGGGCCGCCGGGATGGAGGTCACCACGCAGATCGCGGGCGAGCGGCGGGCGCTGTCCCCGGGGCTCGAACTGACCGCGTACCGCGTGGTGCAGGAGGCCCTGAGCAACTGCCTGCGCCATGCGCCCGGTTCCAGGGTGGAGGTCGGCCTGGCGTACGGGCCGCATAGTCTGCACCTGTGCGTCGCCAACTCCGCACCGACCGCACCGGCTGCGCCGTCTCCGGGGGCGGGGCACGGACTGCTGGGCATGCGGGAGCGGGCGGGCATGCTGGGCGGTGAGCTGGCCGCCGGACCCCGGCCCGGCGGCGGGTACGAGGTGAGCGTGGTGCTCCCGCTGGATCCGCCGTCCGACGCCCTCGCCAAGGAGAGTAGAGACCAGTGACCACTCCGATCCGGGTCATGATCGCCGACGATCAGATGATGGTCCGCCAGGGCTTCACCGTGCTGCTCAACGCGCAGCCGGACATCGAGGTCGTCGGCCAGGCCGTCGACGGGGCCGACGCGATCGCCCAGGCCGCCGTGATCGGGCCGGACGTCATCCTGATGGACATCCGGATGCCGGGCATGGGCGGGATCGAGGCCACGGAGGCTCTCACCACGGCGCCCGGCTCCACCGTGAAGGTGCTGGTGCTGACCACCTTCGACCTGGACGAGTACGTGTACGAGGCGCTACGGGCGGGAGCCTCCGGGTTCATGCTCAAGGACGCCTCGGCGGACCAGCTCGCCGAGGCGGTGCGGGTGGTCGCGGCCGGGGAGGCGCTGCTCTCGCCGAACATCACGAAGCGCCTGATCACGGAGTTCTCCCGGCTGGGGGCGCCACGGGCGCCTTCGAAGGAGCGCATCGCGGAGCTGACCGAGCGGGAGACCGAGGTCCTGTCCTTGGTCGCCCAGGGGCTGTCCAACGGGGAGATCGCGGCGCATCTGATCGTGGCCGAGCAGACCGTGAAGACGCATGTCGGCCGGATCCTGGTGAAGCTGGGCCTGCGGGACCGGACCCAGGCCGCCGTCTTCGCGTACGAGACGGGTCTGGTCCGCCCGTCGGGCTACTGACTACGCCGGGTAGTACTTGAGAGGGAGGCTGATAAGTCCCCATCAGCGGCGACGCGGACCACGGGCTCGGCGGCCTACGGTTCGTAGGTGACCGAGACGACCACCGGGGCAGCCCCCCGGACCCCTGAGATCCGGCTGGCGTCGGGCTTCATGCACAGCCTGCGCCGGGACCTGTTCACCGATGCCCTCGCCTACCGACCGCTCATGCCCTTGCGCGTGGACAACCCCCTGATACGCCGGCTTCCCCAGCGGATCCGGCGGGAGGCCGCCTTCGCCCCCCACGCGGTGGTGGCCGCGGTCGCCTTCGTCGTCCTGCTCAACGCGGGGCGCGGCACCGGCTACGAATCCCCGCTGCGGACGCTGGTGATCGGGCTGCTGACCGCCGTACCGGTGGTGATGACGCTGGTGCGGCCGCTCGGGGCGTTCTGGGCCTCGATGGCCGTCATGGCGGTGCTCGCCGTGCTCAATACGGGCGGGTCGCTCTGGCCGTGGTCGCCCGGGTCCTTCTTCGCGCACCTGGCTGTGCTCACCCTCGTGGCGATCCGGACCGGCCCGCGGGTGGCGGCCTGGATGTGGGTGGTCAGTACGGGGGCCGGGGTCGCCTTGAGCGTGCTCCTGGGCCGGGGGCATTCGATCGGGACGATGCCCATGGTCTTCCTCTCGGCGTTCATCCTGCTGGCGGTCAGCGTCCGCCACATACGGGTGGCGGCCGAGCAGGAGGTCTCGGCGCAGCAGGAGGTGACGGCCGTGGAGCGGGACCGGCGCACCCTGCTGGAGGAGCGCACGACGATCGCCCGCGAGCTGCACGACGTGGTGGCGCACCACATGTCGGTGGTGGCGATCCAGGCGGAGGCCGCGCCGTACCGGGTGGAGAACCCCCCGCCGGAGCTGGAGGCGGCCTTCGTCACCATCCGGGAGAACGCGGTGGCGGCGCTCACCGAGCTGCGGCGGGTGCTGGGCGTGGTGCGGTCCTCGGACTACGAGGCACCGGACGCGCCCCAGCCGACGCTCGCCTCGCTGGACGGGCTGCTGAGCAATGTGCGGGAGGCGGGGATGACCGTGGAGAAGACGGTGACGGGCGCGGTGCGCGAGCTGCCCCAGGGGGTGGAGCTGTCGGCGTACCGGATCGTCCAGGAAGCCCTGAGCAACACCCTGCGGCACGCGCCGGGTGCGGCGGCCGGGGTCGAGGTGTCGTACGTCCTGGGCGGGCTGGGGGTGCGGATCGTCAATGGCGCGTCGACCGAGAACGTCCGGCCCTCGCCGGGCGCGGGGCACGGCATCACCGGGATGCGCGAGCGGGTGGCCATGCTGGAGGGGGAGATGACGGCCGGCCGGACGCCGGACGGCGGGTATGAGGTCGCCGTGTTCATACCGGTGCGCCCCCGGCCCTCCGAGGACGCGGCATGACGATCCGGGTACTGATCGTGGACGATCAGATGATGGTCCGGGAGGGGTTCTCCGTCCTGCTCAACGCGATGCCCGGCATCGAGGTGGTGGGGGAGGCCGTCGACGGCCGGGAGGCCCTGGAGCAGGTGACGGCGCTGCGGCCGGACGTGGTGCTGATGGACATCCGGATGCCGGTGATGAACGGCCTGGAGGCGACGCGGCTGATCGTCGCGGCGGACGCGGCGGCGAAGGTGCTGGTGCTGACCACTTTCGATCTCGACGAGTACGTGTACCAGGCGCTGCGGGCCGGAGCCTCCGGGTTCCTGCTCAAGGACGCGTCCGCACGGCAACTGGCCGACGGCGTGCGGGTGGTGGCCTCCGGTGAGGCGTTGCTGGCGCCCTCGGTGACCAAGCGGCTGATCGTGGAGTTCGCGAAGCTCGCGGAGACGCCCCGGGTGGCGGAGCCGGGGACGGTGGAGGAGCTGACCGAGCGGGAGACGGAGGTGCTCATCCTGATCGCGCAGGGCCTGTCCAACGCGGAGATAGCCGACCGCCTGGTGGTCGCGGAGTCCACGATCAAGACCCATGTCAGCCGGATCCTGGTCAAGTTGGGGCTGCGGGACCGCACCCAGGCCGCCGTCTACGCGTACGAGACCCGCCTGGTCTCGCCCGCATAGGAGGCGCCGCTGCCTAAGGTACGGGGATGGACTTCGATCCGTGGGACGCCGCATTCGTCGCCGATCCGTACCCGGCCTACCGGGAATTGCGCGAGCGCGGGCGGGCGGTGTGGTGCGAGGCCACCGGGCAGTGGTTGATCCCGCACTACGCGGACGTGAACGCGCTGCTGCGGGACCGGCGGCTGGGGCGGACGTACCTGCACCGCTTCACCCACGAGGAGTTCGGGCGCACCGCGCCGCCGCCGGAGCACGAGCCGTTCCACGTCCTCAACGGCAACGGGCTGCTGGACCTGGAGGACCCCGCGCACGCGCGGGTACGCCGCCTCGTCGCGAAGGCGTTCACGCCGCGCACCGTGGAGCGGCTCGTGCCCGCCGTGCAGCGCCTCGCCCGCGAGCTGACCGCCCGGTTCGTCGCGGCGGGCGGCGGGGACCTGCTCACCGCGGTCGCCGAGCCGCTCCCGGTGGCGGTGATCGCCGAGCTGCTCGGCATCCCGCAGGAGGACCGGGCGCCGCTGCGACCCTGGTCGGCGGACATCTGCGGGATGTACGAGCTGCGGCCCGGGCCCGAGAGCGCCGCTCGGGCGGTCCGCGCGAGCCTGGAGTTCAGCGCGTACCTGCGCGACCTGATCGCGCAGCGCCGCACGTCCCCGGGTCCGGACCTGATCTCCGCCCTGATCGCCGCGCACGACGAGGAGGGCGGCGGCCGGCTCAGCGAGCAGGAGATGATCTCCACCTGTGTCCTGCTGCTCAACGCGGGACACGAGGCCACCGTGAACACCACCGCCAACGGCTGGTGGGCCCTTTTCCGCAATCCCGGGGCGCTCGACCGGCTCCGCGCCGGCAATCCCGAAAAGTTGTCCACAGCTGTGGATGAACTCATGCGGTACGACACCCCGCTCCAGCTGTTCGAGCGCTGGGTGCTCGACGACATCCGGGTCGGGGACACCGTCATCCCGCGCGGCGCCGAGGTGGCGCTGCTCTTCGGCTCCGCCAACCGCGACCCGGCCCGCTTCACGCGCCCCGACGAACTGGACCTCTCGCGCACGGACAATCCGCACCTGAGCCTCGGGGCGGGAATCCACTACTGCCTCGGCGCCCCACTCGCCCGGCTGGAACTCATCGCCTCCTTCGGGGCGTTGCTCGACCCGGCCTTCCCACCCCTGCGCCTGACGCGCGAGCCGCAATGGCGGGACGGCTACGTGATCCGCGGCCTGCGGGAGCTGCTCGTCGAATGCTGAGCCGAACACCGAGCCGAGTACCGACTAGTGCGACTCGGCACACCTCGGCCCTAAGTCCCAAGCCCTAAGCACTGAAGGGGCCTTCGTCGACGAACCTGCGCAGTTGGCGGGCGAACGACCGCGCCTCCTCCTGCGGCCATGAGCTGAGCGACGCCTCGATCCGGTCGGCGAGGCGCTGCCGCATCGTTTCCACCGTGCGCGCGCCCTCTTCGGTGAGGGCCAGGAGGACGGCCCTGCGGTCGGCGGGGTCCGGTTCGCGACGGACCAGTCCGCCGCTTTCCAGCCGGGACGCGCGCCTGCTGACGCCGGAGCGGTCCAGGCCCACTTCGACGGCCAGGTCGGCGGCGCTGCGCGGGCCGGTTCTGGCGAGGCCGCTGAGGACGGGGTAGGTGACCTCGTCGACGGCTTCGCCGAGGTTCTCGGTCAGGGCCTGGTAGAGCCCGGCTCTGAGGGTGCGTTTGAGCAGGTCGCCCAGAGCGTCGGCGACCGCGTGACCCGTTTCGTTGTCCACATCCCGAAGAATAGCGTGCGCAGCGCACGCGATAGGGATAGTCTCCTCCCTGAAGCGTGCGTCACGCACGCAACTCCGTGCAGGGACTCTTCGACCATGGAGACACCATGAGCAGCAGCACCCACGCCCCCGCCCGCACCGACATCGCCACCGCTCTCGGCGAACTGCTCTTCTCCCCGGAGTCCGACCTCCACGAGGTCGCCGACCGGCACTTCGCGCCCGGCTACCGGCAGCGCACGGACGGCGCCTGGGCCGACCGGGCCGGGTTCCTGGAGCACATCGCCCACCTGCGCACCGTGGTGGCCGAGGGCAGCGTCGAGGTGCACGAGGAGCTGACCGACGGGACCCTGTACGCCGACCGCCACACCGTCCGCGCCACCAAGAAGGACGGCTCCACCGTCCGCATGGAGGTCTACCTCTTCGGCGAGTTCGCCCCCGACGGCCGGTTCCTGCGCATCGAGGAGACCACCCTCATGCTGGACGGCGACCCGGCCGACCGGAACCTCGGCAGCGCCCGCTGAGCCCCCGCCCCCAGAGCCCCGGCCCCAGGACCCCCGCCCCCGTCAACCCACCAGGTCGCGCCGCCGCAGGGAGGCCAGGCCCGCCCCCGTGAGCACGGCCGCCAGCCCGGTCAGGGTCGCCACCGGTATCCACTCGACCGCCCCGGGCCCGGGCAGCCGGGGCAGGTGGGCGAAGGGCGACAGGTCCAGGGCGGCCTGCGGGAGGCCCAGCGCCGGGCCGACCCAGCCCAGGGCCAGCGCCGCACCCGCCACCGCCCAGGCGGCCACCGCGAACCGCGGCAGCGCGCCGTGCAGCAGCACCGCCAGCGCCCCGATCACCCACACCGCCGGAAGCTGCGCGAGGCAGGCCCCCACCGCCGCGCCCACGTCCCGGCCGTGCCCCAGGCCCAGGCCGAGCCCGCCCAGGGCCAGGATCAGCGCCGAGCCGCCGAAGGCGATCACCAGGTGGCCGCCCGCCCAGCGCAGGCGCCCGACGGCGGCCGCCAGCAGCGGTTCGGCGCGCTGCGCGCTCTCCTCGCCCCCGAGCCGCAGCACCGACGAGACGATGTACAGCGCCGCCACCATCCCCAGCATCCCGGCCATCGCCGCGAGGAAGGCGTCGGTCACTCCAGCCTGTCCACCCATCCGCTCGATGATCTCGCGGGTCTTCGCGTTGTCCCCGACCAGTTGGGCCACGCCTTCGGTCATCGCCCCGAAGGACGCCCCGGCCGCGAGGAACCCGGCGCTCCACCCCAGCACGCTCCCCCGCTGGAGCCGCCACGCCAGCGCCGCGGGCCCGCCGAGCCGCCCGCGCGCCGGTCCCGGCCGGGCCGCGAAGAAGCTCATCCCCAGGTCCCGGCGCCCGGCCAGGACGTACGCGAGCACCAGCAGCACCAGGCAGGCCGCGGCGAAGAGGCCGAGCACCCACCAGCGTTCGGCGGCGAAGGCGCGTACGTTCTCCAGCCAGCCCAGCGGCGAGGCCCAAGTCAGCGCCGACCCCCCGGCGGCCCGGCCCGCGTCCCCGGAGGCCCGCAGCACGAACGCCGCGCCCAGCACCGCGCCCGCCATCCCCTTGGCCAGCCGCGCGCTCTCGGTGAGCTGCGCGGCGATCACGGCCACCGCGGCGAACACCATCCCGGTCGCGCCGAGCGCGGCCCCCAGCGCCAGCGCACCGGCCGCTCCCCGGCCCGCCAGTCCGACCGCGACCAGGACCGCGACGAGCGCGTTGGCGAAGAGGGCGGCCAGCAGGGCGGCGGTCAGCGGAGCCGCGCGCCCCACCATGGCGGCGCAGAGCATCTCCTGACGGCCGCTCTCCTCTTCCTCCCGGGTGTGCCGGACCACGATGACGAGGCTCATGACCGCGGCGCACAACCCGGCGAAGACCCCGCCCCTCCACGCGCTGAGCGCGCCGATCGAATCGCCGAAGACGGGCCCGTACAGGGCGCGCAGCGAGCCGTTGGCGTTCATGGTGACAGGCAGCCGGGCCCGCTCGGCCGCCGTCCCGTACGCCGATTGCAGCGCGGCGGGCATGCTGAGCACCAGCAGCGAGACCACCCCGATCCACACCGCCATCAGCACGCGGTCCCGGCGCAGCGCCAGCCGCAACAGCCCGCCCGTCCCGGCGAGGCGGCCCCTCATCGCGCGCCACCCGCCACCGCGCCGGGCTGCTCCCGCACGTCCCCGGCGGCGTCCGCTTCCCCGTCCGCCCCCGTGTAGTGGCGCAGGAACAGCTCCTCCAGCGTCGGCGGCGTGGACGTCAGCGAGCGGACCCCCGACGCGGCGAGGGCGCGCAGCACGGCGTCCAGCTTGTCGGTGTCGGCCTGGAGGCGGACCGTCAGGCCCCGCACCTCGACGTCGTGCACGCCGGGCAGGTGCGCGAGGCCGTTGGGGGCGGCGGCCAGCTCGGCGGTGATCGAGGTGCGCCTGAGGTGGCGCAGTTCGGCGAGGCTGCCGCTCTCCACGGTCCGCCCCTTGCGGATGATGCTGACCCGGTCGCAGAGGGCCTCCACCTCGCTGAGGATGTGCGAGCTGAGCAGGACGGTCCGCCCGGCGGCGCGCGCGTCGGCCACGCAGCCGTGGAAGACCTCCTCCATCAGCGGGTCCAGGCCGGAGGTGGGTTCGTCGAGGATCAGGAGGTCGACGTCGGCGGCGAAGGCGGCGACGAGGGCGACCTTCTGCCGGTTGCCCTTGGAGTACGTGCGCCCCTTCTTGGTGGGGTCGAGTTCGAACCGCTCGATCAGCTCGGCCCGGCGCCTCGCGTCCAGTCCGCCGCGCAACCGCCCGTACAGGTCTATGACCTCGCCGCCCGAGAGGTTGCGCCACAGGGTGACGTCCCCGGGGACGTAGGCGACGCGCCGGTGCAGGGCGACCGCATCGGCCCAGGGGTCGCCGCCGAGGAGCACCGCGCTGCCGGAGTCCGCGCGCAGCAGACCCAGCAGGACCCGGATGGTGGTCGACTTCCCGGAGCCGTTGGGACCGAGGAAGCCGTGGACCTCGCCGGCCGCGACCGAGAGGTCGAGCCCGTCCAGCGCGTGGGTGCGGCCGAACGACTTGTGAAGTCCGGCGACACTGATGGCCTTCGTCATGTTCCGAAGGTACGCTGGTTTCATAATTTTGTGAAGATTGGAAATCGAGTAAAGTCGGGAGGGTGGCGGACATGAAGACGAAGACCCAGACGAAGAAGCCGACGGGCCCGGAGCGGGCGGACGCGGACGCCGCAGCCCCGGTCCCGACCCCAGCCCCGGCCCCGGCCCGCGACGAGGAAGCGGTCAACCGCTTCGTGGAGCGCTTCGCCTCGCAGCTGACCGAGGCGGGCATGCAGCGCATGGCTTCCCGGGTGTTCGCCGCCCTGCTGGCCAGCGACGTCGGGGCGATGACCTCGGCCGAGCTGAGCCTGGCCCTGCAGATCAGCCCCGCCGCGGTATCGGGCGCCGTCGGCTACCTCACGCAGGTCAACATGGTCAGCCGGGAGCGCGAACCGGGCTCACGACGCGACCGCTACGTCCTGCACAACGAGTTCTGGTACGAGACCTTCACCCGCCGCGACCAGATCCTCACCCTGTGGGAGAAGACCCTGCGCGAGGGCGCGGCCGGCCTCGGCCCGGACACCCCGGCCGGAAGCCGCGTCGCCGAGACCGCGGCCTTCTTCGAGTTCATGCACGGCGAGATGCTGGACCTGATGGACCGCTGGCGCGCCCACCGCGCCACCCTCGACCTGCCCTGACCCGCACCCTCCCCCGCCCCACCCCGCGCGCCCCCGGCGCCCACACCCAGCACCGGCCCCCCGGAGCCCCCTCCGCGAGCCACAACACCGCGTCCCCCGGCGGCCAGGGCCGCCCCGGGACGACCCGCCTCCCGAGCGGTCCCAGCGCCACCGGGCTCAGCAGCCGCCAGCAGCACCACCAGCAGCAGCAGCCCCCGCAGCCCGCGGCGGGGTGCTGCTGCGCCTGTTGCCGGTGTTCTGGTGGCCCGCGGTGGCGGGGGGCGCGCTCGTGCGGCACCTCACCTCACCCACCCCACCCACCTCACCGCGGCAGCGTCAGCCCCCACGCCCTCGGCCGCAGGGTCCACGTCCGGCGCCGCACCGGGCCGGTGTCGGCGTGGTCGGCGCGGTAGCGGAAATCCGCGCCCGAAACCGTCACGGACAGCCCCCGTCCGATCACGGCGGGCTCGGCGTCCACCATCCGGACAACGACTTCGACCAATCCGTCGCGGGCCTCCACGGCCACGTCGGCGACCGCCCGGTCCACGTCGCTGACCAGCACTCCGTCCGCCTCCACCCGCAGGCGAAGCCCCTGTGCGGGGACCGCCCCGCGGCCCACGGGCGGCCGTACCAGGGTCCGCACCAGCGACCGGCACGCACTCCATACGGACAGTGCGCCGGGCGCCCCGGGCGCGGCCGCACGCCCCACCCCGGCCCCGGCGACGGCGCCCCCGCCACCCCCCGCACCGACGGGCCGGCCGACCGGCCAACCGGACGGTGCGACTCCGGTCCGGCGACCGGGCGGACCACCCGGCCCGGCGATCCGCAGACTCCCCAGCACCACCCCGTCACTGTCGTCGACCAGCAGGTCACGGGTGCGCACGGCCCCGTCGAGCACCGCCCGCGCCCCCGCCACGGCGCCCACCGGAACGCCCAGCGCGCGGGCCAGCGACAGCGATCCGGCGGCGCCGACGGGCACCAGCGCGAGCGCCGCGTCGGCCAGCTCGCGGCGCCGGTGGAGCAGCCCCACGGTGCGCACCAGCGCCTGGTCGTCACCCACGATCACCGGCTGCCGATGACCCCGGCGGGCGAGGGCCCGCGCGAACTCCTCAAGGCTCTCGGGGAGGCAGATCTTCGTCGCCGCCCCCGCCGACAAGACATCCTTCGCGATCCGCACGGACTCGCCGTCGAGGCGGCGGGCGACCGGGTCGACGAGCACGAGCAGGCCGCCTACCGGCGCGCCCGCATGGCTCATGGTGGGCTCTGGAGCCGACACCTCGGTCCTTCCTCGGGTAGCATCTTTGTGCAAGAGGCCCTTGCGCTATTGCGCCAGGGCCTTCGTCTATTCCGGGGTACCGGTCCGACGGCTCAGCCTGCGGTGTACATCGTCGTACGCCCCCTGACCTTGGACATGCCCCATCCGGAAGAGGTGTACGCCTGTGCCCGCTCTTGTGCTGCTCGGAGCTCAGTGGGGTGACGAGGGCAAGGGAAAGGCCACCGACCTGCTCGGTGGATCCGTTGACTATGTAGTGCGTTACCAGGGTGGCAACAACGCCGGCCACACGGTCGTCGTGGGCGACCAGAAGTATGCACTGCACCTTCTCCCTTCCGGCATCCTCTCCCCCGGATGCACCCCGGTCATCGGCAACGGTGTCGTCGTCGACCCGGCCGTCCTGCTCTCCGAGCTGCGCGGCCTGAACGAGCGCGGCATCGACACCTCCAAGCTGCTCCTGAGCGGCAACGCGCACCTGATCACGCCGTACAACGTCACCCTCGACAAGGTCGGCGAGCGCTTCCTCGGCAAGCGGAAGATCGGCACGACCGGCCGTGGCATCGGCCCGACGTACGCGGACAAGATCAACCGCATCGGCATCCGGGTCCAGGACCTCTACGACGAGTCGATCCTCACCCAGAAGGTCGAAGCGGCGCTGGAGGGCAAGAACCAGCTCCTCGCGAAGCTGTACAACCGGCGCGCGATCGACGCCGCCCAGATCGTCGACGAGATGCTCGGCTACGCGGAGCTGATCAAGCCCTACGTCGCCGACACCACCCTCATCATCAACAACGCGCTCGACGAGGACAAGGTCGTGCTGTTCGAGGGCGGCCAGGGCACGCTGCTCGACGTCGACCACGGCACGTATCCCTTCGTCACCTCCTCGAACCCGACCGCGGGCGGCGCCTGCACGGGTGCGGGTGTCGGTCCGACGAAGATCAGCCGCGTCATCGGCATCCTCAAGGCGTACACGACCCGCGTCGGCGCGGGCCCGTTCCCGACCGAGCTGTTCGACGCGGACGGCGAGGCGCTGCGCCGCATCGGCGGCGAGCGCGGCGTCACCACCGGCCGCGACCGCCGCTGCGGCTGGTTCGACGCGCCGATCGCCCGCTACGCGACCCGCGTGAACGGCCTGACGGACTTCTTCCTCACCAAGCTCGACGTGCTCACCGGCTGGGAAGAGATCCCGGTGTGCGTGGCGTACGAGATCGACGGCAAGCGCGTCGAGGAGCTGCCGTACTCGCAGACCGACTTCCACCACGCGAAGCCGATCTACGAAACCTTCCCCGGCTGGTCCGAGGACATCACCAAGGCGAAGACCTTCGACGAGCTGCCGAAGAACGCCAAGGCGTACGTGAAGGCCCTCGAAGAGATGTCGGGCGCCCCGATCTCCGCGATCGGCGTCGGCCCCGGCCGCACCGAGACGATCGAGATCAACTCGTTCCTGTAGCCGGACCGGCGGCCCCGCGGGCCGCCACCCGGTACGACGCCCGAGGGGCGGACCGCCATACGCGGTCCGCCCCTCGTGCGTGGCGGGGCCGGGGGCGGGGGGTCGGTGAAGGCCTTGAGCCCCCTTAGGGTCGCCACCTGCGCGGTCGGCAGCGTGACGGTGATGCGCGTGGTTCCCGGCATGGCGCGAGCGTAGGGCGGCCCGCGCCGAGCGGGTGGGCAAGTCCCCGGGATCACCCGTCCGGGTGACAGAGCACGCGACGCGCGCGGCTACCGGGCCACCGGACCGTCCAGCCGGTTGCGGTCGATGGTGAGGGTTTCGCCGCCCCAGGTCTCCTTCACGTTGCCCGCGAACTGGTGGATGCGGGCGTCCTTCGGCCACAGGCCGGCGGTCAGCGGGCCCTGGTCGGCCGTCGTGTCCCGCTGGTCCCAGCGCGCGTACCAGAGTGCTTCGGGGAGCGGCGAACGGCCCGCGCGGGCCGCTTCGGCCAGGTCGCGGACGCCGGAGCCGAGGCTGGAGTAGAAACCGGCCCGGTAGCCGGAGGACTTCAGCTCCCGCGTCCAGCCCACCACCGCGTCCACGACGGCCCGGCCGCATGCCGCGGGCGCGTCCTTGACGGCGTACGACTCGACGTCCAGGTAGACCGGGCTGCCCTTGCCGATGCCGAGCGCGGTGAGCGCCCGTACCGCCTCGCGCGCCTGGGCGCGGCCCTGTTCGACGGCGCGGGCGGGCTCGAAGCGCTCCGTCTTGTGCGGGTAGTCGTTGCAGGGGGCCTGCATGCCGACGTGCGCGGGGATGAGCCGCCACCCCATCGCGCGCACCTGCCGGACCCACTCGGCGGTCAGTTCGGGCTGCGCGCAGTGCCGTTGGCTGCCGCTGACATAGATGCCGACGGCCCGGTAGGGGGAGGTCCCGTACCAGGCGCGCATCGCCTTCACGGGGGGCGCGGCGCAGGCGTCGAAGCCGAGGCCGTGCACCACCTCGGTGGCCGGCGGGGCGGAGGCGGCCGCGGGGGCGGTGGCTGGGACGGCGGCTGGGACGGTCGCGCCGAGGAGGGCGAGGGAGGCGGCGGTCAGGCCGAGGTTCCGCAGAAGAGTGCGCACCGACCGGGACCCTGCCGCCCGGATGCCGCCAAGTGGGGGACCCGTACGGCGTGTCGCCGCACGACCACCCCATCCGGTTTCGGCGTCCCGGGCCTTGACGCGGGGAGCGCCTTCCTTTGTACGCCGCCTGCGCATCCGGCACCTGTCCCGCCGGGCTCGGCTCCGCCGGGCGCGGAGCCGGATCCCTGCGCCCCATGGGCCGACCGCGTGGACCGGCACGCACAGGCGGCTGCCGGAGGCGGCCGGAGGCGGCCGGCCGCCGCCTCCGTTGGCCGCCAGCGGTCCGCTGTGGGTGGGCCGGACCACCATCGGCCCGCATCAGCGAACCTCGGCAGTCGGGGCCATCCACCAGCCGAGGGTGTTCCCGGCCCGACCCGGCCCCTCAAGGGCGCTCCTTCGTCGCGTCGCTACGCGATGGCCTGCGGCCACCCTTGACTGCCCGCGCCGGACCGGCAGGCAATGAATGCCTGGCGGAGGGCCCCGACAAAAGACGCCCAGGGGGAAGCGGTTCCCGACGACCGGGATCTCATCTCTCCGGCCTGGACAGGGGGCGCCACCGATCGCTACGCGCTCCTCCGAGCCGGCGACCGCAGGTCGCACGGGGCTGGATCGGGTCGTCTGGAAGCCCCGGCCGCGCCCGGCCCGGCGGAGCTCTGCGTGGGCGGTTCCCCGCCTGGCACTCCCGGCCCCGCCCCGGGACATCGCGTCAGCGGGTGCCCAGGACGATGACGGTTAGCGCGCCGAGCACGATCAGGACGTACAGGAGCTGGCGCAGGTGCTCGTTCACTGTTCCTGTTCCTGTCCGCGTTCCTGTTCCTGTTCCTGTTCCTGTCCGCCTGTCTCTTCCCGCTGTGCGCGGCGGCGGGTCTGGTGCTCGGCTTCTTCGGTGAGCAGGTCGCGGATCGCTTCCGCGAGGGCGACCGCCTTCCGCCAACCGTCCGGGAGGCGGGTCGCCGTATGCCACGCGGCCAGGGCGGCCGCGGCCGTAGGGGTTCGACGGCCTTCGGCCTTGAAGTGCGAGGACCGGACGCCATGAGCGAGGAGGCCGCCGCCTTCGCCCAGGTACGCCAGCCACTCCACGGTGGTCGCGCTGTCCGGCGGCTGCTCCGCGTGGGCGAGTACGTACGCCGCTTCCTGCGCGAGTCGCGACTCCCATCCGCCAGTCCGGATGGGGTCCTCTCCGGCCGCGCAGATCCGGGGCGCGGCGGTGTTCACAGCCGCACCAGGGTGTCCGGTGCCGCCGTGAACTCCAGGCCGTTCGGCGCGCGGACGAAGGCGGTGCGGGTGTGCTGCGGTGCCCCAGCGACCGTGCCGACGTACTCCTCGACCACGGCCATCAACTCACCCTCACGATCGGACCTGGGGTCGCGGACTTGTCGGCGCAGGTGGGGGTGGTCGACGTGTCCGAATGCTTCGTTCGTCGGAATCTGGCGCATCGCACATCTCCGTTCTTCTGGCTCCAGCCGCTCTATCACTGTGAGTAGTGGAATGACTACGACGTTACTCACAGTTTTTCTGTGAGTCAAGAGAATCTGTTACTCGCAGGAAATCTGTGTACCTGCGAGACTGTCTGCTACCGAAAGGAGCACGTATGAGCGAGGGATTCGGCCTGGTCGTGCGGTTTTCACTCCGCGATCAGGCAGCGGCGGCGGCTTTCGACGAGCTGTGCGCAGCGGCCCTGGAGGGCATCAAGAGCGCCGAGCCGGGAACGCTGACCTACGTGGTGCACGTACCGGAGGGTGAGCCGCTCGTCCGCGTGTTCTACGAGCTGTACGCGGATCGGGCGGCGTTCGACGCCCACGAGGCCCAAGCCCACACGAAGCACTTCCTCGCCGAGCGGGAGCAGTACCTTGCCGGTGTCGAGGTCACGTTCCTCGAAGCGATCAGCGGGAAGGTGGCAGCACAGCAGTGAGTTCCGAGGAGCGGCGCGTCTTCGGCGCGCGAGTGGCCGACCTGCGCAAGCAGCGGGGCATGACGCAAGGGGAACTCTCCGCGGCCATCGGGCGGACGGCGAGCTGGCTGTCCCAGGTCGAGCGGGGAATCCAGCCGGTGAACCGCCTTGATGTGCTGCGCCTGCTGGCCGACGGGCTCGGTGTGCCGCTCCAGGTGCTCGAACCCGCTGCCCCGCCGCCGGCCGAAGCCGAGCCGACGCCTCAGCCGGAGACGAACGACCTGGATCAGGCCCGCCTCGTGCTGTCCGGCCATCCTGCGCTTGGCGTTCTCCTCAGCCCGCGCCAGGACTTCCGGCCCGACACGCTGGACGATCTGCGGGCAGCGGTCGTGAAGGTCTGGGATCTCACGCACGGTGACCGCTTCGCCGAACTGAGCGCCGCTGTCGGCCCCCTGGTACCGCGGTTGGAGCGGGCGAGCAGGACTGCGCCGGCGAAGTACCTGCCCGAACTCCACGATCTCCTGGCCAGGACCTACCAGGCGCTGGCAGCCGCGTTCGTCCGCCAGAACGAGGCGGACGCCGCATGGGTCGCGGCCGACCGGGCCATCCGCGAAGCGGAACTGTCCGGCGATCCACTCGGTGTCTTCGCGGGCGTCTACCGCCTGTGCCACGCGTTCGTCCGCCTGCAACACCTCGACCAGGCCGAGCACGCGGCCGCGACGGCGGTCAGTGCCCTACAGCACCACGCCGAGGTCGACGAGCCCGCGCCACAGCACCTCTCCGTGTTGGGCTCGCTGCACCTGATGCTGGCGCTCGTCCACGCCCGCTCCGGTGACAGGCCGTCCGCACGCCGTGAGATCGATGCGGCCCGGGTCATCGCCCATCAGCTCGGCACGGACCGGAACGACTTCAACCTGGAGTTCGGCCCGACGAACGTGGAGGTCCAGGCGGTCTCCACGGCAGTCGACCTCGGTGACGCGGGCGAGGCTCTCGACATCGCCAAGGACCTCGACACCGCCGGTCTCTCCTCCGAGCGGCAGGCTCGTCTCCTCATGGACGTGGGCCGCGCACACGCCCAGCGCCGGCAGTACGCCGATGCCCTCGACAGCCTTCTGCGCGCCGAGGAGCTGGCCCCCGAGATGATCCACACGCATGTCGCCTCGCGGTCGGTCGTACATGACCTCGTACTCGTGGCGGGCCGTGCCGCCTCGGACGAACTCCGCGCCCTGGCCGAGCGCACGGACAGTCTCCCGTGAGGGCCGTCCGGTAGCGCGGCGCGACGGGCTCGTAGACCTCGATGGCCACGACGTCCATCGGTCGGTCGCTCCCATCGGCGGACCAGATGGCGTTCCCGGGGGTCCCGCTACCAGGCCAGTTGGGCGATTTCTTCTGAGACCACTGCGCAGGCGTCGGCCGCGGGGTCGATCAGGGGGAAGTGGCCTACGCCGTCCAGGAGGGTCAGGCCGACCATTTCGCCCGCTTGCGCCGCGGCGTCCACATAGGCCTCCGCTACTTCCGGCGGGACCACGATGTCGTCGCGGCCCTGTACCAGGGTGGTGGCGATGCCCGTCGGGAGGAGGGCGGCCGGGTCGGCGTACGGGAGACGGAGCTCGAAGTGTGCTGGGCCGCCCAGGAGTTGTGCGGAGGCGCCGCCGCAGACGTCGCGGGACTCCGCCTCGCGGAAGTGGGCGATGGGGGCCAGGGCCACCACGCCGCGCAGGGGCGGCGGGGCCGGGAGTCGCCAGGGGGCGGCGGCGGGCAGGACGTGGCGGGCGGCGGCCCACAGGGCGAGGTGACCGCCTGCCGAGTGGCCGGTGACGACCATGCGGCGCGGGTCGATGCCCGGGAGGGCGGTCGGCACCAGGGCGGGGAGCGCGTCCAGGGCGGCGGCGACGTCGTCGAAGGTCTCCGGCCACCGGCCCGCGATCGGGCCCTCGGCCTGCTGGTGCGGGAAGGAACTGCCGCGGCGGTATTCGACGTTGGCGACGGCGAAACCCTGGCGGGCCAGGAAGTCCGCGAAGGGGGTGATGTGGTGGCGGTCGTAGGGGGCGCGCCAGGCGCCGCCGTGCAGGACGACCACCAGCGGGGCCGGGCCTGGGCCGGCGGCGCGCGGGGCGTAGAAGTCGATGACCTGGTCGGGGTGTTCGCCGTAGGCGGCGGTGGTGTCGGGCTCGACCGGCGGGTGGGAGAAGGCCGACGCGGCCTCGGCAGCGTCACGTTCCACTGCGGGGTCCGTCATCAGCTCAACCTCCGGTAACGGGTGGGACAGCGGGGACAGCAGAGCCGGCGGGTACATGTGTTCCGGGCAGAGCGGGACCGTATCAGGCTGGAACGCGGCGTTCCGTGCCACCCCGGGCGTACGGGGGCGCATATGCGGGGGCGGGCGGAGCCTCAGCCCCGCCCGCCCCCTTGCCGTGACGTTTCGCCCCGACATCACCCGTATATGTGACCCAGCGTCCGGGCGGCCCGCTCCGCGTCGGCGAAACCGACGTACAACGGGGTGAAGCCGAACCGCAGCACGTCGGGGGCCCGGAAGTCGCCCACGACGCCGCGCGCGATCAGCTCGGCCATGACGGCGGAGGCGTTCTCGGTGCGCAGCGACACCTGGCTGCCGCGCTCCGCGTGCGCGGCCGGGGTCACCGACTCGACCGCGCCCTCGGGCACGTACGCCGCCACGCACTCCAGGAAGAAGTCCGTCAGCGCGAGGGACTTGGCGCGGACGGCCTCCACCGTCACGCCGTCCCAGGCGTCCAGGGCCGCTTCGAGGGCGAGCATGGACAGGATGTCCGGGGTGCCCACCCGGCCGCGGACGGCGCCCTCGGCCGGGGTGAAGCCGGGGGTCATCGCGAAGGGCTCCGCGTGTCCGTTCCAGCCGGGCAGCGGCGAATCGAAGTCCCGCTGGTGGCGGGCCGCGATGTAGAGGTACGCCGGGGAGCCCGGGCCGCCGTTCAGGTACTTGTACGTGCAGCCCACCGCGAGGTCGACGGCGTTGTCGTCGAGGTCCACGGGCAGGGCGCCCGCGCTGTGGCACAGGTCCCAGACGGTGACCGCGCCGGACGCGCGGGCCGCCGCCGTCAGACCGGGGAGGTCGTGCAGGCGGCCGGTGCGGTAGTCGACGTGGTTGAGCAGGACGACGGCCGTGGACGGGCCGAAGGCCTCGGCGGCGCGGTCCGGGTCGACGGGGACGACGTTCAGGCCGGTCATCCGGGCCGCGGAGGCGGCTATGTAGCCGTCGGTGGGGAAAGTGGCCGCGTCGACCAGGAGGTCGGTGCGGCCTTCGCCCGCGAGGCGGGCGGCGCCGACCAGGGCCTTGAAGAGGTTGACGCTGGTGGAGTCGCCCACGACGGTCTGGCCGGGGGCCGCGCCGATGAGGGGGGCGATGCGGTCGCCGATCCGCTCGGGGGCGGTCCACCAGGTGCCCTCGGACCAGGAGCGGATGAGGTTCTCGCCCCACTGGCGGGTGACGACGTCCGCCGTCGTGGCCGCGACGCCTGCCGGGAGGGCGCCGAGGCTGTTGCCGTCCAGGTAGACGAGGCCTTCGGGGAGGGTGAAGCGGGTGCGGAGCTTTGCCAGGTCGTCCTGGGCGTCCAGTGCGGCGGCGCGGGCCTGGAGGGCGGATGCGCCGGGGCTTTCGGGGCTCCGCCCCGTACCCCGCTCCTCAAACGCCGGAGGGGCTGGATGTGCCGGACCGGCGGCTGAGTGTGCCGGAACAGGGGCTGAAACAGCCGGGGTCTCAGACATGGCTGCGCGCCGTCCACAGTTCCGGGAAGACGTTCTTCTGGGCGCGCTTCTCCAGCCAGGTGACGCCGGCCGAGCCGCCCGTGCCCGTCTTCGCGCCCATCGCGCGGCGGGTGGCGACCAGGTGGTCGTTGCGCCAGCGCCAGACCAGTTCCGCGACGTCGGTGAGGACCTCGCCGAGGCGGTGCAGGTCGCCGTGGGCGTCCGGGTCGGCGTACAGCTCGGTCCAGACGGCTTCCACGACCGGTGAGGGCTCGTAGCGCTGGGTGAGGTCGCGGCCGAGGACCGAGGCGGGGATCCGCAGGCCGCGGCGGGAGAGCAGGCGCAGCACCTCGTCGTAGAGGCTGGGCTCGGCCAGGGCCTTCTCCAGCTCCGCGTACACGCGCGGCGCGCCGCGGTGCGGGACCAGCATCGACGCGGACTTCTCGCCGAGGAGGAACTCCATGCGGCGGTACATCGCGGACTGGAAGCCGGAGCCCTCGCCGAGGGCGCCGCGGTACGAGTTGAACTGCGCCGGGGTGAGCTGGGCGAGGGGGCGCCAGGAGGCGTTGAGGGCCTCCAGCTCACGGAGGGATCGTTTCAGCGCGTCCATCGCGACGGGGAGGTCGTCCTCGCGCAGGGCGCGGGCCGCGGTCTCCCACTCGTGGACGATGACCGTGAACCACAGCTCCATGACCTGGGTGGTGACCAGGAAGACCATCTCGCCCGGGTCGTCAGAGCGCAGGTGCTGGAGGTGGGTGAGGACGTCCGCCTGGACGTAGTCCTCGTACGGGGTCGTGCCGGCGAAGTCGAGGTTCGGGGTTTCCGAACCGCCCACTCCGGAGGCATCAAGGTTTTCCGACATCGCTGTCTCCTCGATATGAACTTCCGGGTAGCGGTCCGCCCCTTCCTGCTGGGTGAGTGGAGCTCCGGTCCCCTGCTCGCATCATAGGCCGGGGGCCCGCGGGGCCCGCCAGTGGAAGGTGACCACCTTCACACCTTCCCCGGCGGCCCCCGAGGAGCGCGGACCTCAGTTCAGGGTGTCGGCCGCCGTCGCCGAGGAGTCGCGCAGGAAGGTCGAGCAGCGCTCGTACTCCGCGTCCTCGCCGATGGCGTGCGCGGCGCGCGCCAGGGCGTGCAGGGCGCGCAGGAATCCGCGGTTCGGCTCGTGCTCCCACGGCACCGGGCCGTGGCCCTTCCAGCCGGCGCGGCGCAGCGAGTCCAGGCCGCGGTGGTAGCCGGTGCGGGCGTAGGCGTACGACTCCACGGCGCGGCCGGCCTCGAACGCGTCGTCCGCCAGGCGGGCCCAGGCGAGGGAGGAGGTCGGGTACTTCGCGGCCACCTCGGCCGGGTCGGTGCCCGCGGCGAGGGCCTCGCGCGGCTCGGGGTCGTCGGGCAGGTGGGTCGGGGCAGGGCCGCCGAGCAGGTTCTCGTGAATCGACATGCCCCCAGTCTGCGGTACTGGCGGGCCCGTGGTGGGGGGCCCACCACACCGGGCGCGATGTGTGTGCCCGGCGCACCTCCCCCCGTGCGGGGGCCGCACCGGACGGTGGGGTCGAAGGTCGACAGTTGACTTGACGGGGGAAACACAGTGAGCACGAGCACCATGTACAGGAGTCATGTCCCGACCCGCCCGCGCGGCCGTAGCGGGCCCGGGCGCGTCGACGCGGGAGACCGCGCGCACGAGGCGGCCGCCGATCTGTGCGGGGCGGTCTTCGGTTCGCTGCGCCGCCGCGACCAGCGGGAAAAGGGCCTGCAGTACGTCCGGGGGCTGCTCGCGACGCCCGGCCGCAAGTCCATCCGCAACATCGCGCAGCAGATCGGCGGGCCCGCCGCCGAGCAGAGCCTGCACCACTTCATCGCCGGTTCCACCTGGGACTGGCAGCCGATCCGCACCGCCCTGTCGCAGTACCTGGAGCAGTCCTCGCCGCTGACGGCCTGGGTGGCCCAGCCGATGGCGATCCCGAAGGGCGGGGAGCACTCGGTGGGCGTGGGCCGCCAGTACGACCCGCACCGCGGGCAGATGTTCCGCGGGCAGCAGGCCTTCGGGATCTGGTTCACCTCGGCCGATGTGGTCACGCCCGTCGGGTGGCGGCTGTACCTGCCGGAGGAGGGTCCGTCCGCGGACGGACCCTCCTCAGAGGGTCCGGACGCCGCCGGGTTCGAGGGCGGCGAGCGGTCCGGGGAGACGTACGAGGAGTGCGCGGTGACCGGGGTGCTGGACGCCGTGCGCCAGGTCGCGGTGCCGCCGCGGCCGGTGCTGCTGGACATCCAGAACATCGGCACCCGCTCCACGATGAACCGGTTCGCCGACGCGAAGCTGCCGGTCCTGGCCCGGATCAGTCCGGCCGCCCGGCTCCTGGTGACCGACCCGGCGCTCCCCGGGCACGGCGCGGGGACCCTGGCGGCGCGGGACGTGCTGCAGAACGTACGGGCGCTGCGCACGCCCGTCGAGTGGGCCGACCCCATGTACCCGGGCCAGCGGCGCACCTCGCTGGTGGCCGCGGTGCGCGTGATGATGCCGGACCCATCGCCCGCCCGGCGCCGCCACCTGACCCTGCTCGGCGAATGGACGGACGCCCGCAGCATGCCCACGCAGCTGTGGGTGACGGACCTGGCCCGGCCGGTGCCGGTGACCCCGGCGGTGCTGTTGCGGATGACGAAGCAGGCGCGCCGGGTGTCGGCGACCTCGGCGCGCAGCGTGCAGGAGGTCGGTCTGCGGGACTTCGCGGGGCGCTCGCTGCCGGGCTGGCACCGGCACGTGACGATGGCCTCGGTGGCGCACGCGGCGCGCTGCCTCTCGGAAACCGGGATGCCGGTGGGGCGGGACCTTCTCTAGGGTCGGGCCGTAACTCGATGGAGGATGACGGGGGTTCGTTGTGCACAGTGCCGTGGTGACCGCGGAGGGGGACCGGATCCGGTGGGTCGAGCTGGCCGGGGAGGAACCGGCGCGGGTCTACCTGCACGGACTGGGCTCCACCTCGCCCGCGTACTTCGCGGCGAGCGCGACGCACCCCCGGCTCGCCGGGCGCCGCTCGCTGCTGCTGGATCTGCTGGGGCACGGCCACAGCGACCGGCCCGAGGAGTTCTCGTACACCCTGGAGGCGCACGCCGACGCCGTGGCCGACGCGCTCCTGGAGGCGGAGGTCGCCGGGGCAGAGGTGATCGCCCACAGCATGGGCGGGGCGGTCGCGATCGTGCTGGCCCACCGGCACCCCCGGCTGGTCTCGCGGCTCGTCCTCGTCGACGCCAACCTCGACCCGGCGGAGCCGCCCGCGCCCGGAGCGCAGGTGCCGGCCGGGAGCAGCGGGCTCGCCGCCTACACGGAGGAGGAGTTCCTGGCGGGCGGCTGGGCCGAGGTGCGGGACCGGGTCGGCGCGCACTGGTGGTCGACGATGCGGCTCGCGGGGCGGACCGCCCTGCACCGCAGCGCCGTTCACCTCGCGGCGGGGACCCGGCCCACCATGCGGGAGCTGCTGGTGGGGCTGCGGATCCCGCGCGCCTTCCTCCACCCGGCCGAGGACGGCGCGCTCGCGGGGACCGCGGAGCTGGAGGCGGCCGGTGTGAGCGTCGTGCCGGTCGCGGACTGCGGGCACAACATCATGCTGGACAACCCGGACGCGTTCGCGGACGCGGTGCGGGCGGCCCTGGACGCTCCGGTGCACGTGCGCTGAGGGGACCGCGCCCGACCCGGGCCCGCGCCGGCTCCGGCGCGGGCCCGGGTCACGTCGGGGGGCGGGTGCGGACGAGGATCTCGCGGGTGCGGCGCAGGCGCAGCGCCATCTGGATCTCCAGGGCCTGGGCCGGCTTCTGCCAGCCCTCGCCCAGGAGTTCCGCGATGCGCTCCAGGCGGCGCGAGACCGTGTTGGCGTGCACGTGCAGCGCTTCGGCGGCGTGCGTGGGGCTGGCGCCCGACTCGAAGTACGCCTCCAGGGTGCGGGTCAGCTCGGTGAAGCGGGCCGCGTCGTACTCCAGGACCGGGCCGAGGGCCTGCGCGATGAAGGCGTCCACGTCGTGATCCGCCGACAGCAGCAGGCCCAGGAAGCCGAGTTCGCGCAGGGAGGCGGTGCCTCCGGCGCCGTCGAGCGCGGTCAGCGCGTCGAGGCAGCGCGCGGCCTCCTCGTACACCCCGGCCACCGCCGACGGGCCCTTCGCCGGGCCCGCCGCGCCCGTGGAGACCGGGTGGCCGAGGAGCGGGGTGACCTCCATCGAGACCTGCCGGGCCGCCGCGGAAGCGTCCTCCCCGGGCAGCAGCAGCACGATGCAGCCGCGGCGGACCCCCTTGAGGCCGCCGACCCGGTAGGCGTACGAACTCGCCCAGGCGACCGCGCGGCCCAGCTCCCCGCCCTCGGGCCGGACCACGACCACCACGTGCGGCACGTCGAGGTCGATGCCCAGGCGCCGGGTGCGCTCGCGCAGGTGCAGGTCGGAGAGGTGGTGCGGGCGGTCGAGCAGCTCCTGGAGCAGCTCGTCGCGGACGGGGCCCTCCGCGGCCGCCGTACCGCGCTGGATCAGCATGAGGGAGGCCACTGACAGCGCCGCCAGTTCCAGCAGCCGCACGTCCTCCTCGGTGAGGGGCTCGGCGGCGTGCAGCACCAGGACGCCGAGGTCCTCGGCCCCGGCGGTGACGGGCGCGACCCACACCTCGCCCGCGGGCCGCGCGGCGCGGGCGTCGGACAGGCCGTCCGGGCCGGGGCCCGTGGGGGCCTGCGTCTCGCGCGGGAGGCGGACCGGGCGGCGGGCCGTGTGCGCGTGCAGGGCTCCGCGGGTGACGGCGGCCTCGTCGAGGCCTACCGGGGCGGGCCCCGGGGTCAGCGGGCGGCCGCCGGGATCGCGCACCTGGAGTACGCCGTCCAGCGCGTCCGCGGTGGTCCGCGCCAGCGTGGCCAGACCGGCCCCGTCCAGCACGAGGCGGGCGAGCCGGGCGTGGCAGTCCCACAGGTAGCGGACCCGGGTGAGCGTGGCGTCGGTGACGGAACCGAAGCGCTCCAGCTCGGTCACCTCGTCGCGGGCCCGCTCCAGCAGCCGCGCCTTCTCGATGGCCACGGCGGCCAGGTCGGCCAGCGACAGCAGCATCCCCACCTCGGCCGGGGTGAATGAGCGCACGCGCCGGTCCGCGCCGTAGAGCACGCCGAGGACGCCCTCGCGGTGGCGCAGCGGTACGGCGACGACGGCGCGCACGCCCTCGGCGCGGACCGCGGCGTCCACGCCGGGGGCGTGCGCGAGGGTGGTGTCGTGGGGGTAGTCCGCGCTCCAGACGGGGGCGCGGCGTTCGCGCACGAGCGCCCCGAGACCCTCGGCGCAGCCGAGCCCGAGCCCGGACTCGTACCCGGCGCTGCTGCCGTCGGAGAGGTACGGGTAGGAGGTGCCGTCGGGCCGGGTGAAGCTGAGGCGGACCACGTCGAGGCCGAGCAGCCGCCGGGCCCGGCGCGCGATGACGCGCAGCAGGCTGTCGAGCTCGTAGGCGGAGGTCAGGTCGTGCGCGGTGTCGACGAGCGCGACGAGGCCGTCGGCGTTGTGGTCGCCGGGGTCGCCGTGATCGCCGATGTCGCCTTGGTCGCCGCGGTCGTCGTGGTCGCCTTGGCCGCCGCCGCGCTCATCGCCGGATCCGCCGTCACGTGCGTCATCGGACCCGCCGTCGTCATCCGACGGCGCTGCAGCGGCCACGGCCCGCGGCTCCGGCGGCCGCCCGGCGCCGGCACGGATCGCGTGGGCCAGGGCGACGGCCCGGGTCAGCGCGGGGTCCGCCGCGGGCAGGAGCGCGTCGAAGGCGGCCGCGGGCGCGCCCGCGGCCAGCAGCTCCAGGACGGCGAGAGCCGCCCCGGCGCCCCCCGCGGCGTTCCCGGCGTCGTCCGGCACTGGTCCCATGGGCCCGTTCCCCCCGCTCCCTGACGTACCGGCACGCATCAAGCCATCCGAACCTAGGTTCCGCCGTGATCGTGGTCAAGTGAGCTTTCGCTGGTCAGAGCGGGTGCGGGCGCTCTAGGACCGGTACACGGCGGGCTCAGGGTGTCCCCCCGCAGGGCGGGCAGCCCCTGCAGCGCGCGCAGGGTCAGGGCGGCCGCGGTCCCCCAGCCGATGAGGCCCGGCAGGTCCTCCGCGCGGTCGCCGAGTGCCGTCCACAGCAGCCGGTGCGGGCGGGCGCCCGCCGCGGCCAGGCTCCGCCACCGCTTCCCGCCGAGCGCCCGGTCGTAGCGCGCGTACAGCAGCCGCGCGGTCGGCACGGCCAGCGGGCCCAGCTCGCACACGCGCAACGACGCGAACGCCGGGAGCGCGGCCAGGTCGAGGCCGCGCTCCCGGGCCCGCTCCAGGCCGCTCAGCCACGCTCCCAGGACCCCCTCGTACGTCCTGGGACCGGTCATCGGGCCGAAACACACTCCGACGCCCTCGCCGAGCAGCCGCGCACCGGCTGCCGGGCCCTCCCCCGAGGCCGGCAGCACGACGATCAGGTTGGGCCGGTCCACGGCCGCCACGAGCGCGCGGGCCGCGTCGTACGAGCACCCGTCACCCGGCGGCGGCGCCGCGACCAGCCCGCCGCGCGCGAGCAGGACGTCGCACACCGCGCCCAGGGCCGCGGGCCGCCGCGGCACCCCGTACAGCAGGTTCCGCACCGTCAGGCGGTCCGCGAACTCCGCCATCCGGTAGGGGCCGACGCCCGGTACGCCCTCCAGCCAGGGACTCACCCCTTCGGCCACCAGTCGGCGCACGGCAGCCGCGGCGCCGGGTTCTTCGACAAACGCAGCACCCATATCCACGGAGTGTGCTGGTCCGGGGGCCGCCGCACACGGCCGGTCCGGGTCGTGTGTCAACTCACCGGGCCGCGGACCGCGACCGGTGCGGCGCCCGCGAGCCGGGCCATCCGGGCCATCCGGGAGCCCAGTCGGCGCGCGGCATCCAGCACCGGGTCCGGACCCGGCCCGACGAAACGCCCCGGCGGCGCCATCGGACCGATCCAGCACATGTCCAACGCCTCTGCGAGAGCGGCCAGTTCGCGGAGGCGGCCCCGCGCGTCCCCCTCCGGGCGCACGAAACCGGCGGCCGGCTTCCCCCGCCAGTCACCCCGCCCCAGCATCTGCGCCAAGGGGAGCGGGACGCCGAAGAGGATGCCGTCGGCCTGGGCCAGCACCTCCCACTGCGCCTCCCCCAGGTCGCCGGCGGCGACGAGGTGGCTGCGCGCACCGGCTTCCGCGGCGCCGTCGCGCGCCACGAAAGCCTGTGCGCAGGCCCGCCCCGCCCGCCCTTCGTGGACGACCGCGATCAGCGGGGGTGGGGTCACCCCCATCCCGTGTCACCGGCGGACGGGTGGCCGAGCGGGGCGACCGGGCGGGTACGGGAGGCGGTGGCGTGGCTCATGAGGTGCACTTTCTGCGAGGAACCGGAGAAACATACCGGCCGGAATGGTGAGTGTTCGGGCGAGGTGAGAAAAAAAGACCACAGTGCGGGAAAGACCCCGCAAGCGCGTCAGACCGGCGCAAACCGCAGGTCAGGCGGCCAGGGGCAGGGTGGACGGCGGACCCGGCAACAGCGCCCGGCGCAGGGCGCGGGTGGTGTCGCCCGGAGAGGACCCCAGGTCCGAACCGAGTGCGTCTGCGAGGGTTCGGTATGTTTCGAGGGACTTTCCAGTCGTTACGGCCCGCAGTTCGGTCCGCAGCTCCCCGTGCCGGCCCAGCGCCAGCTCGGCCTCCACCCACTGCTTCAGCGCCGAGAGCCGGGTCGCCTCCAGGTCCGCTATGCGCGCCGCCAGCCGCGGACCGGCCTCGATCCCCTCGAAGGCCGGGCCGCGCCACAGGCGCAGCGCCCCGCGCAGCCGGTGGGCGGCGGTGGCGAAGTCCCCGCGGGCCATGGCCCGGTAGCCCGCTCCGGTCTCCCGGGCGAAGTCGCCCTGGTCGCTGCGGCCGCCGTCGGTGTCCAGTAAGAATCCGCCGGGCAGCGAGACCAGGACGGCCTCGGGGGTGCGCCGCCCGGCGGAGTCGGCGGCTCCGGCGAGGAGTTCGCGTATCCGGCGGACCGATGTCAGCAGGACCGAGCGGGCGTGCTCGCCGTCCTGCCCGTACGCCGACAGCTCCGCGGCCAGGACGTCGGTGGGCACCATCTGGTCGGCGTGGGCGGCGAGTACGGCGAAGACCTGGCGGGCGGGCTCCGCCTGCGGGACCACGGGAACGCCGTTTTCCAGGGCGCGAAACCCGCCGAGCACCTCGATGTCCATGAATCCCTCCCCAGGGTGCGACGCGTCACGGTCCACGCTCACGAGCGGACCCCGCCGGAAAAATGATACCCGGAAGTTTTTTTCATGGAAATGCCCCGGGCATCACGAATCACGTGAGCCGGGGCACAGGTGACCCGAGGCGCGAAAAAAGGTCCTCCCCGCAAAGACGGGGAGGACCGGCGAGCAAAGGGCGGGGGCGCCCGTCAGGCGACGTTCCCCTCGGCTCCGGCATCGCCCGGGAACTGCCGCAGGTCGTCGCAGTCGCACAGGTGCGCGCCCTGCACCCCGTGGAGCGCCCGGCCGCCGCGGCCGGGAGCGGTGTCCAGCCGGATCGCCACGGCCGAGACGACCAGGCTGGGCATCACGCTCGTGTAGAGCGCCGAGACCTCGTCGTCCAGCGTGAGGCCGAGGGTCTGCGACATGACGTTGAGCCCGGCGAAGGAGCCGACGATCAGCCTGGACGGCTGCGCCGGGTCCACGTGCGAGAGCAGCTCCCCGCGCGCTTTGGCCTCGGTCATCAGCTCGGTGTGCAGGTCGATCCACCCCTGGTAGGGCGCGGCCCGGTCCAGGGAGCGGCCGTTCTGCTCCAGCGTGAGCCGCGCGCTGCCGCGCATCAGGACGTCGTGCTGGAGGCGGTGGGAGAAGATCATGCCGATGTCGACGAACTGCTGCGCCTTGAATTCCTGCGGGGTGAACACCGGATCGACGTTGACCTGGGCGTCGATGACGGCCTGCGCCAGGTCTTCCTTCGAGTCGAAGTGGAAGTACAGGGCGCCCTTGGTGACCCTGGCGATCTTGACGATGTCCGTCAGTTTCGCCGCGTCGTAGCCCCGGTCCTCGAAGACCAGCGCCGCGGCCTCCAGGATCGCCTGGCGCGTCCGCACGGCGCGGTCCTGCTTCACCTGGGGTCGTTCAGTCCTCATCAGCCGTTCTGTCCCTCTCCATGCCCCCGTTCGATCGGCATTACATGCCCCCGGGTACGTACCTCTGAGTACAGCTTCACACCATCGTGAAGCCTCCGTCCACCGGCATGGTGACGCCTGTGACGAAGGAGGCACGCGAGCTGCAGAGCCACGCGGCCGCCTCCGCGATCTCCGAGGGTTCCGCGGTCCTCGGCTGCGGGGTGGAGGCGTGCAGCTGCTCCTCGACGCCCGGTACGGCGGCGAACCACTGCTCGACCACCTCGGTGCGGGTGGTCCCCGGGGCCACCGCGTTGACGCGGATGCCCTGGGCGGCGTACTCGGCGGCGGCGGCCTTGGTCAGGCCGATCACGGCGTGCTTGGCGGCCACGTAGGGAGCGGCCACCGGGGTCGCCAGCAGGCCGCCGACGGAGCTGTTGTTGACGATCGTGCCGCCGCCGGTCAGCAGCATGGCCGCGATCTCGTCCCGCAGGCAGTTCCAGGTGCCCCGGACGTTCACTTCCATGATCTGCTCGTACAGATCGTCACCCATCTCGTGCAGCGGCGAACGCCCCACGCCCCAGCCCGCGTTGTTGAAGGCGCAGTCCAGCCGTCCGAAGCGGCGCACCGCGACGGCGACCGCCGCGGCGGTGTCGGCGGCACGGGTCACGTCGGTGACGGCGTACTCGACCTCCGCTCCCTGCGCGCGCAGTTCCTCGGTCAGCGCCCCGAGGCGGTCCTCGCGGCGGGCGGCCAGCACCAGCCTGGCCCCCTCGCGGGCGAAGACGCGGGCGGCGGCGGCTCCGATGCCGCTGCTGGCTCCCGTGATCAGTGCGACCTTGCCGTCGAGCATCCGCTCCCCTGCCATTGCCGTCCCCATTTCCATGTCATCGCTCGTCTGATGTCTGTGGCTTGATCCAGCCGGTCCGTCCGGGTCCGGCGGCCCGCTCCCGCGAGGTCACGCCGCCCAGGACCGCCCCGCCGCGGCCTCGTGGTCGAGGGTACGCAGGAGCCGCTCGTCGATCTCCTCCAAGGAGCCGACCAGGTGCCGGACGCCCGCCTCGCGCATCAGACCCGCCTGATAGCCGTGCTCGAAGGGGCTCGGGTGGCCGATGAACGGCACCCGCAGCGCGCGGGCGGCCTCGGAGACGCGGGCGACGTCGTCGATGAAGAGCGCCCGGTCGTAGTCGACGCCGAAGGTGTCGACGGCTATCTCGTGGATGCCCGGCCGGAAATCGTTGGTGCAGACGTAGCCCGGCTCGTCGAAGAGGTGTGCGTAGCGGCCGAGGTACGTGTCGAAGTGGGCCCGGTCCAGGCCGCCGTAGCAGACCGTCCGCAGGCCCAGGGCGCGCAGCCGGTGCAGCAGCTGCTCGGCGCCGGGGAGCACCTCCAGCGGGTGCTCGGCCAGGCGGGCGGCGCGCTCCTCGAAGTACACCTCCAGCACCTTCTCGGGTGACCAGTCGACGCCGGCGGCGGCGCCGAGCGCGCGGGCGGCGACAGTACGGGACTGCGAGAAGACCGCACGCTCCACGCCGGCGTCGTAGGTGCCCCCGCGGCTGGTGACGAACCGGTGGATCACCGGGCTGAAGGTGTCGTTGAGCAGCACCCCGTCGATGTTGACGGCGGCGAGCCTCAAGTGCCCCAGCGGGCGGACGGCGTGGCGGGCGGGCATCGGTGTCTCCCATCGGCGGGGGCCGCTTGGGGTGGCGGGTGGTGCGGGCGGGGCGGGTCGGCTGCCGACGGGCCCGTTCCGGACAGTTGCAGCCACCGGTGTACCAGGGCCCCCCAGAAAAATACTCTGAGGTACGCGGTAACTGCTCGGTAAAAGATACCGGACGCGTGTCTGGTTTCCTCCGGCAGGCCGAAAATCGACCGAGGGTGACAGGGTGACTCTTTTCCAGTGACTGACCTGCGCATATGGCGCCCATTGCGGTCAGTTTCGCCCCCGCACAGGTGTGGAGTGTGTCACTTCGAAGCCCTAGGCTGACCGATCATCGGGTAATTCTCTGGCTGTCAACCAAACCTGGAAGTACGTACTTGGTGACGGCACATCCGAACGACTTCCGGCCAAGATCCCGAGGGGCTCCATGACCACGACCCTGGAACCGGCGGCCGCGCCCGCGTTCCCCCACCCCTCCCTGAAGTGCGTCTGCCCGGGCGCGACCGGGCAGACCCGGACCAGCACCGTTGCCCGTGAACTCGTGCACCGGGCGGCCGTGGCCGAGGTCTTCCTCACCGGGATGTGCGGGCCCGCCCCCGACCGCTTCCACGTCCGCGCCCAACTCCCGCGCGGGCACAGCTTCTTCACCCCGATCGCGGGCACGCACTACGACCCCATGATGATCTGCGAAGCCATTCGCCAGGTCGGCTCCTACATCGCCCACGAGGCCTACGGGGTACCGCTGGGCCACCAGTTCCTGCTCTGGGGCCTCGACTACACCACGGTTCCCGAGCATCTCCTGATCACGGACGCCCCGGCCGACCTCGACCTGGAGGTCAGCTGCTCCGACATCCGCATGCGCGGTACCCAGCTGCAAGCGCTGCGGTACGAAGTGACCGTGCTCAGGGGCGGCATGGTCGTCGCCACCGGCGACGTCGGCTACACCGTGACCTCGCCGGCGGTCTACCGGCGGCTGCGCGCCGAGCAGCTGGACCGCCGTCCGATGCCCTCCCTGCCGTCCGCGCCCCTCCACCCCGCGCAGGTCGGCCGCTTCTCCCCCTTCGACGTGGTGCTCGCCGCCACCGCGCCGGCCGCCACCGGCGTCACCTGGCAGCTGCGGTACGACACCCGTCACCCGGTGCTCTTCGACCACCCCGGGGACCACCTGCCGGGCATGGTCCTGCTGGAGGCCGCCCGCCAGGCCGCGCTGGCCCTGACCCCGGCGCCCGCCGTCATGCCGGTGTCGGTCGAAAGCACCTACCAGCGGTACGCGGAGTTCGGCATACCGCTGTGGATCCACGCCGAGCGCACCGATTCCACCACGGTGCGCGTGACCGGCACGCAGGACGGGGAGCAGGTCTTCCTCGCGGTCGTGGGCACCGGTCAGGTGCAGGCGATGCCGTTCGGGATGACGGCCTGAGCGTACGGGCACGGGGGCACGTACACGCAGAAGGGCCCTGATCCACCGCTGACGACGCGGTGGATCAGGGCCCTTCCGACGTTTCCGCCGCCTACTTCAGGCGGGTACCGGTCGAGCGCAGGTTCGCGCACGCCTCGGTGACGCGCACGGCCATGCCCGCCTCGGCGGCCTTGCCCCAGGTGCGGGGGTCGTACTTGGACTTGGTGCCGACCTCGCCGTCGACCTTCAGGACCGCGTCGTAGTTGCGGAACATGTGGTCCGCGACCGGACGGGTGAAGGCGTACTGGGTGTCGGTGTCGAGGTTCATCTTCACGACGCCGTTCTCCAGCGCGGTGGCGATCTCCTCGGCGCTGGAGCCGGAGCCGCCGTGGAAGACGAAGTCGAACGGGGAGGACTTGCCGTACTTCTCGCCCACGCCGGCCTGGAGGTCCTTGAGGAGCTCGGGGCGCAGGACGACGTTGCCCGGCTTGTAGACGCCGTGCACGTTGCCGAAGGAGGCGGCCAGCAGGTAGCGGCCCTTCTCACCCAGGCCCAGCGCCTCGGCGGTGCGCAGCGCGTCGTCGACGGTCGTGTACAGCTCGTCGTTGATCTCGTGGCTGACGCCGTCCTCCTCGCCGCCGGTCGGGGTGATCTCGACCTCAAGGATGATCTTGGCGGCGGCGGCCTTGGCCAGCAGCTCCTGGCCGATGGCCAGGTTGTCGGCGAGGGTCTCGGCGGAACCGTCCCACATGTGCGACTGGAACAGCGGGTTCAGACCACGGGCCACGCGCTCGGCGGACACCTCGAGCAGCGGGCGGACGTAGCCGTCCAGCTTGTCCTTGGGGCAGTGGTCCGTGTGCAGCGCGACGGTGATGTCGTACTTCGCGGCCACGATGTGGGCGAACTCGGCCAGGGCGACGGCGCCGGTCACCATGTCCTTGTTGTACTGGCCACCCAGGAACTCCGCGCCACCGGTGGAGATCTGGATGATGCCGTCGCTCTCGGCCTCCGCGAAGCCGCGCAGCGCAGCGTGCAGGGTCTGGGTCGAGGTCACGTTGATCGCCGGGTAGGCAAACTTGCCTGCCTTCGCCCGGTCGAGCATCTCGTTGTAGACCTCGGGGGTTGCGATGGGCATCTGTCCGCTCCTTGGATGTGCGGGGAGTGTGCTTATTGCGGGCCCTGACCTGGGGTGCGACGTTGCCGTCGGGGCTATCTTTCCAGACTCCGCACCACACTCCACCTCGCCCGGCGGCCCGGCCCGGCCCGGGCGGGCGGAGTGTTTCACGTGAAACACTCCGCCTCCCGGTAAAGGCCCAGGTCAGAACCGGTACACGGAATTCCGGGACCTCACGTCACCGGCTCCCGGGGGAGGCCTTCGCCGGGGAGAGCGTCTCGTCAGGAGAGACCGAGGTCCCCGAGCCGGTACCCGGTGAGGTAGGGCAGTCCGGCGTCGGCGATGGCGTCGGCCGCGCCGCGGTCCACGATCGTGGCGACGGCCACGACCTCGCCGCCGGCCTCACGGACGGCCTCGACGGCGGTCAGCGGGGACCCGCCCGTGGTGGAGGTGTCCTCGACGACCAGGCAGCGACGGCCCTTCACGTCGGTGCCCTCGATCCGCCGCTGCATGCCGTGGGCCTTCTGCGCCTTGCGGACGACGAAGGCGTCCAGGCGCCGGCCGCGGGCGGCGGAGGCGTGCAGCATCGAGGTCGCCACCGGGTCGGCGCCCAGGGTCAGACCGCCGACGCAGTCGAAGTCGAGGTCGGCGGTGAGGTCGAGCATGACCTGGCCGACCAGCGGGGCGGCCTCGCCGTCCAGGGTGATCCGGCGCAGGTCGATGTAGTAGTCGGCCTCCCGCCCGGAGGAAAGCGTCACCTTGCCGTGCACCACGGCCTTGTCCTTGATCTGCTGGAGCAGCTCACCACGTACGTCACTCATGCCCATGAGCTTAGAGCCCCGCGTCGGAGTCGAGGCCGGACGCCCGCAGGCGGCGCCAGGTCCAGGTGGTGGACAGCTCCAGCGGGTCGACGGGCGTGACCAGCTGCGGGAGGGTGTTCAGGCCGTTGGGCGGGCCGGACTGCGGCTCGACGCAGACGTACTCCTCGGGCTGGTCGTAGACCACCAGCCATTCGGCCCTGCTGGTCATGCGCAGCTCCAGGGCGCCGGGCCAGGTCAGGGTGACGTCGACGCCGTAGGGCATGCCGAAGCAGTCGTCCCAGGGCCCGGGCAGCGGCTCGATGCGGCGGCCGGTCGGGAGGTAGTCCTCGCCCCGCTCCTCCTGCCAGACCGGCTCGAAGGCGAGCCGCAGGTCCTCCCCCACCCCGAGGTTGCGGCGGAACCAGGGGTGCCAGCCGACCTGGGCCGGGAAGGAGTCGTCGTACGTCTCCACGCCCATGGCGAGCGTGAGCGCCTCCGGGGTGAGGGCGAAGGTCTGGGTCACCCTGCCCGGGAACGGCCACGGCGCGGCGAGGTCGTAGGTGAAGGAGGCCTCGGCCCGGGCGTCGTCGGCGCCGGTTCCGGCGGGGCTCCAGGCGGCGTGGCGGCCGAAGCCGTGGATGGCGTGCGGCGGGTGGTCCAGCGGCATCTGGTGGAGCACGCCACCGTCCCGGAAGCGGCCCTCGCCCAGCCGCCCGCACCAGGGCACCATCGGGAAGGACCCGAAGTCATCCCCTTGGCGCAGCAGTTCCAGCCCGTCGACGCGCAGACTGCTGATCCGGCAGCCGTTCTTCTGGTCGACGGTCAGTTCGGCGCCACCGGCGCTCAGTCGCGTACTCATGCCCCGACCCTACGGGTCAGCGGCGGCGTCGCAGGGCACGCCCGAGGACGACCGCCGAGGCGAGGGCGAGGGCCGCGGCGGGGGCCAGCCAGCGCAGGTTCAGGGCCGGGGAGCCGGAGTCCGGCGCGGGGACCGGGGCGTAACGGCCGCGCGGGGGTGCGTGGTCGACCTCTTCGGCGCTGCGGCCGATCATCGTGCGGCGGGCGTGGGCGGCTTCGGCGGGCGCGCGCGGCGTGTCCCCCAGGTCGCCGAACTCGCTGAAGTCGTGGTCGAGGAAGGGGTCCAGGGACGGGGGCGGCACCTCGGCGTCGAAGACCGTGGCGGACACCTCGATGACGTTGGGCCCGTCCGGCCCGTCCGCGGGGTCCGTCCCGTCCGCCGGGTCGCCTTCCGCCGCTTCCGCGGCCTCCCCCGCTGCCACGGCGTCCTGCGGATCGTCCACGACCGGGGCGTCCGCGATCGGCGCGTCGACGACCGGCCCGTCCGCGGCAGACGAAGGCGCGGTCGGGGGCGTGGCGGCGGTCGTCAGGTTCGCCGCGGTCCGGTCCAGCAGCCGGTGCACCGAGGTCGCGGTCGCCTCCGGGGCGAAGCCCGCCGCCCGGCCCTCCGCGCTGCCTGCGGCGGTGACGGCCAGCAGCGTGCCGCCCTCCGCCGGGGCCAGCCGCAGCGTGAGCGAGACCTTCACGGAGCCCGAGCCCCGGACCTCCGCGCCCTCCCCCTCCGCCTCGAAGGTGTCCCCGTCCCGTTCGGTGACGGTCAGCGCGCCCCGATAGGTCACGGTGCTGCCGCCGACCCGCAACTTCAGCCGCCCGGCCAGCGGCCCCGAGGCGCCGTCGGCGTCCTGCTGGAAGCCGGGGACGCACCGGGCCAGGCGGGCGGGGTCCCGCAGCACCGCTCGGAGGTCGGCTGCCGGTACCGGAACGAACACCTGATGCTCCATGGCGCCGAGCCTACCGAGGGCTCGGCCCGACCGGGGGCTTTCGCCGCCCCGGGCCGCCGCCTTTCCAGGCGCCCGGCGGACGCCCCGGCAGCCACCCCGCCCCGGGACCCCTAGGACGCGTAGCGCGGGTGCGGGAGGGTCGAGGGGCGCAGGTCCCGCATGCGGACCCGTTCGGTGTCGCGGGCCGCGTCCTGCAGGGCGCGGGTGGACAGCGAGCGCAGCACCGGGGCGTCGCTCTCGACCCGCAGTGCGGGGGTGCGCTCCCGGGCGGCCAGGACGAAGCCCCAGTCCTGCGCCGGGGTGACCGAGCCGCCCTGCGCGCGGTCGGGGCCCGCCGCGAAGCCGGTGAGCCGCCCGCCCGCGCTGTAGGGCGCGGTCCGCAGCCCCGCCGCGCGCAGCGTGGCCTCCACGGTCCAGTAGCTGCGCGGCCGGGAGGTCAGCGGTCCCGCGTGCACCGCGAGCCGCCCGCCCGGGCGCAGCGCCCGCGCGGCCAGCCCGTAGAACTCCTGGGAGTACAGCTTGGTGCTGGGCGTGATGCCGGGGTCGGGGAGGTCGGAGACGATGACGTCGTACCGGCCGGCCGCGCCGGGTCCGCGCAGCCAGCGGAAGGCGTCAGAGGCCACCACCCCGATGCGCGGGTCGGCGTACACGTGCGCGTTCAGCCGCGACAGCATCGGGTCGGTGCGGGCGAGCCGGACCACGCCGGGGTCGAGTTCCACGACGGTGACGGATTCGACGTCGCGGTAGCGCGCCACCTCGCGGGCGGCCAGCCCGTCGCCGCCGCCGAGGACGAGCACGCGGGCGTGCGGGCCCGCCATCGCCGGGTGCACGAGGGCCTCGTGGTAGCGGTACTCGTCGTAACCGCTGACCCGCAGCCGCCCGTCGAAGTAGAGGTCGAGGGAGCGCGGTGAGCCGGCGGCCGGCCCGGTGACGACGAGTTCCTGGACGCCGGTCTGGACGGCGACCCGCACCTCGTCCCCGTAGACCGCGCGCCGGGCCACCCGTTCGAAGTCCCCCGCCAGCACGGTGGCCGCGGCCAGGACGAGCAGCACGCTCACGTTGGCGGCGAGCAGCAGCCAGCGCGCGCGGCGGCTCAGGTCGCGGCGGAACAGCCACAGGACGAGGGCGCCGCCCGCCAGCGCGTTGACGGTGCCGGTGAGCATCGCGCCGGTGAGCTGGCCGAGCAACGGCAGGAGCAGGAAGGGGAAGGCGAGGCCGCCGACGAGCGCTCCGACGTAATCGGCGGCGAAGAGGTCGGCCACCGCGCCGCCCGCGTCCTGCCGCCGCACCCGCTGGATGAGGGTCATCAGCAGCGGGATCTCGGCTCCCATCAGCACGCCGATGACGAGCGAGAAGGCGACCAGCGCCGCTCTGGACTCGCCGAACCAGGCGAAGCACGCGTACAGCGCCATGGCGGAGAGCCCCCCGACGAGGGCGAGCAGCGCTTCGACGGCTCCGAAGCCGAAGGCGGGCCGCCCGCGCAGCCGTTTGGCCAGCAGGGAGCCGACGCCCATGGCGAAGACCATGACGGAGAGCACCACCGACGCTTGGGTGACGGAATCACCGATCAGGTACGAGCCGAGGGCGAGCAGTTCCAGCTCGTAGACGAGCCCGCAGGCGGCGCAGACGAACACGGTGGCCAGGACGAGGAGTCGGCCGGTCCGGGGCCGTACGGGGAGGGCGGCCGGGACCGTGACCCTGCCCCTCGGCTTCGCTGCCGGGAGCACGCCGCCGGGGGTGGAACGGTCGATCATGCAGCGAACCGTACGTCACAGCCCGCCCGCACCCCGTCACCCACATGGGTGCAAGTGGTGTGCCATGCCTGCCAGTTGGAGTAACCGCGGAGCACCGCGCGGGCGGCCGCGCGCCGGATCGCGCGCCACGCGGTCCGGGCCGCCGGTGCACCGGCCCGACCGGTACGCGCCCGCCCGACGCACGACACCGCCCTACAGCGCGGCGGCCGCCATCCGTACGCCCACCCGGGTCCGGGTCGCGACCAACTGCCCTTCCTGCGGGTACGCGTGCCAGGTCCGCCAGCGCACCTGCCCCTCGCACCGCTGCACGAGCAGCGCCGTGAAGGCGTGCGGACTGCCCGGAAAGGTTCCGGCGAGCCCGTTCGGGTGATCCGCGACGAGGGCGAGCAACTCCTGCGCGCGCCCCGCGAAAGAGCCCTCGGAGAGGGTCTCCACGCGGGCGGCGAACTCGTACTCCCAGTCACCCACCCGCTTGGCCACGCCGAGGGGCAGGGGGGTGCTGCTGCCGGGCATGCAGGCGACCGTCTCCGAGCAGAGCACCGCGCCTTCCTCCAACAACACCTGGTGGGAGGCGCCGAGCAGGCGCAGCTCCACCTTCGCACCCTCCAGTTGGAGGTTCAGTACGGCCAGGGCGGGCAGCCGCTCCCGACCCAGGGCCCAGGCGAGGTCGGCGGCACGCGTGTCGGTATAGGTGGTCTGGAGGGTCGTGAGCATGAGTCGACTCCGCAAACGCGCGAGGGGAGATGGGCCGGGTCCCGCCAGCGGTAGGCAACGGGTGGGGGATCACCGGCGGGTCCACAGGAAGTCCAGCGAGGTCCGAGGACTGGTCTACTCAACCGAGGGAATCATGAAAGGCACGGCATCCACAGCGTTTTTACCCAACTTGAAGGGGTTTACATCCCCCCGGGGGCTCCACAGTTCAGGTGTTCAACCAGCGGTCCCGCGCGGCGGTCCCACCACCGGCACCAGCAGGGAATTACCGGGAAGGTGCCCGGCGGAAACCACCCCCGCCGGGAACCTTCCCCCCGCATATCCCATCCGCCTACTCCGGCCCGCCGTCAGCTGCCGCCGCACCCGCCGCCCCCGCAGGAGGACGACGATCCGCAGGAGCTGCTCGAACAGGACGACGACGAGGACGAGGAACAGGACGAGGACGATCCGCCGTCCGAGGACGACCCGCCGTCACCCGCCCACCAGCTGCCGGAGCCGCAGGACGAGCCGGAAGAGCCGGACCATCCCCGGGCCCCGCCCCGCACCAGCCACCAGAAGAACCCCACCAGCACTGCCGCGATACCGATGAAAAAGGCCAGGAACACGGTCCTCGCCCCCCTCCTGTACGCCTCGGTCCCCCGAGGAGCGGGATCCCCGCGTCCCGCGTGACGAGGGGATTCCCGCGGCCCGTTCCGGGCAAAGCACACTTGAGCAACTCCAGAGCTTGGCCAAGGATGACGCCCATGAGCGCACCCGCGGGCGGCAGCCGCCCCTTCCTGAACCGCCGTCTCGCCTCCTTCGGCACGACGATCTTCGCGGAGATGTCCGCGCTGGCCACGAGCACCGGATCGATCAACCTCGGGCAGGGCTTCCCCGACACCGACGGGCCCGCCGAGATCGCGGCGGCGGCCTCCCGCGCGGTGCTCTCCGGCCGCGGCAACCAGTACCCGCCCGGCCCCGGCGTCCCCGAGCTGCGCGCCGCCGTCGCCCGCCACCAGCGGCGGTTCTACGGCCTGTCCTACGACCCGGACACCGAGGTCCTGGTCACCGCGGGCGCCACGGAGGCCATCGCGGCCTCCCTGCTGGCCCTCCTCGAACCGGGCGACGAGGTCATCGCCCTCGAACCGTTCTACGACTCCTACGCCGCCTGCATCGCCATGGCCGGCGCCACCCGCGTCCCGGTCACCCTGCGCCCGCACGCCGGGGCCTTCGCCCTCGACCTCGACGAGCTGCGCGCCGCCGTCACCCCGCGCACCCGGCTGCTGCTCATGAACACCCCGCACAACCCCACCGGGACCGTGCTCGGCGCCGAAGAACTGGCCGGGATCGCCGCCCTCGCCGTGGAGCGGGACCTCCTGGTCGTCACCGACGAGGTCTACGAGCACCTGGTCTTCGAGGGCGCGCACATCCCGCTCGCCTCGCTGCCGGGGATGCGCGAGCGCACGGTGACGATCTCCTCCGCCGGCAAGACCTTCTCCTTCACCGGCTGGAAGGTCGGCTGGGTCACGGCGCCGCCCGACCTGGTCGCGGCGGTCCGCTCGGCCAAGCAGTTCCTGACGTACGTCTCCTCGGGCCCCTTCCAGTACGCCATCGCCCAGGCACTGGACCTGCCCGACGCCTACTACGAGGGCTTCCGCGCCGACATGGCCCGCAAGCGGGACATCCTCTCCACGGGCCTGAAAGCGGCCGGCTTCGAGGTGTACACCCCTGCGGGGACCTACTTCATCACCACCGACATCGCCGCCCTCGGCGAGCACGACGGCCTCGACTTCTGCCGCCGCCTGCCCGCCCTCTGCGGGGTCGTGGCCATCCCCAACCAGGTCTTCTACGACGACAAGGCCGCGGGCGCCACCCAGGTCCGCTTCGCCTTCTGCAAGCAGGACTCCGTCCTCCAGGAAGCCGCCACCCGGCTGGGCCGCCTCTCCCGGCTCTGAGTGCGCCGCCGGGCTGCCCGGAGGCCGCCCGGGCGCGCGGCCGGGCCGACTCGTAGGGTCTCCCCTGACGGCCTTCCATCAGCGGACGGACGCAGCACCGGAAGGCCGGGAACATGACCACGCGCACGGTGACGGCTGCGCCGCGGACCCGGGCGGCGGGGGGCCTGTCGGCCGGGGTGGCCGCGCTGGCGGTGTTCGCCGCGGTGCGCGCCGCCGGGGTGCTCGTGATCGCGCTCGGCGCGTGGTGGGCGGGCAAGGACCCGCTCGCCGTGCTCGGGACCTCCTGGGACTCCGGCTGGTACGTCGCGATCACCGAGCACGGGTACGGGCGCAGCCTCGCCTGGCCGCACAGCGGCTCCGTGCAGAGCGATCTGGCGTTCTTCCCGCTCTACCCCTCCCTGATGCGGCTCACGACCCTCCTGCTGCCCGTGGGGGCCGCCGGGGCGGGGCTGCTGGTCGCCTGGGGGGCGGCCGCCGCGGCCGCGGTCGGGGTCTACCGGGTCGGCGAGCGGGTGGCCGGGGCGCGGACCGGGGTGCTGCTGGTGGCGTTGTGGGGGGTCCAGCCGCACGCCGTGGTCTTCACCACCGGGTACACGGAGTCGCTGCTGGCCGCGCTGGCCGCCTGGTCGCTGTACGCGCTGCTGCGCGAGCGGTGGCTGTGGGCGGCGGGGCTCGCGGTGCTGGCCGGGCTGACCCGGCCCACCGGCATCGCGGTGGCCGCGGCGGTGTCGGTGACCGCCCTGTACGCGCTGCTGGCGCGCGGGGGGCTGCGGCGGCCCGCGGTGTGGGCGGCCGGGCTGCTGGCCCCGGCGGGCTGGGCGGCGTACCTCCTGGCCGTGGGCGTCCGGCGGCGCGACCTGCTGGGCGGCTACTTCGCCGTGCAGGACTCCTGGGGCTCGCGCTTCGACTTCGGGGCCTCGGCGGTGCGCTCGGCCTCGCGGGTGCTGATGGGCCAGGGCTCGCCCAACTCCGCGATGACGCTCGTCGTCCTGGCGCTGGCGGTGGGCCTCGGCGTGCTGCTCGCCCTGGACCGGGCGCCGCTGCCGCTGCTCGTGTACACCGCCGTGCTGCTGGTGATAACCCTCGGCGGCGCGGGGTTCTTCGACTCCAAGCCGCGCTTCCTGCTGCCTGCCTTCCCGCTGCTGCTGCCGCTCGCGGCCGCCATGGCGAGAGCCCGGCCGCGGACGGCGGTCGTGGTGACCGGGGTCCTGGCCGGGCTCTCGTGCGGCTACGGGGCCTATCTGATGCTCGTGTCCCACGTACCGCTGTAGGGCTCGTCCGGGCGCGCGTGACTCAGTTTCCCGAGTCGTCGCCCTCGGCGTCGCCCTTCTCGTCGGCGGAATCCGCCGAGTCGACGTCCTTCTCCAGGCCGAACTGCTCCAGGAGCCACTTGTCGAACTCGATGGAGGCGCGGACCCAGCTGACCGTGGAGGACACGAAGTGCTCCAGGGAGACGCCGGTGCCGATCAGCATCTGCGCCTCACCGATCAGACGGACCGAGCCGTCGTCGTGGGTGTGACTGTAGACCTTGGGCCACAGGGTGCGGCGGTTCCAGTCGTCGATGGCCTCGAGGAGCTGGTGCTTGTCCTCGATGGCGTGCGGACGGTCGTAGAACGTCCGCACCGAGAAGACCTGCTGCTCGTCTTCGCCCCGGAACATGAAGTACGTGCGGAAGTCCTCCCACGGCGCCGCGAGGTCACCCTCGTCGTCGACGACGTACTTCAGCTCCATCTGCTCCAGGAGCTGCTTGACCAGATCCTGGTCGGGGACGACGGGTCCCGCCGATCCTGTGGCCTGCGGTTCGGGCTGACCCCCGAAGTTCGGAATCGAGGCCGGGTCGATGCTCACCGTGTACTTCCCTTCGTGCGGATACCTTCATCCTCCCCCATCGCGCCCACCCCGTGTCCACCCCCGGACGCGCGATCCGCTCCGGGCGGACAGGCATAAGAGCTGGTTAAGGGCGTGTATGGCCCGACGTGTGCGGGCGCCGTCCGGCCGGACGGCGCCCGCGGGCGTCCTGCGGCGCCGCGGCGGCTACAGCGCCTTGCCGACCAGCAGGCCCTCGCCCGCCACGTCCACGCGGACGGTGTCGCCGTCCTTGACCTCGCCCGCCAGGATCTCGCGGGCCAGCCGGTCCCCGACCGCGGTCTGGATCAGCCGGCGCAGCGGCCGGGCCCCGTAGGCCGGGTCGTTGCCCTTGTCCGCGAGCCAGGCCAGCGCCTCCGGCGTGACGTCGAGGGTCAGGCGGCGCTCCGCGAGACGGGCCGCCAGGCGGCCGATCTGGAGTTCGGCGATGTGCGCCAGCTCGTCCCGGTCCAGGGCGGAGAAGACCACCAGGTCGTCCAGGCGGTTGATGAACTCGGGCTTGAAGCTCGCCCGCACCACCTCCAGGACCTGCGCCTTCTTCACCTCCGGCGAGGTCAGCGGGTCCATCAGGTGCTGGCTGCCCAGGTTCGAGGTGAGCACCAGGATGGTGTTGCGGAAGTCCACCGTCCGGCCCTGGCCGTCCGTGAGCCGCCCGTCGTCGAGGACCTGGAGCAGCACGTCGAAGACCTCCGGGTGCGCCTTCTCCACCTCGTCGAGGAGCACGACGGAGTACGGGCGCCTGCGCACCGCCTCGGTGAGCTGGCCGCCCTCCTCGTAGCCGACGTAGCCGGGCGGGGCGCCGACCAGGCGGGCCACGCTGTGCTTCTCGCCGTACTCCGACATGTCGATGCGGATCATGGCCCGCTCGTCGTCGAAGAGGAAGTCCGCGAGGGCCTTGGCCAGCTCGGTCTTGCCGACGCCGGTCGGTCCCAGGAAGAGGAACGAGCCCGTCGGGCGGTCCGGGTCGGCGATCCCTGCGCGGGTGCGGCGCACGGCGTCCGAGACGGCCTGGACGGCCTCCTTCTGGCCGATGAGGCGCCGTCCCAGCTCCTCCTCCATCCGCAGCAGCTTCTGCGTCTCGCCCTCCAGCAGCCGCCCGGCCGGGATCCCGGTCCAGGCGCCCACCACGTCCGCGATGTCGTCGGGGCCGACCTCGTCCTTGACCATCGTGTCGCGGGAGACCTCCGCCTCGGCCTCGGTGGCCTCCGCCAGCTCCCGCTCCAGCGCCGGGATCTCCCCGTACAGCAGCTGGGAGGCGGCGTCGAAGTCGCCGTCGCGCTGGGCGCGCTCGGCCTGCCCGCGCAGGTCGTCGAGGCGTTCCTTCAGCTCGCCGACCCGGTTCAGGGACTGCTTCTCCTTCTCCCAGCGGGCGTTCAGGCCGCGCAGCTCCTCCTCCTTGTCGGCGAGGTCCTTGCGCAGCCGCTCCAGGCGCTCGATCGAGGCCGGGTCGGACTCGTTCTTCAGCGCCAGCTCCTCCATCCGCAGCCGGTCCACCGAGCGCTGGAGCTCGTCGATCTCGACGGGCGAGGAGTCGATCTCCATGCGCAGCCGGGAGGCGGCCTCGTCGACCAGGTCGATCGCCTTGTCGGGCAGGAAGCGGGAGGTGATGTACCGGTCGGAGAGGGTCGCGGCGGCGACCAGCGCGCTGTCGTTGATGACCACCTTGTGGTGGGCCTCGTAGCGGCCCTTGAGCCCGCGCAGGATCGCGATGGTGTCCTCGACGCTGGGCTCGGCGACCAGCACCTGCTGGAAGCGGCGCTCCAGCGCCGGGTCCTTCTCGATCCGCTCGCGGTACTCGTCGAGGGTGGTCGCGCCGACCATGCGCAGTTCGCCGCGCGCGAGCATCGGCTTGAGCATGTTGCCCGCGTCCATGGCGGAGTCGCCGCCGGCGCCCGCTCCGACGACGGTGTGCAGTTCGTCGATGAAGGTGATGATCTGGCCGTCGCTGGCCTTGATCTCCGACAGGACGGTCTTGAGCCGCTCCTCGAACTCGCCGCGGTACTTCGCCCCGGCCACCATCGCGCCGAGGTCCAGGGAGACGAGCCGCTTGTTCTTGAGGGACTCCGGGACGTCGCCCTTCACGATGCGCTGCGCCAGGCCCTCGACGACGGCGGTCTTGCCGACGCCGGGCTCGCCGATGAGCACCGGGTTGTTCTTCGTGCGGCGCGAGAGGACCTGGACGACGCGCCGGATCTCGTGGTCGCGGCCGATCACGGGGTCGAGCTTGCCCTCGCGGGCGGCCGCCGTGAAGTCGGTGCCGAACTTCTCCAGGGCCTTGTACTGGCCCTCGGGGTCGGGGGAGGTCACCCGCCGCCCTCCTCTTGAGGTCTCGAATGCGGACAGCAGCTTCTTCGCGGTGCCGCCCTGCGCGGACAGCACCTCGCCCGCCGGACCGCCCTGGGCGGCGATGGCGATGAGGAGGTGCTCGGTGGAGAGGTACTCGTCGCCGAGCCGCCCGGCCTCGCGGTCGGCCTCGGCGAGTACGGCGAGCAGGTCGCGGCTGGGCTGCGGCGGTGCGACCGTGGACCCGGTGACGCTGGGCAGCGCGGCCAGCAGGCGCTCGGCGCCGGCCCGTACGACGGCCTGGTCGGCCTCGGTGGCGGCGAGCAGGTCGGTGACGTTCTCGTTGTCCTCGCCCGTGAGCAGGGCCAGCAGCAGGTGGGCGGGGGTCAGGTCGGCGTGGCCGCCCCGGACCGCCCTGCTGGTGGCGGCGTTCAGGGCAGCGCGGCTCTTGTTGGTCAGCTCGGCGTCCACGTACGGCTCCTCTCCGTTCCTTCTTCCGTTCCTTCTCTGCCAAGGGAAGCGTGCACAAAGTTGAGTCTATTCCACTCAAGGGCAAGCTCGTACGCTTCGGCGCATGTCCCATGACGCACTCAACCCGACGGCCGACTACCTCGCCTTCTGGCAGGAACGGCACGTCTGCACGCTGACCACCCCGCGCCCCGACGGGACGCCGCACGTCGTGCCCGTGGGCGTGACGTACGACCCGGAGGCCGGGGTGGCGCGGGTGATCAGCAACAAGCACAGCAAGAAGATCCGCAACGTCCTGGCGGCGGGGCCCGAGGGGGCCCGGGTCGCGGTGTGCCAGATGGCGGGGCGCCGCTGGGCGACGCTGGAGGGGCGCGCGCGGATCCTCGACGACCCGGCGTCGGTGGCCGAGGCGGTGGAGCGCTACGCGCAGCGGTACGGACGCGTCCCGTCGCCCAATCCGGACCGGGTCGTCCTGGAGATCACTCTGGAGCGCGCGATGGGCCGCGCCTGAGGGGCGGAGCAGGGGTGTGCCCCTCGGGGCGGCGCGGGCGGCGGGCTCGGGGTGCGGCGCGGGGCGCGTCGCGGGCGGTGCGGGCGGTTCGGGTGTGCGGGTGGTGCGGCGCAGGGGTGCGGCGCCGCGGATTCATTCGGGCCAATTCCGGAACGTTCCCGGTGCGAGCACTGGACGGGAGGAGCACAGCGGCGCCATCGTGTTCAGGTTCACGACGGCGCCGCTGTGTGGGGGAAGCGCCTGAGCGATCTGTGACGACGGGGGAATCGCTTCAGGCACTGCGGGGGGTGGCGGTGGTGGCATCGGGTTCGAAAAGCTGGTGGTCGCGCTGATCAAGGTTGACGAAGACCATCCCGTACCGCACCTCGCAGCGGACGGGCTGCGGCGCGCCCCGGGGACGGCGCAGGCAGCGGTAGGCACGGACGTCCTCGTCCTCCTCGCGCACGACGACGATCGGCTGGCCGAACAAGGTGACCATCAACGAATCGCCGGTGTGGGGGATGGCCGTGACGAGGTCGATGAACTGCCATCCGGATCGGTACGCCGATGCCATTTCGCGACGGAAGTCGCGGTCGTCGGGGGTCATGACGACACCGCCTCGGGGTGGGAGGTCCACCCGGTGTCTCCCCCGGTGCCCTGCGGAGAATCGGTCCAGCCCGTGTCGTCCTTCAGATCGTTCTTCAGAACCGGCCCGTTGGTCCAGCCGGTGTCGAACGATGTTCCTGCCGGCGCACTGGTCCAGCCGGTGTCATGGCTGGCCCTAGCGCTCCCCGCGTCTGTGTCGACGGCGCTGATTGCACCAAAAACCGCAACGGCGGAGAAAACAACGGCAAGCGCCGAGCGAAGCATTCTTTTGTACATGGTCGGCTTCGTCCTCACTTGATGGAATCCTCTCCCCCGCGTGTCCGACGATGGCTCATTCAGGCACGTCACTGCCACAGGGACGATGCATCATGTTCTTGCATGTTCAGGACCCTGGGGGGTGGAGATTTGCCCAGAAGTGGCACAAACGAGACACATCCCCACCCCGTCACGTCTCTGTGTGACGAGGGAGCGCGGCTCTACGCGGCGGCGCTCAGTACGGGCCGTATCGCAAGGGGAGAAGTTGAAAATGCCCCCTGCCTGCTTGAATTCGCTCTTCTGCAGCCCGATCCGGACGACGCGAACCAGCTGCGTCCGGTTCCCCCGTCCGTCGCATTGGCCCAACGGCTGCATCCGATTGAACGCGAGATCCAGGACCGCCGACGCAGCGCTGTAGATCTCACCGACGCTTTCGAGCCGTTCCTCGCCATCAGTGCCCAGAGCCCCGCCAACACCCACGCCATCACGGTGCTGGAGGGCTTCGAGCGGATCAACGCCGCCCTGAACCTGGCGACCGCCGAGTGCCACACCGAGGTGCTGACGGTCCAGCCGGGCGGCGCCCGGCCCTCGCTCGCCCTGACCCAGGCACTGGAGCGGGACGCCCCGCTGATCGACCGCGGGGTCAGCATACGGACCCTCTACCAGCACACCGCGCGGCACAGCCAGGGCACGCTGGCCTACGTCGACCGGATCTCCGCGGGCAAGGTGGAGATCCGTACGCTGGAAGAACTGATAGAGCGCCTCATCATCTTCGACCGCACCGTCGCCTTCATCCCCGCCAGCGACGACCGGCGGGTGGCGCTGGAGCTGCGGCACCCGGGCCTGGTCGAGTACCTCATCAAGGTCTTCGAGCAGCTCTGGCGGCGCGCTGTGCCCCTGCGCCAGGAAGTGACGTACCGGCACACCCCCGAGGGGATTTCGGGCGTCCAGCGCTCCATCGCGCAGCTCCTGGTCGAGGGGTACGTCGACGAGGCCATCGCCCGGCGGCTGGGAATGAACGTACGGACGGCACGCGCCCACATCGCGAAGCTGGCCACCGTCCTCGGCAGCGGGAGCCGCGCGCAGCTCGGCTACCTCATCGCCCAGTCGGGGATCCTGGACGGCCCGGGCAGCCTGCCGGGCGGCGGCGGCCTGACCGCCGAGCACGATCCGGACCCGGGCCTGGGCACCGGCCGCCTCGTGTGACGGCGGCGGCCGCCCCGCCCCGTGTGCGCACGAAGGCCCCGCCCCCGGTCGGCGGTTTCTAGGGGTCGTCGCAACACGTGGTCGTATGGATCAGGCTGCGAGCAGTTTATGCAGGCGCTCGGCTGGGGTTTCCCAGCCGAGCGTTTTGCGTGGGCGGCCGTTGAGTTGGGCAGCGACGGTGTCGAGGTGGTCGCGG